>NZ_CP157355.1:2606303-2932091 GCF_040047665.1 Chitinibacter sp. FCG-7
CGGCGCGGGCCGTAAAGCCGAAGTCGGCACGCTGTTTGCTGAAAGCGCAGACAATTTCAAAGCCTATGGCGTCAAAGGTCATCGTCACTCACCCGAGATCATGCAAGGCTTGAGCGCCATTCATGGCGCACCAGTTGAGCTGACTTTTGTGCCACACCTGACGCCGATGATTCGCGGTATTCACTCGACGATTTACGCGCGTTTAACCGAGGCGGGCAAAGCGGCCGATATTCAAAAACTGTTTGAAGAGCGCTTTGCAGGCGAGCCTTTTGTCGATGTGATGCCAGCAGGTTCATGCCCGGAAACGCGTTCAGTGCGCGGCAGCAATACCGCACGCATTGCGGTGCACCGCCCCGGTAACGGTGATTTGCTGGTGATTCTGGTGGTGGAAGACAATCTGGTGAAGGGCGCTTCGGGTCAATCAGTGCAAGTGATGAACCTGATGTTTGGCCTGCCAGAGCAGCATGGTCTGGACGTAGTCCCTTTGTTGCCATAATCGGGCATGCCGATCAAGCGTTTATATCGGGCTCACCGGGCGCGGCTTACTGCCGCGCCGCTGGCGCTACGGCCGCAAGACAGCTGGCGACGCATATTGCTTCGGTGGGTATTGCTCGCTAGCCTAATGCTGGCAATGCTTGTAGCCGGATACTGGCTGGGGCAGCGTCAGCTGCTCACCTTGCAGGCGCAGGTGCAATCCGAGCATCACTCCTCGACGCAAAAAACACAGGCGCAGATTGCTTCCCTGGCGGCGCAGTCGGCCTTGCTTGCGCAGCAAGTGACCATTCTAAGCTCCGAACGCGATGCCCTGGTGCGCCAGCAGAATCAGGCGCAGCAGGATCTGTCGGCCATGCGTGAGACGGTCTCGTTTTTTGAATCGCTGCTGCAAAGCAATGATCGCGCGCGTATCGCCAATTTTGTGGCCTGCGACTTGCAAGCCATCGAGCCGGGGAAATACCGCTACCGCTTGCTGTTGGTGCAGGGGACGAATCGTACTGACGAACTGCTTGGCCGCCTGCAGGTAAATTTGCAATATCTGGATGCGGGCAAGAAAGGCCGGATCAGTCAGGGGCTTGATCCGCTGATTCCGGTGAAAGCCAAGCACTACGCCAAGCTGGAAGGCGAGCTAGCTCCGCCCGCTGGCGCAAGCAACTTGCTGATGGATGTGCAGTTTTTTGGTGAAGAAGGGAATCAGGTTCAGGCCAGTTGCCAGAAAAAAATCTAAGGAGACGGTATGTTTAGCAAGAAAAAAGGCAGCACCAAAATTGATAGCCTGATTGGTCACGGCACCACTTTGACTGGCGATGTGCAGTTTGCCGGTGGTTTGCGCGTTGATGGCATTATTGTTGGGAATGTAAGCATGGCTGACGAAAAAAATGGCACGCTGGTGATCAGCGAAAAAGCACGAATCGAAGGCAAGGTGCAGTGCAGCCATCTGATTCTGAATGGCGAAATCCGCGGCCCGATTGAAGTCAGTCACTATGTCGAGCTGCAGGCCAAATCACGCATTGTGGGTGATCTGGCGTACAAGACGCTGGAAATGCACCCGGGCGCGGTGATTGAAGGGCATCTGGTTCATGTACACAATGGCAAGCGCGAAGAAGTATCGCCTGCCGACGTGCCGCGCACCGAGCCGAAAAAAGCGTAAATTTGTCTCGGCGGTGCAAGCTGCAGATTGACCTTGCCCGTGTTCGAGCGGATAATCCATAGTGTTTTAGTCAACTATTATTTCTTCGGAGCTGTAATGACCACCGAAACCGACATGCCCCTACCGTTTGTTTTCACCGATAACGCTGCTGCGAAGGTGAGCGAGCTGATCGCCGAGGAAGGCAACCCAGATCTGAAACTGCGCGTGTTTGTAACGGGCGGTGGCTGTTCAGGCTTCCAGTATGGCTTTACCTTTGACGAAATCGTTAACGAAGACGACACGCCAATCAGCAAAAACGGCGTTACCCTCCTGGTTGACCCGATGAGCTACCAATACCTCGTTGGCGCGGAAATTGATTACGTGGAAAGCCTGGAAGGCTCTCAGTTCACAATCAAAAACCCGAACGCACAATCAACTTGCGGCTGCGGATCGTCGTTCTCGGTATAAACCAGAGCGGGCTTGCCGATAGTAAAAAGCGACCAGAGCTGGTCGCTTTTTTTATGCAGAAAGGAAAACCATGGCGCAATTGGCTTTGATGTCGCTGAGTGAAGCGAGCGAGATTCCCCCGGTGGCTCATTGGCTGGATCAGGCGCAGCAAGAGCGGCTGGTCAGAATCAGCCATCCGGCCCGACAAAGGCAATTTTGCGCTGCGCGGCATCTGGCAATCAGTTTGCTTGAGGGGCAAGGCCTCGAACCTGCGTTGCTGACGCAAGCCAGTGGTCGTCCGCAGGCCGTGAATTGGCCGGCCCCCAATGGTTTGTCATGGTCACATACCGCCGCTTGGGCAGGCGCGGCTTTGGGTAAGGGTAGGGTAGGGATTGATATTGAATCCATCCAGCTCAGACGCAATGCGCTGGCGATTGCCGGGCAATATTTCTCCGTGCGGGAGTGCGCCGCGCTGCACGCGAGGGCTGGCGAGGCGCAGCTGAGTCTCTTTTATCATATGTGGGTGGCCAAAGAGGCCTTGTTAAAAGCGCTGGGGACAGGCCTGGTCGGCGGCCTGAGCCGTTTTGAGCTGTTGCCGGATGAAGGCGGCTGGCGATTATTTAGCGCTGATCCGGTGTGCTGGCACTTGGCCATCTGGCATTTGCCGGGCCAGGCCTTGTGCGCTGTGGCCAGCGATACCGCCCAGAGCTGGAATGTGCCGCATGATTTTGCCCGGCTGCAGTTACAGATTGTGGCAGAGGCGTGCTGATCAGCTTAGCAAGCTCACCGGATGGCTTCTATAACGCTTGTATTGCAGCGTTTTTTGACAAGGCAGACATCATGGTTGAGATACCCAAAGGCGGCTCTGCCGCACAAAATCCGGATTTAAGCTGGAGCCAAGTGCAAGAGACCATATTGATGCTGGGGATTGTGGTGGCCCAGATTCGCCACGCCATGGAGGACAGCAGCAGCTCGCTCAATCAGCTGGCGACCTCGTTCTCCACCACATCCGAACAAATTCACGCTTTAAAAAGTGATTTGATTGAATTTGTCCATCAATTGCCTGATGACTTAAACCTCGAAGAGCGCGTCACACAAATTAGCGAGCAGAATATCAAATCGGTGGTGGCATTCCAGTTTTATGACCGGCTTTCGCAGCGGCTGGAGCATGTCTGCGGCACGTTGAGCGCGCTAGCGGGGCTGGTTTCCGATCGTCAGGCGATGTTTGTGCCCGCCGAGTGGTTAAAACTGCAGGAAAGAATCCGTTCGCAATACACCATGGAGCAGGAAAAAATCCTGTTTGACGCCATCTTGCGCGGCGTTGCGATCAACGAAGCGATCGAGCTGGCTGGCAATGTGAGGCTGCTTGAATCGAGCGAGCTGGACGACGGCATTGAATTTTTTTAAGCCCGTTGGAGAATGTGGCCATCAGTGCCCGGCGGGGCAGCACTGACGGCCAGAGTCCGTTTTAGAGCAGACTAAATGCAATCATTCCGACCGCCGCACCGGTGCTACCCAGAATGGTTTCCATCACCGTCCAGGTTTTCAGTGTTTGTGCTTCGCTGGCACCGGTAAATTTGCCGAATAGCCAGAAGCCCGAATCATTCACATGGCTTAATACAATCGAGCCACCCGCGATACAGATCGACAGTGCCGCCAGTTGCGCTCCCGAGTAGCCTGCCAGCTCGATGACTGGCAAGACTAGCCCCACGGTTGTCAGGCAGGCGACGGTGGCTGATCCCTGAATCACCCGCACCGCTGCCGCCAAGACAAAACACGCCAGAGCAATTGGCAGGCCCGCGCCGATCAGCGCATTCCCTAGCGCTGGGCCGACACCTGAATCAACCAGTACTTGCTTAAACACACCACCAGCACCAGTCACCAGCAGGATAATCCCTGCCGGTTGTAGCGCTGCGCTACAGACTTCCATCACTTTTTCCCGGCTCATGCCACGGCGTAGCGCCAGGCCATAAATGGCCAGCATGCAGGCCGCCAGAATCGCGGTGAAAGGATGGCCGATGAGCTGCAGCCACGGATAGAGCGCGCTATCGCTATCAATAAAACGCGCCACGATGGTTTTGAGCCCCACCAGAATCAGCGGGAACAAGACCAGTGCGATGCTAAAGCCAAACGACGGCATCTGGCCTTTGCCAAGGCTGGGCTCGCTCACATCGGCGGGCAAAGCCAGCGTGACATGCTTGCTGATAAAGTTGCCAAACAGCGGCCCTGCCAGCAGCATGCCGGGAATCGCGGCGGCCAGACCCAGTACAATCATCCAGCCAAAATCGGCCTTCATTTGTGAAGCGAGCAGCATCGCCGTTGGGCCGGGGAGTAAAAAGGCTGCCGAGGCGGCCACACCGGCAAAGAGCGGAATGGCCAGCTTGATCACATTGCCCCCGGTGCGGCGCGCCACAGCAAACACCACGCCGATCAGCAGCACAATCGCCACGTCAAAAAACAGCGGCAGCGTGCAGATTAGACCCGCAATCCCTAGTGCATAATTGGCGCGGCTATGGCCAAATTGGTCGAGCAATTTGACGGCAATCTGATCGAGTGCGCCGGTTTCATGCAGAATTTTGCCAAACATTGCGCCTAGCGCGACGACCACGGCCAGAAAGCCCAGGGTGCCACCCATGCCTTTTTGCATGGTATCGGCAATTTTATCCACTGGCATGCCGGAAAAAATCCCCGCGCCAATCGACACCAGCATCAGCGCGACAAAAGCGTGCAAGCGCGCTTTCATCACCAAAAATAGCAGCAACAGCACCGAACCCAGCGCCGTGAAAATCAGAGTAAAAGTATCCATGATCTTATTCCTGTGACTGAATGGCCAAACGGGCTGCGGCGGCGACATCGGCCAGCGGCGGCGCGATGTCGATGCGAACTACATCGGGTTCGCTCGCATCCGGGCGTTCCAGCGTGACAAATTGTGATTGCAGCATGCCTGCCTTTTGAAAATGTCCTTGTCGGGCTTGCAAACGTGCGGCAATGAGATCGTATTCGCCATCCAAAAACAGGAAGCTCAGATTGGGATTGCCTTGCCGCAGACGATCGCGATAGGCCTTTTTGAGCGCCGAACACACAATCAGCGACACCGGATTGGTGCGCTGCATGGCAAAGGCGGCGTCGTTCAGCGCTGCTAGCCACGGCGCGCGGTCATCGTCATTGAGCGGCTGGCCCGAGGCCATTTTTTCGATATTGGCGCGGGGATGCAAGAAATCGCCATCGAGCAATGCAGCGTTCAGCTCGTGCGCCAGCCGGGTGGCCAGCGCTGATTTGCCGCAGCCCGAGACGCCCATCAGGACATAGATTCTGGATTTTACGGGGTTCATATTCGACTCCAAGCGAAAATGTTACTGGTAACATGTTATGCGTAACATTTTGCGCTATTCCAGTTTGTAGTGGCAATAGCTTTTGCTACATTTTTGACCAAAATCAGACTAGGGGTTGTACTTAGAGCAAATCAGTGTTCTGAATTTTATGGGGTATATTGCTGAAGGTGATATTTTTATTGCCTTGCAAAGCAATACACTGTTGGGTATGTGGTGCGGTCTGAAGAGCGCTAAATGCTGCCGCCGAGAAACAGCTCAAAACCGAGGTCTTGCACGGGCGCGGTGAATGTCTCGCCGTTGATACGGGCAATCAAGCGCTGTGCCGCGCTGCGGCCGATGGCATGCCGCGGCGTGATGACGCTGGCCAGCTGCGGTTGCAGTGCCAAGCCAATATCCAGATGGTTAAAGCCAGCAATGCTGATGTCGTCTGGCACGCGCAAGCCTTGCGCCTGCGCGGCGAGCAAGGCACCGGCGGCAATATCGTCATTGGTGCAGAAAACGCCGTCGAGCTGTGGTACAGCCAGCTGCGCGCGGGCGAGCAATTCGCCGCCCAGACTGAATGTTGAAGCGGCATTGGTGTGAATTACATGGCTGGGTAAACCTGCCGCATCCATGGCCTGCCGATAGCCGCTTTCGCGCATGCGCGTGCGCTGATCCAGCCGTGCTGCCAGATACACAATCTGCCGCTTGCCACGCGAGAGCATGGCGTAGACCATGGCGGCCGCTGCCGCCCGGTGATCTAGACCCACGGCCTGATCAATCGGACTGGCGGGTAGATCCATCATTTCAACCACCGGAATGGCTGCGACACCTAGTATTTTCAGCGCTCGCTCGGTGTGATTCGATTCGGACAGAATTAGGCCGTCGATATGAAACGACAATAATTGCGCAATTTGTTCGGCTTCGCGCTCGGCATCGTAGCCGTAATGGCCGTACAGCACGTGGTATCCCGCTGGCACGGTGACTTCTTCAATGCCTTGTGCCACGGCGGCAAAGACTTGATTGGACATCGAAGGTAGTAGGACGCCGATGGCACGGCTGCGATCATTGGCCAGCATTTCTGGCACGCGGCTGGGGATGTAGCCCAATTGCGCCATTACTTCGGCAATTCGCGTGGCCGTTGCGGGGGCAACCAGTTCCGGGGCGCGCAAATAGCGGCTGATGGTCATTTTGGAGGTGCCGACCAGATCGGCCACGTCCTGCATCGAAGGCCGGCGATGTTTATCGTTCATGCGTTCAGACTCGTGCGCTGCAGACCGGGCAGGCGGGGTCTTTTTTGTAGCGCATTTCGCGCCAGCGCGCCGTACGGGCGTCGTACAGCTGTAGCCTGCCGTGCAGAATATCGCCGCAGCCGGTGATCACTTTCAGCGTTTCTGCGGCCTGTGCCGCACCGATAATGCCCACCAGTGGGGCAAAGACGCCAAAGGTGGCACAGGGGCTGTCGTTGGCTTCGCCTTCGTCGCCAAACAGGCAGTGATAGCACGGGGCATCGGCCATACGCGGATCAAAGGTGGTGATCTGCCCGTCAAAACGCACTGCTGCGCCTGAAACCAGCGGTTTTCTGGCCTGTACGCTGGCGCGATTGACCGCATGACGCGTTTCAAAATTGTCACAGCAATCGACCACCACATCGGCGGCCTGTACCAGATCCAGCAGGCGCTGCTCGTTGGCGCGTTCGCCAAGCGCATGGATGGTAATGTCGGGGTTCAGTGCGCTGAGCGTTGCCTTGGCCGATTCGGCCTTGTTGCTGCCCACGCGTGCCTGAGTGTGGACAATCTGGCGCTGCAGATTGGTTAGATCTACCTCGTCGTCGTCGATGATAGTTAGCGTGCCGATGCCGGCGCTGGCCAGATACAGCGATAGCGGCGAGCCCAGCCCGCCCGCGCCGATAATCAGCACATGCGCGGCGCTGATTTTCTCCTGCCCTTCGATACCCAGCTCGTCGAGCAGAATATGGCGGCTGTAGCGCAGTAATTTGGCGTCATCCAGCTCGATGCGGGCGCTGCGGGTCGGGCAAACTGTCATGGTAGGGCCGCTACAGAAGTTGAAAAAGTTGAAGCCCTGATTATAACCATCAGGGCTTCGCTTGGCTTAAGCCATATCAAGGTGGTGCATGCTCTCTTAAAGATAGCGGCGCAATTCTTCCGGTGTTTCGTCATGATCACCGTGCGGGTGCTTTTCCCAGACTTTGACGTAGATATCGCGGCTTTTGATATTGTGCTCAGGAATCGCGCGGTTGTCGTAATGAACTTCTTCACAATAATGCGCCAGCGCGCGTTTGATTTTTTGCAGGATGCTGTTGTCCAGATGAAAACCAGCTTCTTGCAGGCGGGTTTCTAGCTCAATCAGGGTGTGCTCATCGATATGGTACTGCACCGAGATGCGGTTTTGGCTGGCGAAAACCTGGCTTTCAACGCCGGGGATGCGATTGAGCAGGCGGGCGGCCTGGCTGGCCTGATCCAGAGGCTGGGCACTGAATACAATTTCGCGGTGCTTGATGTCGTCGTGATGTTGTTTCATGTTGCGCCCCCTCGATAAGTCTTATCGTTGTTTTAGATTAAACCTTTTTCGGGCTTTGTGCAGCAGGTTTTTGCTTGGTAATGGTGTTGGCTCGCAGCGATACTTATTTGACGATGGGTAGGGTATTGCCTCGTAGATTAGGTTGGATATGCTCTGCAATGAAATACCCCCTATAGGGCTGCGCCGTATAGGGGGTAGGGGTGAAGCTGCTGGATAATGCCAGACTATTTGCTGGCAGGTTTGCTCAGCAGTAGATGTTGCACTTTGAGCACGTTCAAAGCCTGCTGCAGCTGGTAATCCGATTTGGATGCCAGCTCGCGTGGATTTTCTTCGCTCTCTGCACTGCTAGCGGCTTTGGCTGCCGGTTTGGCGGTGGCTTTTGGTGCTTCGCTTGGTGCCGGGCTGGTTTTGCCGGCCTCTTTGTCGGTCGGGTTATCCAGATGGCGGCCCAGATCGGCTTCGCGCAAACGGAAACCGTTGTCTTCCTTGCCATTGAGTGTTGCTTCTTCGGCTACGATATCCGGTGTAATGCCTTTGGCCTGGATCGAGCGGCCATTTGGCGTGAAGTAGCGGGCTGTGGTGAGTTTCAGCGCGCTCTTGGCGTCAATCGGCAAGATGGTTTGCACCGAGCCTTTACCAAAGGTTTGCGTACCGACAACCAGTGCACGTTTATGGTCTTGCAGCGCGCCCGCGACAATCTCGGAAGCCGATGCTGAGCCGCCATTGACCAGCACCACCACCGGTACGGTTTTCACGTCTTTAGGCGTGTTTTTAAAGTAATCCTTGCCGCTGTCGCGCTGATAATACTGCGGGCTGGCCGTCAGCTTGATTTTGGCATCGGCAGTCCGCCCTTCGGTATAAACAACCAGTGCGTCTTTGGGCAGGAAGGCGGCAGATACGCCGACCGCGCCATCGAGCAAGCCGCCCGGATCGTTACGCAGATCCAGCACCAGCCCTTTCAGGGGCGTTTTGTTTTCCTTGTACAGCGCTTCAATAGCCAATGCCAGGTTTTCCGTGGTTTTTTCCTGGAACTGGGTAATACGGATATAGCCATAGCCCGGCTCGGCCAGTTTGGATTTCACGCTCTGGGTTTTGATAATCGCGCGTTTTAGCGTCATCACCAGTGGTTTTGGTTCGCCTTTGCGCAAGATGGTCAGTGTCACCGTCGTACCTGCTTTGCCACGCATTTTTGACACGGCGTCGTTGAGCGACAGGCCCTGTACTTGCAGATCGTCAATTTTGACAATGTAATCGCCCGTTTTGATGCCGGCGCGATAAGCTGGTGTGTCTTCAATCGGCGAGACAATCCGCACCAGCCCGTCTTCCATATTCACTTCTAGGCCCAGGCCGCCAAATTCGCCTTGGGTATTGACCTTGAGGTCTTTAAACGCTTCTTCGTCCAGATAACTTGAATGTGGATCAAGACCGCTAACCATGCCTTTGATGGCTTCGTTGATCAGCTTTTTATCTTCAACGGGTTCGACATAGCTTTGCTTGATCAGGCCAAATACCGTTGAGAAAGCGCGCAATTCATCAATCGGCAGCGGATTGCTGCTGGCTTCTTTGTCTGCAGTGGCATTGAACGACAAGCTCAAAACGGCGCCGAGACCGGCTCCCGCAGCCAAAAGACTTACTTTTTGCCAGCGGCTATAGGGTTTGTTGGACATCCCGGGATTTTCCTATTTGTGTTATTTGGCCCACTGCAATGGGTCGAGTGGACGACTGTTTTGGCGGATTTCAAAGTATACGCCAGATTCTGCCATGCCACCGCTGTTGCCGACGGTGGCGATGACATCACCCGGTTTGACGGTGTCGCCAACGCGTTTCAAGACACTTTCGTTGGCGCCATAAAGACTCATATAGCCGCCGCCATGGTCAATAATCAGCAAATTACCAAAACCACGCAGCCAGTCGGCAAAGACTATCCGTCCGCTGGCAATGGCATGCACAGACTGGCCGCTGCCAGCCTTGATCATCAGCCCTTTCCAGCTACCACCTTCGCCACGTGGCGCACCAAACCGTCCAATTACCACGCCTTTCACCGGCAAACTTAGCTTGCCTTTGAGTGAGGCAAATTTGGCCCCTGCTTGTGCCGGATCGGGTAGTGCGTCATTGACGCTGGCGACTTCTTCTTTAGGGGCCGGCTCTGGCGTTGGTGCCGGTTTGCCAGCCGCTTTGGCTTTTTGCTCGGCTTTCGCCTGCCGTGCAGCGCGTTCAGCTTTGGCCTTGGCCAACTGCTCGGCCCGTTTTCTGGCTTGTTGTCGCTGTATTTCCAGTTGACGTGCACGCGCTGCTTCTTGCTGACGGATCAGGGCATTAAGGCGCTCGGTGAGCTGGGTCAGGCGTTTCTCATCGGCGGCGAGTTTTTGAATCTGGTTACGCTGCGTGGCGATTTCTTTGGAGAGCTGGTTCACGACCGCTTTCTTTTCCAATTGCTCGCTAAGCAACTGCTGACGCTGGCGTTGCTTGTTATTAGCGATTTCCTGCAGCTCGGCATTTTTTTGCTGGATTTGCTCGGCCAGTACATTAAGTTCGTTCAGCTGACTTTCCAGCTGTTGCGCCAGCTGCTGTTGCGAGCGCGCAAGATGCTTGTAATACGTCAGGTCGCGGCTGAGCTGATTGGGGTCTTTCTGATTCAGTAGCAGTCGCCAGGCTTCAAGCTGGCCTAGCTTGTAGCGGCTTTTAAGTAAATCACCCAGACGCTGCTGGCTGGCACGGATGTTGACCCGGGTACGGGCAATATCGGCCTCCAGTCTGGCCAGCTCATTGCTGGTCAAGGCGCGTTCGTGTGCCAGCTCGTTCAGGACACGGTTGGCTTCGGAGATGGATTGTTCGGATTGTTTTAGCGCGTCGGCAGCTTCATTGCGCGAGGATTCGTTCTGGCTGAGATCTTTTTGTAGCTGCTGAATCTGATTGCGCAGATCTTTGAGCTCTTCCTGTTTGGCGGCTCGCTCAGAAACGGTCGCCTGGGTCACTTTACTGGCCGCAGGGGCCGCAAAGCTGCCCGTGCTGGCGATCAGGCAGGTGAAAAGCAGCGAAGCAAGTAAACGTACACGCACAACTTAGACTCGGGATACCGACAGAGTGCATCACTTTACTTGATTCGCTGCATTCACTAAACCCAAATTATGTCATTTACAGAAAATTGATCAGTGATTGACCGGTCATCTCTGTCGGTTGTTCCAGGCCCATCATGGCCAGCAATGAAGGTGCGATGTCTTTGAGTGCGCCACCCGGTGAGAGGCGGGCAGGGCGACCGATATAGCAGAACGGTACCAGATCGGTGGTGTGTTGCGTATGTGGCTGGCCTGAGTTCTTGTCGAACATCATTTCGCAATTGCCATGATCCGCGGTGATCAGCACCTCGCCACCGATCGCCAGTTGCGCCGCAACGACACGGCCTACGCATTCGTCCAGTGCTTCAACGGCTTTGACGGCCGCATCAAAAATACCACTATGACCCACCATATCACCATTGGCATAGTTACAAATGATGGCCGCGTACTGCTTGCTATTGATTGCAGCGATCATTTTGTCAGTGACTTCGGCGGCTGACATTTCCGGTTTCAAGTCATAGGTCGCGACCTTAGGCGATGGCACCAGAATGCGGTCTTCGCCGGCGAATTCTTTCTCTTCGCCACCCGACAGGAAGTAAGTGACATGCGGGTATTTTTCGGTTTCTGCAATCCGCAGCTGTTTCAAGCCCAAGCTAGCGATGTATTCGCCAAAACCGTTTTTCACTTTTTCTTTGGTGTAGGCTACCGGATGGCTGTAAGCCGAACCGTAGTCTGTCGCAGTGCAGAAATAGGCAAATTTGGGCTGGCGTTGCGGATGCTCAAAGCCGCCAAAGTCCGCTGCGGTCAATGCTGTAGTGAGCTGACGGGCACGGTCGGCACGGAAATTCATAAAGATCACCGCATCGCCATCTTCCATGCGCGTCGGTGTGCCGATCACCGTGGCTGAAACGAATTCATCGTTTTCATCGCGTTTATAGGCGTTTTCTAGTCCGTCAATTGCGCTCTCTGCGCTATAAAGGCCGATACCATCAACGATCAGTTTGTATGCAGGTTCTACACGTTCCCAACGGGTGTCTCTATCCATCGCCCAGTAGCGGCCGACAATCCCGACGATGCGGGCGTTATTTGCATCACAGACAGTTTGCAGGCGCTGCAGGTAGAGTTCGGCGCTGCGCGGCGGCGTATCGCGGCCATCGAGGAAGGCGTGGATGCGAATGTCTTTCACGCCAGCCTGACTTGCTGCTTCGATCAGGCCAAACACGTGATTTTCATGGCAATGAACGCCGCCATCGGACATCAGTCCCATAATGTGCAGCGCTTTGCCACTGGCTTTAACGCTATCAATTGCCTGTTTGAAAACCGGATTGTTGCCTATTGTTTTGTCGGCAACGTCACAGTCGATACGGCTGATGTCCTGTTGCACAATACGCCCCGCACCAATATTGAGGTGACCCACTTCAGAATTGCCAAATTGGCCAGCAGGCAAGCCGACGAACTGCTCGGACGCATTAATCGTTGTAAATGGATATTGCGAGAACAGACGATCAAAATGATGCTTGCGTGCATGCAAGATGGCATTGTCATCGCCGCCAGTGCGGTAACCAAAGCCGTCAAGAATAAGAAGTAATACGGGAGTGATTTGTTGTGGCATGACAAAGTCCTATGGTGATTCGCGCCGAACTTGCTAAAATAGTTGCGGTCCTAGGTTGCGAATAGTTTTCAAACACGGTTAGTATTCTAACTCAAGCTGATGTTGGATCGTCGTAATTTGGCACAAAGCTGATTCGGCTCAAGTCTGAGAGGGTCTGTTGACGTTTGGTTTACGAATCCCGTTTAAGCTGATTTTGGCCTGAAACAAGGCGCGAAAACCGAAGCATAGCCATTCTATGTAAGGTTTTCGCAACGCAGGATCAGGCCAAAAGCAGCTAAACCCTTCGGGCTGGGCGATTTTCGCGGCGACTCTGCGTTGTTTCGTGCTTGTATAGCGGGCTATACGTCGCACAAAACGTCTTGATTCGCCACGAAACTCGCGCCAGCGGGATCGCAAACCAAATGTCATCAGACCCTGAGCATAATAAATAAAAGAATTGAAAATGATTGAATCAATTGAAGAGATGGATGATGAGCACATCGACCAGGCATCACGGGCGATGAAGGCAATGTCGCACCCGCTGCGCCTGAAGATTCTGTGCGTGCTGGCCGATCAGGAAGTGAGCGTGCAGGATATTGTCGAGCGGGTTGGCACGACGCAATCAAATATTTCGCAGCACTTGGCGCTGATGCGGGAGAAAGGCGTTTTGCGCACGCGCAAAGACGCGAACCGGGTTTATTACCGTGTGGGTGATATCCGCACGCTGGTGGTGATTGCGATGCTGCGGGATGTGTTCTGCGGCTTCTAGGCTTTTCGAGTCCCCCACACCCACCAGCACACACATACGCCCTTAGCGGGCGTATTTTTTTATCTGTGCTTCCAGTTGTTCATGGCTGATTTTGCCTAGCTGCTGGGCAACCTGCTTGCCTTTGGCATCAAAAAATACGGTAAAAGGCAAGCCGCCTTGTTGATTGCCCTGTTGCCGCATCATATTCATCGCACTATTGCCGCCGATCAGAATGGGGTAGTTGACGCCCAGCTCTTTGGCAAAACGCGCGGTTGGCACTGGTTCATCAATCGCAATCCCGACAAATTGTACGGTTTTGCCATATTTTTTCTGCAGTGCGATCATCTCGGGCATTTCCTGCCGACATGGTCCGCACCAGGTAGCCCAGTAGTTCACGATCAGCATTTTTCCCTGCCATTGAGCAAGTGCTTGCGTTTTGCCCTGTGGGTCGGGCAAGCTCATGCGCCAGAATGGATCGGCGGCCTGACTTAAGGGTGAACAAAGTAGCGCCAGTAACAAAAGCCATTTTTTCATATTTGATGAAACCTTAACAAAGCTGAGTGGTGCACGATATGGATTGGTTGTTGCTCAAGGTGGCCAGAAATTGTGGCGCATCCTGAAAGCCAATCACCTTGTTTTTGATTTCAAAGCCCTGTGGGCTGTAAAAAATCAGCGCTGGTGGCCCGTACAATTGATAGCGGGCCAGTAGTGCAGCGTCGGCGGCGGTGTTCTGTGTAACATCAACCCGCAAGAGTTTGTGATCTTTCAGCGCGGCTTGGACAGCCGGTTGGCTCAGCGTTTTGCGCTCGAATTCAATACAGCTCACGCACCAGTCTGCATAAAAATCAATCATCACAGCCTGGCCTTTGGCCGCGAGCAAAGCCTGATCAAGCTCGGCATTGCTACGGACTGTTTTAAATGCCAATTGATGAGGTGCTTCTATACCCAGGTGGGGTTCCCATAGTGGACGCGAGACCCAGAGCGCCATAGCGAGCAATACTATGCCAAAAATAATTTTAACGCCTTGCATCACCTTGCCGGACACTTTGGGCAGAATGGTCGAACCGAATGCGCCGATCGCCAGCAGCGGCAGCCCCAGACCCAAAGCCATGCTGTAGAGCGCTGCGCCGCCGAGCCATACATCGCCGGTTTGGCCGATGTATGCCAATGCTGCCGCCAGCGGTGGCGCAATGCAGGGGCCAATAATCAGTGCCGAGAGTAACCCCATGAGTAGCACGGAAGTCCATTTGCCGCCCGGCAGCTTCATGCTGGCGCTATTTAAACGGCTCTGCCAGCTGCTGGGCAGCTGAACGCTGAAAACGCCAAACATGGCCATCGCCATGGCGAGGAAAAACAGCGCAAAAGCTGCAATCACCCACGGTTGCTGTAGCGCTACGACCAGCAAAGTGCCTGTGGCTGCGGCAGCAACGCCGATGGCTGTATATGAAATGGCCATGCCTTGCACATAGACAAAACTAAGGCTTAAAGCGTGCCAGCGTTTTACGGGCTGATGCCCGATGACAATACCTGAGACAATCGGGATCAGCGGATACATGCACGCCGTTAGCGCCAGACCGATGCCGGCCAGGAAGAAAATACCCAGTGTGCCAAAAAAACTACCCCCGAAAAACGCTGACTCGGGGGTATTGCTGCTGGTGTTACTGTCGGAACTGGCGCCAAACAGCGCTTTGAGCGCGGGGGTTTTGCTCTCCCCCAGCTTGAGTATCTGGGTTTGTGGTGGGTAGCAGATGCCGGCTTCCGCACAGCCCTGAAATTTGATGGTGAATGCCTGCTGTTTTGATATTGCCTGTGGGCTAGTGAGTTTGACGATCAACTGATCATGAAAAACGGCAACCTTGCCAAAGCTCGGGTCATCCTTGATTTCGCCTTTGGGTAGCTGGGTTTTGATCGCTAGGGGAGTAGCACTAACCTGAATGCGATCCCGATATAGATAATAGCCGGGGGCAATGGCAAAACGCAGCTCGACCGTATTGGCATCCAGTTGGACGATGCTGGGTTTAAAGGCTTTTTCTGGTGGTAAAAATTCCGTATTGCCCCAGGCAAGCATTGAAAAAAGTGCCATCAGCAGGCAAGTAATAAAACGCGACATCATTGAGTGGAGCCTTGTTCAACACCGTTGCTTTCCTGAGCCAGCCAGGCCAGATAATCCGGCGCTCCCGCAACGATGGGCAGCGCAATAATTTCGGGTACATCGTAAGGGTGATGCTCAAGCAGCCATTGTTCCAGCTGCGGATACATCGCCAGGGTGGTTTTGATCATCAGCGGAACTTCCTGTGCGGATTCGATTCCACCCTGCCAGTGATAAACAGACTGTACCGCGCCCATTTGGTTCACACAAGCGGCCAGCCTTGCGGTAATAATGCCCTTTGCCAGCGTTTGCGCGCTGGTCTGGTCGGGGCAATTGCACCATACTACGAGCGATTGAGAAGGAGTATTCATGCCGTATTTAGTTTTTGCCAGCGTGCTGGCTTATCCGTTTCTTGAAATCATGTCGCTGGTCTGGCTGGCAGACATGGTTGGGGTTGTACCGACCTTGCTCGCCGTTCTGCTCAGCTTTGGCCTGGGTGTCCTGATGCTGCGTCACCAGCGCTTGGGCATAGGCTTAACGTTGATGAATGACATTCGTAGTGGCCGTTTGGGCCTGCATAGCCTGTTTAGCGTGGCGCGTTATTATATTGCCGCTGTGCTATTGATTATTCCCGGGCTGATGGGCGACGTTATCGCGTTGATTTTACTCCTGCCCTGGGGAAAATCAGCGCCAGCGGTCGGATCGGCTAGCCCTTCACAAGAAGGTGTGATCGACGGCGAGTATCGCCGGGTTGATCCGCAAAATCAGAATGACTATACCCAGCGACGTATTGACCGCTAAGACATAGTGTGTAATTGATTTAGAGATATACCCCTGTTTGCGTGGTTGATTGGGTAGCCAGAGCTACCCAATCTGCCTGCGTAATCAATAAGCCCACCGCCTGACTATCTACTACAACCTTCGATTGCCTAAAAACTAGCCGATGAGTTTGACGCCCTGCAGGATATAGGGCTCAAGCTGGGCGATCACCACGCTGAGCACCAGCTGGATAAACAGCAGCAGCAGCATAGGGGAAATATCAATCCTGCCAATCGGCGGAATGATCTTCTGAATCGGGCGTAAAAACGGCGCGGTCAGGCCTGTGAGCATCGGCATCAGCGGATTATACGGCGCCAGCCAGCTCATCAAGACCTGGGCAATCACCGCGGCAAACAGCAGATAGAATGACATTTTGACCAGCTCCAGCGTCGCTGACAAAACCAGTGCCAGCACCGACGAGCCGGAATAAAAATCAAATGGCCAAGGCGTGATAGCCAGCAAAACCGAATGCATCACCAGCGCGGTGATCCAGGCCAGTGCCAGGCTGGTGCTGTCGTAACCTTTGAACGACGGAATCAGCTTGCGCACCGGCAGTACCAGCCAATTGGTCAAGGCCAGCACAAACTGGCCCAGCGGGTGACGAAACGAGACTTTGGCTGCTTGCAGATAAAACCGTGCCAGCAGCAGCAAAATCAGGAACTCAAGCAGATTGCGGATCAGAAAATCCAGAACGCTGGTCAGCATGCTCCACCTCTTTGGGTTGACGGCTTAGGGTTCGATATCACGGCCAAGTTCTTCGCCCAGCTCGCGCGAGCGGGCGGCGGCGGCGGCGGCGGCAGAAATGATCGTGGTACGCACTTCGCTGTATTCCAGCGCCTTGATGGCGCGCTCGGTGGTGCCGCCTTTTGAGGTGACTTTCTGTTGCAATGTACCCGCGTCATCGTCCGAGCTGAGCGCCAGTTTGACTGCGCCAGCAAAGGTTTGATACGCCAGTTTGTGCGCCACATCCGGCGCAAAGCCCTGTGCACGCGCTGCAGCTTGCAGTGCTTCCATGAAATAAAACACGTAAGCGGGGCCGCTGCCGGAGATGGCGGTAATACCATCAATCTGGTGCTCGTCGTCAACCCAGACCTGTTCGCCAATCGACGACAAAATACGATTGGTCAGCTTGCGATCTGCCTCGTTGACCGCTTCGCTGGCGTAGACGCCCGAAATCCCAGCTTGCACTAGGGCAGGGGTATTGGGCATGACGCGAATAATACGTTGGTGTCCATCCAGAAACCGGGAGAGGGTATCGACACGAATCCCGGCAGCAATCGAAATCACTAGCGCATTGCCGATCTGGGGCAACACCTCGGCAGTCACTGCCTTGAATTGCTGGGGCTTGACCGCAAACAGAATGGCCGTGCTGGCCGGAATGGCCTCGCCGGGGGCTGATGTTGAAATGCCGTATTGTGCGGTCAGTTCGGCCCGCTTGGCTTCGTTCGGCTCAACAACATGAATTTCGCTGCCGCTAAATCCTTGCGCCAGCATGCCGCCAATCATGGCGGTGGCCATATTGCCGCCACCAATAAAGGTAATGATCATTGCAATTCCTACTGAGGGTAATGGCGGGCGCCAAAAATGGCACTGCCCACACGTACTAAAGTTGAACCATTCGCGATAGCCAGCTCCAAATCGGCTGACATGCCCATCGACAAAGTATCAAGCTCAAAGCCGTTTTCTTGCAGCTTAAGCTGACATTGTTTCAGGATTTGAAACTGTTTGGCGAGCTTTACCGCATCATCCGTTGCCTCGGGGATGCACATCAGGCCGCGCAATTGCAGCCGCGGCATCCGGGTAATCGCCTCGGCCAGCGTGATTAATTCGTCGGGGCTGATGCCCGACTTACTTTCCTCGCCGGAAACATTGACCTGCAAACACAGATTAAGTGCCGGTAAATGTGCCGGGCGCTGGGCAGAAAGGCGCTCGGCAATTTTGAGGCGGTCTATGGTGTGTACCCAGTGCGCGCATTCGGCAACGATGCGAGTTTTATTGCTTTGCAGCGGTCCGATAAAGTGCCAGACCAGATCGGCGCAATCGCCTAGCTCAGCCTGCTTGCTGCCCAGCTCCTGCGCATAGTTCTCGCCAAAATGGCGCTGACCCAGCTGGTATAATTGCCTTACATCTTGAGCCGGAAAGGTTTTGCTCACCGCCAGTAAGGTGATTTCTGTCGTATTTCTCGCGCAGGCTGTGCATGCAGCAGCTATCCTGCCTTGTACGCCTTGCCATGCTTCAAATAACGTTGCCATAATGAACAAAACTTTGTCAGGATGTTTGCGAGTATTGCCACCGACGGCAGCAAAGTGCAAGCCTGATTCGTGAATAAGAGGAAGAATTATAAATGGAAATCTCGGAACTCTTAGCGTTTTCGGTCAAGAATAAGGCATCGGACTTGCACCTGTCGGCAGGGTTGCCACCGATGATCCGGGTTCATGGCGATGTGCGCCGCATCAATCTGCCTGCAATGGATCATAAAGACGTACACGATATGGTGTACGACATCATGAACGATGGTCAGCGCAAGATTTATGAAGACACGCTGGAATGCGATTTTTCGTTTGAAATTCCCAATTTGGCGCGTTTTCGGGTCAATGCCTTTGTGCAAAACCGGGGTGCTGGCGCAGTATTTCGGACCATTCCGTCCAAGGTGTTGACGCTGGAAGAGCTCAATGCGCCTAAAGTGTTCCAGGATATTGCCATGAATCCGCGCGGGCTGGTGCTGGTGACCGGGCCGACTGGCTCGGGTAAATCCACCACGTTGGCGGCGATGATCAACTTCATCAATGACAATGAATATGGCCATATTCTGACGGTGGAAGACCCGATCGAGTTTGTCCACCAATCCAAAAAATGTCTGGTCAACCAGCGTGAAGTCGGCCCGCACACCCTGTCATTTGCCAACGCCTTGCGCTCTGCCTTGCGTGAAGACCCGGATATTGTACTGGTCGGCGAGATGCGCGATCTGGAAACAATCCGTCTGGCTTTAACTGCGGCGGAAACCGGGCATTTGGTGTTTGGTACTTTGCATACCAGCTCGGCAGCGAAAACGATTGACCGTATCGTCGACGTATTTCCTGCTGCTGAAAAAGAAATGGTTCGCTCGATGTTGTCCGAATCATTGCGCGCTGTTATTTCGCAAACGCTGCTCAAGACCAAGGATGGTACAGGCCGCGTGGCCGCGCATGAAATCATGATCGGGATTCCGGCGATCCGTAACCTGATCCGTGAAAATAAAGTAGCGCAAATGTATTCGTCGATTCAAACCGGCTCTGCACACGGCATGCAAACTTTGGATCAATGTCTGCAGAATCTGGTACAGCGCAATATTGTGTCGGTTGCAGAGGCGCGCAATAAAGCGGCCATTCCGGATAACTTCAAAGGTTAATCGCTGGGGCAGGTGAAAAATGGAAAAAGAACAAGCAGCCAAGTTTATGCATGATTTGCTGCGACATATGCGCAGCAAAAATGCCTCGGATTTATTTATTACGGTGGATTTTCCGCCTGCAATGAAAATTGATGGCCGTGTAACACCGGTGTCGAATCAGATGTTGACTGCGCAGCACACCAAAGAGCTGGCGCGGGCGATTATGAACGACCGACAGTCGGAAGACTTTGAAGCCAATAAGGAATGCAATTTCGCCATCAGCCCGGGCACGATGGGGCGCTTCCGGGTGAATGCCTTTATGCAGCAAGGCCGGGTTGGCATGGTGCTGCGGACGATCAACTCCGAAATTCCCAAACTCAAAGAACTGAATCTGCCGCCGGTACTGGAAGACATTGCGATGACCAAACGTGGTCTGGTAATTTTTGTCGGCGGTACAGGCTCGGGTAAATCGACTTCGCTGGCGGCCATGATCGGCCATCGAAATGAAAATGCATACGATCATATTATTACGATTGAAGACCCGATCGAGTATGTGCACGAGCACAGAAACTCGATCATTACCCAGCGCGAAGTCGGTGTGGACACCGATTCATGGATGGCCGCGCTGAAAAATACGCTGCGGCAAGCCCCGGACGTCATTCTGATCGGTGAGATTCGTGATCGCGAAACAATGGATTACGCGATTGCTTTCGCCGAAACCGGCCACTTGTGCATGGCAACGCTGCACGCCAACTCGTCCAACCAGGCGCTGGACCGGATTATCAACTTTTTCCCCGAAGAGCGTCGCCAGCAATTGCTGATGGATTTGTCACTCAATTTGAAAGCGTTTGTTTCGCAACGCTTGGTGCCGCATGCATCGGGCAAAGGCCGAGTTGCTGCAGTTGAAGTTATGCTCAATTCACCGCTGATTTCCGAGCTGATCTTCAAGGGTGAAGTTCATGAAATCAAAGAAATCATGAAAAAATCCCGCGAGCTGGGGATGCAGACATTTGATCAGTCTCTGTTTGATTTGTTTGAAGCTGGCTGGATCACTTATGAAGATGCATTACGCAATGCCGACTCGGTGAATGATTTGCGTCTGCAGATCAAGCTCAATGGTTCGGATGCGAAACAGCGTGATGTGTTGGCAGGGCTTGACCATTTGGATATCGTTTAGGTGATGGGCGCTGTCTTGACCGTGTTGACGACTGCCAAATCCATTCCTGTTTTCCCGCTGCGGCGTATTGCTGTGGTGCTGATGGCCGGGCTCAGCTTCTCGTCCGTGCAGGCGGCCATGCTGGGCGAGATCAGCGTGCGCTCAGCCTTGGGCGAGCGCTTTAACGCGTCGATTACCGTGGCTGCAGCGGAAGACGAAGACCTGAATGCCAACTGCTTTCGTTTGGTGTCTCCGCAGGATGAAAATGCCAGCGGTGTTTTGCGTCGTGCCCGTCTGGTCTATCAGTATGAAGTAGGCGGCGGTCGTCTGCTTATCCGTGGCGAGGAAAGCACCAGTGAGCCCTTGGTCACGCTGGGCGTTAAAGTCAAATGCCCTGGTGAAGACGAGCGGGTTTTTCAGCGGGACTACCGGATTTTCCTCGATCCGCCTGAGTATCGCTCGGGTATCACGCAGCAAGCCACAGACACGGTGCTGCCCACCGTAAAAAACACCGTCCGGCGCAAACTGCCCGCGCTCGGCGGGAGCTGGCTGAGCGAAGAGGGTGATTCGGTCGCCAAGATTGCGGCCAGCTATTATCCGCGCGATAAAGCGCGCCAGCAGGCAATGATCGAAGCCATTTACGAGCTGAACCCCGATCTGCCACAAAATACCAATGCGCGCTTAAATGGCGATTGGCGTATCCAGCTGCCCATGCCGCAGCAAAAAGCGACTCCGGTCCCCGCGCCGCTGATTCCAGCTCTGCAATTTGATCTGCCTGCCGCTAAACCGCTGGAAAGCCTGCCGCGCTTGAGTTTGGAAAGCGATCCATCCACGCCCGACAGTGCCAATATGGCGCGCGGTTCCGGCGAGTTCAGATTGCGCCTGTCCGAAATCAATCTTGATACGCAAAGACCGAATACGCTGACCCCTGAGCAAACGCTGCAGTTGCGTGAGCGTTTGCTCTCGCTTGAGTCAGACGATCAGGCGGCGCAGATGCTGCAGCTGAAATATCAGGTGACCGAGCTGGAAAAACAGCTGGCCAGTCTGAGAAATAGCGGTAGCACAAATAGCGACAATCAAGCGGATGAGGACGGTAAAAAAGCTACCGATTCCGCTCTGGCAGGCTGGCTATGGCCTTTGCTGGCGCTGTTGCTGATTCCCGTGGCCTATCTGGGCTGGCGTCGCTGGCAGGGCCGAAATAGCGAGCCGGATGAACTCTACACTGTGATCTCGCCATCTACCGCCTATTTGCGTTCTCATTCGCGGCTTGATTCTGATACCGGATACGCCCAGTCGGTGACCTTTGGCGGGCTCGATACCCATCAGATCGGTACGCCTATTCACCGCGATCAGAACGAAGAATGGCATAGCGAAGACATGGACGTGGTTTCTCCGGGCAATGTGACCGAAGAAGCCCAATTGCTGCTTGATCACGGCCTAGTACCGCAGGCGATCAATTTGCTCAGCCATGAAATCCAGCAATACCCGGCCGCCTTGGCCTTATGGATGAAATTGTTCGAGATTTTCCAGCGCAATGGCATGCCAGAGGCTTTCCAGGAAAAAGCGGTGGCATTCCGGCTGCAATTTGCCAGCGATGCCTTATGGAAAAATGTGCAGGAGCTGGGCTTGTCCATCGACCCGGCCAATCCTTTGTACCAGTCGCTTGATCTGAATAATGAGCCTCAGCTCATGCCCGAAGAGCCGCGCTTTGCCAACAATGAAGACCTGGCCTTTGCCAACGCCCTGCACGCTGGAGCTGGGCTGGATATGCCCGATGAAGTCGCCGTTCTGGAGCCGGCTCCGGTGCAATCTACGCCCCAGACCGGCCATGAGTTCGACTTTGACCTCGATAGCCCCGCCACCCAAGTAGAGTACGAAGCGCCGACTTTCGAGCTGGTCGCCGACTCCGCTGAGGATGAGTCGGATGCCAATGACGTGACTCAATATCAAGGCGGTAGCGCACTTGACGCAATCGCCGCCACTGAAGTGGACGAGATTCAAATTGATGCCGTTGAAACGGTCGACGAAATTGAGTTAAGCCCGCTCGCTCCAGCCACGCCAACGCCACTGGAGCCGCCAATGCCGACCTCGGCGGCCGGTATTTTCAAATCGGACGACCCTGCCTTGCAGGAAATCGCCCGCTGCATCGAAAACGGCCAGCGCAAGGAAGCTTTTGCCCAGCTCGAAGAAATGCTCTACAAAGGCACCATGCCGCAACGCCTCACCGCCTCCAAGTGGCTGGACAAATTGCTGGGGATGTTCGGCAGCAATTAATGGATTGGCGGATGGCTTGTAGCAAGTGGTGAAGTTGTGCGATTGCGCTGGCAAGATTGATCACCAGTAAAAAGGCCTTGGATTCGTCCAGGGCCTTTCTGTTATGCATACATTGATTTCAATTTTATGGTTCAAGAATATGTCTTTTAATCTCGATGAAAAATACATCCAGGTGGCCGAGCTGGAGCTGGGAGCCGCGCTCCCAGAGTCTTACCGCCTTGCCATGCAAAAAGAAAATGGCGGCAGTATTAAGGTCTCTGGCGATATATGGCAGCAATATCCAATTGCAGATACATCGGAGCGTAAACGTCTTGTGCGTAGTTGCAATCACATCATTAAAGAAACGGCTTTTTATCGCGACTGTGGTTTTTTCCCTGAGCATGCTATTGCCATCGCAAGCAATGGCTGTGGTGACCAGCTTGTTTTTATTCATACAGATAATGAAGATAATGAATTTTTACCAGCCGTTTATATCTGGGCGCATGAATCGGGTGAGTTAGACATGGTGGCGGATGACTTTTCGAATATCAAGTCGGTATGAGAAGGGAAACGTCTGATTACGCATCACTGATCGGAGCTGCTAGACCAATCAATGGTAGGGTATATCAATGATGGTTAATTAGGCATTGATCTGCAGATGTACACATACGGTATGTATATGCCGCACTGGTTGCTTCGCGTGAATTCCTTTACAGCTGCGCCGAGCGCGATAATTGTGGTTGTTTGACGTTTGTATAGCCTGCTAGCGCAGGCGGTGAACCGGCCGTTTCGCCGGCCTGACGAGCAAGGGACGGGTCTTGCTCCGTCCCTTGCAACCCTCGCGCGCCCGATCGCCGCGAAGCCCCGTCCGTCCGGCAATTGGCAAGGCGCCGCAAAACTCGCTGCGCGCTAGCGTCGCGCAGCTCAAACAGGTTGCGGCTTAAAACCTTGCCAACCGCCTCCCGAACGGCGCGGCTCCACGGGCAAGCCGGTCTAATTGTCATTTGTGTAAATTTGCTAAAGCAAAAGCAAAGTCGCGGCAAATATCTAGCGGATTCATTCGGTGCAATTCGCTACGCTCAGTGCACCCTACAGGGTATGTCGATACAGATCAATTTGAAGCTAGCCTTCAGGGTTACACCGTGGCATGTATATCCTGAAATCGTTGGTCTGCACCAATTCCCCTGCGTCTGCGCCGAGCGAGGAACGGGCGGGGCGGGGTTTCGGCGGGGCCTGTTTTGTTAAGCCCCGCCGCCGCCTTGATCCGTCCGCAGTCGAGGGCATCGGCGTAGCCGACGCAGATGTGGGGTCGCCTTTCTTTGCTTACTTTCTTTAGGCGAAGCAAAGAAAGTCAGTGCCGCGGCGCATAGCCGCCAATCCGTGGTGGATAACAAATTGCAGGCAAATAAAAACCGCCGTGGATGGCGGCCTTGAGCTTTGATTAATCCGGCGTAATGCCTTCGATGAGTACGTCCTACGTGGGGCTTTCCAAATTAATTTGATTCAATTGAATGTGTGAAAGGACGTTGCGCATTTGCTTAGCCATTGCACTGGCCTCAAAACCTGCGGGTTTCCGTTTTGCGGTTGAAATGCGTTCTATACAGTCAATGACTTGTTCCAATAGTAATAAATATTGATACTCAAGGCTTTGGTCTTTTACCACAAGCCAATCGATTTGGGCTACGGAGACAATTGCTCGTATTTTGGGGCGTAAACTGACGTAGTCACGTGTTTTTATAAATGAATTTCCCCATCCTTCAATATCGGCAATTTCCAAACCACAATAAAATTCATCAACGTAACCACCAAAGTGCAAATCCCGCAAGCCATCATTGATCAATTTCTCAAGTGCATTGAGATCAACCCGCCAACGCCCATGCTCTTCTGGTTCGCCATAATAAACAATTTGCGTATGTTCACTGCCTAAAAAAATAACTTCACCACCTGTTCTTATTCTGAAGCTAAATTTCATGCAATACCTCAAGTTGAATGAAGTTGAGTGGTTTTATTAGCCATGTAGGGCGGGTCTTGATCCGCGCCGACCTGCATTTGAATCAATCGCTAAATTGGCGGGTTACGCCTTCGGCTAACCCGCCCTACGCTGGTGCTGATGGGTATATGGTTGTAGTCCAATCTAATAATTGGCTACAACCATATACCCGTCATGAAAATTATTCTCTCGGAATCCCCAACGCCCTCGCCAAATACAGCCCCGTATGACTCGCCTTATTATGCGCGACATCTTCCGGTGTACCGGTAGCGATGATTTGGCCGCCGCCTGCGCCGCCTTCTGGCCCCAGATCAATCACCCAATCCGCCGTTTTAATCACATCCAGATTGTGCTCGATCACCACCACGGTATTGCCGTGGCTAGCTAGTCGCTGAACGACTTTGAGCAGCAGGTCGATGTCGTGGAAATGCAGGCCGGTGGTCGGCTCGTCGAGGATATACAGCGTGCGGCCGGTGTCGCGTTTCGAGAGTTCGAGCGCGAGTTTCACGCGCTGCGCTTCACCACCTGATAGCGTGGTGGCGCTTTGGCCGAGGCGGATGTAGCCAAGGCCGACGTCGAGCAGCGTTTGCAATTTGCGTGCGACGGTGGGTACGGCGTTGAAGAATTCGAGCGCGTCTTCGACGGTCATATTCAGCACTTCGGTGATGCTCTTGCCTTTGTATTGCACTTCCAGCGTTTCGCGGTTGTAGCGCAGGCCGTGGCAGACGTCGCATGGTACGTACACGTCGGGCAGAAAGTGCATTTCCACCTTGATCACGCCATCGCCCTGACACGCTTCGCAGCGCCCGCCTTTGACGTTGAACGAGAAGCGCCCCGGGCCGTAGCCGCGCTCGCGCGCGACTGGTACGCCAGCAAATAGCTCGCGGATTGGTGTAAACAGGCCGGTGTAGGTGGCGGGGTTGGAGCGCGGTGTGCGGCCGATTGGCGATTGATCGACGTTGATGACTTTGTCGAAATGCTCCAAGCCAGTCACTTCGCGATACGGCGCTGGCTCGCATCCAGCGCCATTCAGATCGCGCGCGGCGATGCTGTACAGCGTGTCGTTGATCAGCGTGGATTTGCCCGAGCCCGATACGCCGGTGATACAGACCATCAGACCCACCGGCAATTCGAGCATCACGTCTTTCAGATTATTGCCCGTTGCACCGATCAGGTGCAGCCAGCGTTCTGGGTCAGGCACGCGGCGGCTTTCAGGCTGGGCGATTTTGCGTTTACCGGTCATAAACTGGCCGGTGATCGAATCGGGATTGTTGAAGACTTCTTCCGGCGTGCCGGCGGCGATGACTTGCCCACCGTGCACACCCGCGCCGGGGCCCATATCGACCAGATAATCGGCGGCGCGCATCGCGTCTTCGTCGTGTTCGACGACGATCACGGTGTTATCCAGATCGCGCAAATGCATCAGCGTACCGATCAGGCGGTCGTTATCGCGCTGGTGCAAGCCAATCGATGGCTCGTCGAGGACATACATCACGCCGGTCAAGCCCGAGCCAATCTGGCTGGCGAGGCGAATCCGCTGTGCTTCACCGCCCGATAGCGTATCGGCGCTGCGCTCTAGGCATAGATAATCGAGACCGACATTCACCAAGAAGCCAAGACGTTCGCTGATTTCCTTGACGATTTTTTCGGCAATTTGCGCCTTGTTGCCTTCGAGAACCAGAGTTTGGAAAAAGTGGAGTGTGTCTCGCAACGCCAATCTAGATAAGGCGTGTAGATTATTACCCCCCACCCGTACATGGCGAGCTTCTTTGCGCAGGCGCGCGCCGTCGCAGACTGGGCAGACTTGATTGTTTTGATATTTGGCGAGCTCTTCACGTACCGACATTGAGTCAGTTTCGCGGTAGCGGCGCTCCAGATTTGGGATGATGCCTTCAAAATTATGCACGCGCTCGAACTTGCTGCCGCGCTCGTTCATATAAATAAACGCAATTTCCTCGCGGCCAGAACCGTGCAAAATCACTTGCTGCAAATCACTCGTCAATTCTTCCCAAGGTGTTGCGGTGTCAAAACCATAATGCGTCGCCAGACTGGTGAGCATCTGGAAGTAAAACTGATTGCGCTTGTCCCAGCCCTTGATCGCGCCAGCGGCGAGGCTGATTTCGGGGTGCGCGACGACGCGTTTTGGGTCGAAGAAAGTTTTTTGCCCCAAACCATCGCAGCTTGGGCACGCGCCCATTGGGTTGTTAAACGAGAACAGGCGCGGTTCGAGTTCAGGCAGGCTGTAGCTGCAGACCGGGCAGGCAAATTTGGCCGAGAACCAATGCTCGTTGCCAGAATCCATCTCAACTGCAATCGCGCGGCCATCGGCGTGGCGTAACGCAGTTTCAAATGATTCAGCCAAACGTTGTTGCAAATCGGCGCGCACTTTTAAGCGGTCGATCACCACTTCAATCGTGTGTTTTTTGTTTTTATCGAGTTTGGGCGTTTCATCGAGCTCGAACACTTCGCCATCGACACGAACGCGCACAAAGCCTTGCGCACGCAGCTCTTCAAATAGATCGACGTTTTCACCTTTTTTGCCGATGACCACCGGCGCGAGCACCATCAATTTGGTGTCTTCGGGCAGCGCCAGCACATGATCGACCATCTGGCTGACGGTCTGGCTTTGCAGTGGCTGATCGTGGTCGGGGCAGTAGGGCGTGCCGACGCGCGCGAACAAGAGACGCAGGTAATCGTGAATTTCGGTGACGGTGCCCACGGTTGAACGCGGATTGTGGCTGGTGGCTTTTTGCTCGATCGAGATCGCGGGGGAGAGGCCTTCGATCAAATCAACGTCGGGCTTTTCCATCAATTGTAAGAATTGCCGTGCGTAGGCCGACAGCGATTCCACATAGCGACGCTGGCCTTCGGCGTACAAGGTATCAAACGCCAGCGATGATTTGCCCGAGCCGGACAGACCGGTAATCACGACTAACTTGCCACGCGGCAAGTCGATATTGACGTTCTTCAGGTTGTGCGTCCGCGCGCCGCGAATGCGGATCATCGGCTGGTCTGGCTCTAATGCAGCAGGGCGATACATGGCGTTGTCCGGCGATTAAAAACAATCAAAGATTGTAGCGCTTTATGCTGGCGCAAGATAGTACATAGTACGTTTGTTCACCATGCAAACGCGTGCCTTTGCCGTGCCGGAATAGAGCCTGGAAAATCAAGGCCGGGGTATTGCTCTGTAGCGATTATTGGCTTTTGTTTAGATGGCAATACCCGGTGTCGTTTAAATATAAATTGCGCTAAAAGTGGTGATGCGGCGCAATCGGGTAAAATGGGCGCCTTGATGACGTGGCCCGTGTTTTCGCGGGTTGCGGGCCAGCCGGATGTAATGCGAGATGATGAGTAAACTGGAATTGCGCGCCGCCAGTGGTTTGGCGGGTTTGTATGCCTTGCGGATGCTGGGCATGTTTTTGATTTTGCCGGTGTTTGCCGTGTACGCGGGCAAAATGCCCGGTGGTGAAAACCATGCGCTGGTCGGGCTGGCTTTTGGTGCCTATGGCTTGACGCAAGCCCTGCTGCAATTGCCATTCGGTATGTGGTCTGACCGGGTTGGCCGCAAAAAGGTGATTTATATCGGGCTGGCGCTGTTTGCGCTGGGCTCGATCATGTGCGCGCTGGCCGACCATATTATCTGGCTGATTCTGGGCCGGGCCGTGCAGGGCGCGGGGGCGATCTCGGCGGCGGTCACGGCGCTGCTGGCTGATCTAACGCGCGAAGAAAATCGCACCAAGGCCATGGCGATGGTCGGGGCCAGCATTGCCACTACGTTTGCGGTCTCACTGGTGGCTGCGCCCAAGCTGGCGCAATGGATAGGCCTGCCGGGGATTTTTCTGCTAACCGCTGCGCTGGCTGTGTCGGCGCTGATCGGCGTGTGGAAGGTGATTCCCAATCCGGCCATCAGCCGCTTTCATTCGGATGCCGAGGCCAATACGTCCCGTTTGCCGCTGGTGTTGCGCCATCCGCAATTATTGCGCCTGAACTACGGCGTATTTGCGCTGCATGCCGCGCAAATGGCGATGTTTACCGTAATGCCGCTCTTGCTCAAAGACATTGGCGGCATTGATGTGGCACATCACTGGTATGTGTACCTGCCGGTGGTGCTGGTTGGCTTTGTGCTGATGGTGCCAGCGATTATTTACGGCGAGAAAAAACGCCACCTGAAAGAAGTCTTCGTGTTTGCCATTGCGCTGATGTTGCTGGCGCAGCTGGGCATGACGCTGTGGTTGCCCAGCCTGACGGCGATTGTGCTCTGGCTGGGGATTTATTTTATCGCCTTCAATGTTCTGGAAGCGACGCAGCCTAGCCTGATTTCCAAAATAGCCCCCACCGAGGCCAAAGGCACGGCGATGGGCGTTTACAATACCTGCCAGTCGGCCAGCATGTTTATGGGCTCAGCGCTGGCGGGCTGGCTTTACCAGCATTACCACAGCGCCACGCCGGTGTTTGCGCTGTGTACGGCCTTGATGGCGATCTGGTTGCTGGTGGCCTGGGGCATGCAGCCACCGCTGCCGGTGAAGAGCCAAATGTTTCACATTGGCGAAGATTGGTCGGGCAATGCGGCCGAACTGTCTGCTAAACTAGGCGCCATTCGCGGCGTAAAAGAGGCCGTGGTATTAATTGAAGAACGTGTTGCCCTGCTCAAAGTCTTGCAAGACGGCTGGGATGAAGCGGCAGCACAACAACTGATTGCGGAGACCAACTAAATGGCATCGTTAAACAAAGTGTTGCTGATCGGTAACCTGGGCAAAGACCCTGAATCTCGCTTCCTACCGAGCGGCGGCGCAGTGTGCAATTTCTCAATTGCCACCACCGAGAGCTGGAAAGACAAAAACACCGGTGCCAAACAGGAAAAAACCGAATGGCACAACATCACTATGTACGGCCGTCTGGCTGAAATCGCCGGTGAATACCTGAAAAAAGGCAGCCAGGTTTACATCGAAGGCAAACTGCAAACGCGTAAATGGCAAGATAAGCAAACCGGCGCAGACCGTTACACCACTGAAATTATCGCCGACGAGATGAAAATGCTCGGCGGTCGTGCAGGTGGTGGCATGGGTGGCCAGCAAGGTGGTCAGGGTAGTTACGGCGGTGATGATTTCAATCAGGAATACAGCGCACCAGCAGCCCCACGCCAGGCCCCGCAAGCCGCACCACAGCCAGCAGCACGCCCGGCAAAAAGCTTTGACGACTTTGAAGACGACATCCCGTTTTAATCGTCCAGCTGCAAAATAGTAAAGGCCGCAAAGCATTAGCTTGCGGCCTTTATTATTTCTAGTCTAGACATCAACATCTCGGCCTAAGCGGACAGACAAAACTGCTGCGTAGCTGGCGAAATCAGTAGCGTCACTACAATCGGACTCTAAAATCACGTGCAGCTCAATACCGGGGGGGTCGATAAGGTTGTTTCCCGCTAGAGGCCTATTCATGCAAAGTTCAGCAATAAAAATGTTGACAAATCTCCTTGGTCACTAAAAAATTAGTCCACGGTCCATGGACGGTGGACTAATTGGATTAATGAAAAATGAAAAGTCAAGATATCCTATTGTTACTCAAGTTAGTGTCCCTTGAGCAGCAGGGGACTGTGCACAAGAAGGCAGGCCTCCTTGCGATCCACCAATTGATGGATCTGTCGTGGAAAGATTGGGACGAGGATAGCACCTTAGACTTTGAATCAACGCAAGATCCAACGCCAAGCGGCGACAGCAGCCCATATAGCGTCAGGGGGCTTGCTCAGCTAACCGGGATCGGCAAGTCAGAAATCAGCAATGCCTTGTCACGTTGTTTTTTTAGCGGGCTAGCTAAACAGGGCAGGGGTGACAGTTCGCTAACAGTGAACACCAAGGCGTTGTTGGAGTTTCTTGTTTATGGCATCCGCTACGTCTTCCCTGTCAAATTACAAGAAAATACGCGAGGCATCGCTACCTGCCTGACTGCACCGATCTTTGGAGGAGAGCTACGTTCGACGGAGCAATCCCCAGTTTGGCCATATGCAAAGGGCAACTCATCCGGCCCAGCCATTGAGCCCCTTTACAAAACGGTGCCGGTCGCTGTGAATCAGGACCCTCAGCTTTATGCAATGCTAGCATCGCTTGACTCTATCCGGCTGGGGCTGCCTAGGGAACGCAATCTGGCTGTCAAGAAATTGGAAACACTCCTTCGAGGCTAAGAAATGGCGACCAAAGAAGATCACATAGTGATGATCACCGCAGTGGCTAAGGCAATGGGGCAGGAACTCTGCAATGAAGTCGCTTTTGTCGGAGGGTGCACCACAGCTTTGCTTGTGACAGACTCCTATTCTCAAGGGCAAGTCCGTCACACCGATGACGTTGACCTGATTGTTCATGTCATCAGCACAGCTGGATGGCACAGTTTGTGCGAAAAGTTGCTTACTCGTGGATTTAAGGCGTCTATGGAGACAGATGCTGTTCCGATCTGTGCCATGCTCTTGGGCCAATTGCGCGTAGATTTCATGCCAGACGATGAAAGCATCTTGGGATTTACAAATCAGTGGTACAGAGAAGCCTTCCAGAAGGCTGTGCCATACCGACTTCCAATCGGCATGAACATCCGACTAATCCCTCCAACCTACTTTATCGCCACAAAGCTTGAAGCTTACTTACAGCGCGGTGATGATGATCCGATCGCAAGTCGGGATGTTGAGGATATCTTGACGCTGATTGATGGTCGCACCGAGCTGCTGGAAGAGCTACTGGACGCCCCCGAAATGCTCAAGACATATGTCAGCGTACAAATGGCCGCGCTGCATAAACACCGGGACTTCGAGTATGCCGTGCAGGCGGCGACCAACAATGATCCTTCAAGAGAGGATGTCCTTTTTGAACGTATCAAGCTAATCATTTCACAAGGCATCAGAGCATGAATGCCATTCCCCACTTTGACTGCTCATGGGTCAGTATCAAGGGATTTGATCAAGCCGAAAACCGCGATGCCGGGGGCGTGTTTGCCTGCGGCACTTATACGTTTGCCGTCATCATGGATGCGTCAGGGCATGGCACCAAGGCTATCTCATTCACTGCAATCTGGCTGAAGGCGCTGCTAGCACTGCTACCCGAATCAACTCCCACTGCTGACAGCGTTGTCCAGCTTATGCGGGAAGCCCATCAAAAACTTCGAGAAGCACGATTGTTTCAGGAACGGGCTTGTTTTGCTGCGTTGCTCATCCCACATGATCGTAGTCCCTGCACGGCGTTCATTAGTGGCGATTGTCGAATCGGATCTCAGCCCAAAGTTGAAGAAGTACATTGGCTGACTCCCGTCCACACTCTTGAAGCAGCCTCTGCCAAAGTCTTTAACGATGTGGGTGGGCTCGTAAACCGCCAACTTGTGACTCGGGTCTTGAAAGCCCGTAGGTTTGATCCGCCGGAACTGATGCAACTCAGCCATGACATAGGGCAAGCCTGGATTCTCGCAACAGATGGATTCTGGCGCTCAGATTGTTCTGCAGAAAAGTTGCCATCGGATGATTGTAGTTTCTTGCGCTTGCACCATGAAGGCACCAGCTCTGTCCAGCAGCATCACGATGATGATAACTTGCATCTCGTCGGTATATACGCGACCTAATTTTGTGTCCGTAAGATGTATGGCTGTATTAGTCGCCTCTAGTTTGCTAGATGCCTTTTGTGCTGCTTTGAACATGAAAGCAGCCACCATTTACCTGGTGTCCTAAGGACAGCTTTGGCCGAACTCCAGCCGCTGTGCGGGGTTGATTGAATGGTCGCTGTATTTCGTTAGCTGCTTCAAATAACAAGCAACTTTATCCACCACCCGAGCCCCTCACACTAGGGGCTTTTGTTTGTTTTTAGTGGGGAACATTTTTCGGTCAAACCAAGGCCATCAATTGCCAATCTGATCAGCGCTTGTCTTGGGCGTCCAGCTGTTGTGCAATGCGCTCGCGCATGTCTGCGGGGAGGGGATGGTCGGCGTGTTCGGCTTCGGCGGTGGATTGCTGTGCCAGCCATTGGCGGATGGTTTGTAGTTGCTGCTGGTTGCGGCGGCAGTGTTTGCACATCATCAGGTGCAGGCCCAGGCCGATTTTGCGGTAACGGCTAATCGGCTCTTCGGGGGCGAGCGTGAGCATATAGCTGACTTCACGGCAGTTCAACATGGCGGCCTCCTTCGCTTAGGCACTGGCGCAGGCTTTGGCGTGCGCGGTACAGCAGTTGGTACAGATTGGCGCTACTGATGCCCAGCTGCGCACAAACTTGCTCGGCGGGTTCGTCATTGAGTTCGCGCAGCCAGAATAATTGCGCCATGCGGCGCGGCAACCGAGCCAGACAGGCGTCGATTTGCTGTTTGATCTGCTTGCTGTCGAGTAGCCGCGCCGGGTCGTGCCAGTCTTGCGGTGGCACGGCCCAGTGGCCTTTTTGATCGAACAGATCGTCTTCGCCCACTGTTTGCCACTCCATCTGTTCGTCGTCCAGCTGGGTGACTTTTTGCTGGGCGCGGAATAGATCAATGATTTTGAATTTCAAAATGCCGATCAGCCAGGTGCGCGGGCTGGATGCGCCGCTGAATGCGGCGCTCTGCTCAATGGCGGCCAGCAAGGTGTTCTGCACCGCTTCTTCGGCCAGGTGCGGGTCGCGCAGGCGGCGCAGGGCAAAGCTGTAAAGTACATCGCCGTGTTCGGTCAGCCAGTTCAGTGCTTGCGTCATTGCGCGGCTCTTATGCGTGGTGTGGGCGTGTATCTTCGCAAACTGCGCCGCTGCGGTCTGCTGCGCAGACCAGTTGTTGCTGAAATAGCCACAGCAGCGCCTGATTGATGTCGGTGCGCTCGTCCACCGCCAGCGCTTGCTCCAATGCATCGCCCACGCTGGCCTGCTGTTGCAGCGCGCTAAAAAAAGCCCATTGCCCGTCGCTAACGGTTTGCCACTGGTAGCGGCTGATCATGATTTTCTGCCCGCCAGCGTCCAGATTGGCGCTTGGGCCGCCATCGTGCATGGCCAGAATGTCGGCGATGGGCCAGTTGGCCGAGGCCACCAGTTGCATGGCGGGGTGCAGCTGCAGGCGGTAGCTGGCAAAGTCGTCGCTGGCGACAAAAGCCAGTTGGTCGGCGGCCAGCTCTGGTGCGTCGGGTGCCAGCCAGGCTTGCCAGCGCGCCCAGTCGAGCAGTGCCACATCGGGCAGATAGGGCAGGGCGGCGGCGGGGGTAAATTGCGCAATGAAGCCGGGAAAATCGTCGCCCATGTCGTGCAGATTGGCCGAGGTGGCTGGGGTGACATCGACGTATTCGCGCGCCATGGCGCGAAAAAAATCAGCCCCCAGTAATTGCTCGACGGTGCTGAATGTCGCTTGCAGTGCTGCAATGCGGTTCAGGCGGCAATTGGCACGGTAGTGCCGCATCCTCTGCGCAAAGTGCAGGCCGCTGGCCGCAGGCGGCTGATTAGTGTCGCCTTCATGATTGAGTGCATGGGCAAATGCGCTGATGGCCTGAACGTAGTTCATTAATACACCCCACAGGTATTAGCTTGGGGGCTTTTTATTATTTGTTCTAACTGCATATACTCCTGGTGCAACTCGGCAAAGCTACCTAGCTGGGTGTCGCGTTCGAGCAAAACGGGTTTGTGCCCCCAGCGCTGCAGGGCGCTGCCCAGCAGTTGGCATACTTCGGCGCTGACTGCTGTGCCGTGCGTATCAACGGCGGTGCCTTCAAACCATTCAAAACCGGCAATGTGAATCTCTTCAACCAAGGTGCCGGGTATCCGGGCTAATTCGGCTTCGGCATCCAGCCCCAGGTTGAGCGTATTGACGTAAAAATTGTTCACATCCACCAGCAGACCGCAGCCGGTTCGCCGCGCCAGCTCGACCATCAGCTCGGCCTCGGACATGATTTCATCGGCAAAGCCGACGTAGGCCGAGACATTTTCAATCAGAATGGGGCGCTGCAGCGCATCCTGCACCTGCACAATGTGGCTGGCCAGATGTTCGACCACACCTTGCACACGCGGCACGGGCAGCAAGTCGTTAAAATAGCGGCCAGCAAAATGATTCCACGCCAGATGTTCGGAAATGGCCGCAGGCTCGACGCGCTCGGCCAGCTGTTTAAGCTGCGCCAGATGTCTATCATCCAGTTCACCCAGCCGCCCCAGCCCCAGCCCGACGCCATGCAGGCTGAGCGGGTAATCGCGGCGGATTTGCATCAGCTGCGCCAGCGCTTGCCCGCCGCCAAAATAATTCTCGCTATGCACTTCCCACCAGCCAACGTCCGGGCGGGTTTCCAGTACGGTAGGCAAATGGGGCGAGCGCAAGCCCAGCCCTCTCAGTTGTGGTAGTGTTGTTTTCATGGGGTATATCTTGCAAGGCTAATTATATTCTTGGTTGGGTGGCAATACCCTTGGTTGTATCCCTGGTATTGCCCCCGATCTGCACCGCGCTTACATCGGTTTTAGCGTGCCTTTCATCTCGACGCAAGTGCCTGCCGCGACGTATTTCCATTCTTTGCCATTGTTATCGCTTTTGGCTTGCCCGGCGCAAGCGTGGCCGTTGGCTGCACAATCGTTTTTGCCCGCTTTGGCAACGCCATAGCATTTTTCCTTGTCGGCAGCGAGGGCAGTACCGGAAACCCCGGCAGCCAATACAGCGGTCAGGGCAGTGCTCAGGATGAGTTGTTTATTCATGATCGTTTGCTCCAGAAGTGGTTTAAGCGACACCGTGATTGGCGTCTGATGCTTGGTCGGATAAGGTGATGGCTTTCTGACAGGGGCTGGCAAATTTTTTTGCGCCCCTCATAGATTAGTACGCGAAATGAACATCGTCGGAGGCAAAATGGAGATCACCAACTTGAAAGGCCTGGGGCCAAAAAGCCAGCAGATGCTGGCGCAAATCGGCATAGAAAATGCGGCGCAATTGCTGGCGGCAGATCCGTTCGAGTTGTACGCCCAATTGCGACGCCAGCAGGCTGGTGTATCGCTCAATCTGCTGTATGCCATGATCGGCGCACAAGAAAACTGTGCTTGGCAGCAGATCAAGCGCGATAGAAAAACCGAGATTTTATTGCGGCTGGACGAGATGGGGTGTGCGCCAGATTAAGCGGCTTTATCTTTGCAGCATCTCTTTTTCAAAGGTCAGGCTATCTTGCTCTTCCCATTTGTTTTTCAGCGCAATCAGCGCGTCCAGATTCGCCATAAAGGCCTCCACCAGCCGTGGATCAAAATGCGTACCCGAGCCGCGCTGGATTTCGGTGACTGCGGCGTCTATGCTCCAGGCTTGTTTGTACGGGCGCTTGGTAGTCAGTGCGTCAAACACATCGGCCAGCGCGACAATGCGCCCCGATTCCGGGATTTGCTCACCTGCCAGCCCAGCCGGATAGCCGCTGCCGTCCCATTTTTCGTGGTGGGTCAGCGCGATTTCGGCGGCCAGCGCAAACAGCGGCGAGTGGCCGCGGCTGAGAATCAGATGGCCGATCTGCGCGTGTGTTTTCATAATGTCCCATTCGTCCGGGTCCAGCGGGCGGGGAGCTTTCAAAATGTTATCGGGAATGCCGATCTTGCCGGTGTCGTGCATCGGTGCTGCCAGCTCGATGCGTTCGGCCATGTCTTCGTCCCAGCCAATGGCGCGGGCCAGAAAGCCGCTATACGCCGCCATGCGCCAGATATGCTGGCCCGTATCGTTGTCATTGAAATGCCCGGCCATTCCCATCATGTAAATGGTTTCCCGCTGGCTGTCTTCCAGTGATCTGGCACGCACCAGCGACAGATGCGTTTGAATGCGCCGCAGAACCACGGGGCCGGAAATCGGTTTCTGGATGTAATCAACCGCGCCCACATCAAAGCCGCGTGCTTCGTCCTCGTATTCGCACATGGCCGTGATGAAAATCACCGGTATTTCGCGCGTTTCTTTTTGCTGCTTCAAGCGGCTGCAGACTTCGTAGCCGTCCATCTCGGGCATCATGATGTCGAGCAAAATCAGGTCTGGCCGGTAGCGTAAGGCCGCTTCCAGCGCTTTTTCGCCATCGGTGGTGAAGTAGAGCTGAAAATGGCTGCGCAAGATTTGCCGCAAGACTTGCAGATTATTGGGCTCGTCGTCGACGATCAGGATTTTTTTCATGTTGTCAGCCCCAAAGTTTCGCCCAGTGTAGCCAGGTGGGCTTGTGCGGCATTGAAATCAAACGATTCGAGCATGCGCGATAGCGGTGCCACCTGTTCGGGCGGCAAAAATTTGCGCAAATCTTTTAGCAGTGGCTCGACCGTATCCGGGTTGAGCTGGGCCAGCTCTTCGTGCAGCCGCTTCATTAGCTCGCGAACCTGTTCTGCATCATAGCAAGCGGTTTGTTCTTCGGCCTGCTCGCGCTGCACATGCGTTTCAATCGATGTAATGGCCTGCTGCATGGCCTGTTCCAGCTGAGTTAGCGTGCGCAGATCCAGCGTGTTTTCGCTGCTCTCGCCAGCGGTGAGCAGCGGCTTGACCTGTGCATCCAGCTGGCAAACCAGATTAAAGACCTGGCTCAGGTAGAGATTGCCCGCCATGCCCTTGAGCGCGTGCAGCAAGCGGTAGGCATCGCCATAATCGGGCGGGTTGCGCCCCAGTGCCGATTGCAGCGCGGACATGGTATTGGCCTGCTGACGGGAAAACAGCAGCAAAGCGTCTTCATAGATTTGCGGGTCCTGCCAGACTGACAGCGCTTTTTTCAGATCGACAATGTCGGCCAGCTCGACAAATTCTTTGGCTAGCGGCTCGATGGTCGGCATCATGACCGATGCACTGGTATCACGCACGACGCCCAAGTTGGCTGGGGCGATTTCTTCCATGGCGCGGAACAGCATATTGAAATCAATCGGTTTGCCTTCGACAAAATTCATGCCCGCGCCAAGGCAACGCAAATGGTCTTCGTGCAGCACGCTGGCGGTGAGTGCAATAATCGGGATGGCCGTTTTATTGTGCGTCGCCTCGTAGGTCCGGATGCGACGGGTGGCTTCCAGCCCGTCCATATCCGGCATCATCACATCCATCAGGATGATTTCATAACCGCCCCGCATCATCGCCTGCACCGCTTCGCGGCCATTTTTAACCCAGTCTACCCGGTGGCCTTGTTGTGAAATGCGCAGCAAAGCCAGCGAGGCATTGGTTTCCAGATCTTCGGCCAGCAGCACATTAAACAGGCGCGGCGAGATATAAGCTTCGTTGAGCAGGCTTTCATCCTCATTAAAGCAGTGCTGCTCGGCGCTGATCGCGGGCAGCCTGGCGCTGAAATGAAAGGTCGAGCCCTGTTTCCACACGCTTTCAGCCCAGATGCGGCCTTGCATTTGTTCAACAATCTGCTTGCTGATGGTGGTGCCCAGCCCGGTGCCGCCGAAATTGCGCGTGGTGCTGGCATCGGCCTGGGAAAAAGCGTCAAAAACTTTAGCCAGCTGCTTTTCGGTCATGCCGATGCCGGTGTCGCTGATTGAGAACTGCAGCATATCGGGTTCTGGCCCAGCCATGACCTGCAAGCCGATTTCGCCTTTGTCGGTAAACTTGATCGCGTTGCCCAAGATATTGAGCAAGACCTGCCGCAGCCGAGTTGGGTCGCCCATGACTTTCATCGGCGTATTGCTGGCGACCTGGCACTGGTATTTCAGGCCTTTTTCCTGCACTTGCTGCTCGATGGTATGCTGCAAATCGCGCAGGACATTGGGTAGATGAAAAGGGATGTCTTCCAGCGTAAATTTCCCGCTTTCCAGCTTGGAAATATCCAGCACATCATTAATGATTCCCAACAAGGAGCGCGAGGCACGCAAGATGGTTCGGACATGGCCCTGCGTGGCTTCGCTCAATGCTTCGTCCTGCAGTACGACTTCGGCAAAGCCGATAATTGCATTCATCGGAGTGCGGATTTCATGGCTCATATTGGCCAGAAAAGCCGATTTGGTATGCGCGCCAGCTTCGGCGTCTTCTTTGGCTTGCTGTAGCTCGGCGGTGGCGCTGGCCACCATTTCGGCCAGCCGGTCGCGGTGCTTGAGTAGTTCGGCTTCGGCTTTTTTGCGCTCGCTGATATCGACAATAATGCCGACAAACATCGGTTCTCCGCCCACTTCCATACGCCCAACCGACAGGTGCATTGGAAATGTTGAGCCGTCTTTTTTGCGCCCCATTACCTCACGCCCTTTGCCGATCACGTGTGGATTGCCTTCGCGCAAATAGCGCGATAAATAGCCATCGTGTTCGGACTGATAAGGATCGGGCATCATGATTTTGATGTTTTGTCCCAGTACCTCGTCGCGGGCATACCCAAACAAGTTTTCGGCGGCCGGATTGAACGAACACACCTGGCCGATGGCATCAATGGTGATAATCGGATTGATCGCCGTATTCAGAATGGCGCGGGTGGTTTCCAGGCTATTGGCCAGCTCGGCTTCGGCGGCCTTACGCTCGGTCATATCGACAATAATGCCGACAAACATCGGCTCGCCGCCGATTTCCATGCGGCCTACCGACAGATGCATGGGAAAAGTCGAGCCATCCTTTTTTCTGCCAACGACCTCACGCCCTTTGCCAATCACGTGCGGGTGGCCTTCGCGCAGATAGCGCGCTAGATATTCGTCATGCTCGGAGTGATAGGGCTGCGGCATGATGATTTTGATGTTCTGCCCCAGGATTTCATGGCTTTCATAGGCAAACAGCTTTTCTGCCGCCGGATTGAAAGAGCACACAATTCCTTTGGCATTAATGGTGATAATCGGATTGATCGCCGTGGCCAGAATGGCCCGCGTGGTTTCCTGGCTTTGCAGCAGATCCGACTCGATGCTTTTTTGTTCGGATAGCTCGACAATCGAGCCGACAAAAACCCGCTCGCCACCCAGCCGCACTTCGTTGACCGCCAGCCAGATCGGAAAACTATGTCCATCACGGTGCTGGCCCATCACTTCGCGACCCTGACCAATAATGCGCGGCGCACCTTCCTGCCGATAGCGGCTTAGATACTGATCATGCTCGCCCTGGTAGGGCGCTGGCATCAGCATGGCGATATTGCGACCTAGAACATCTGCCTGGGTGTAGCCAAAAATGCGCTCGGATACGGCATCAAATGAGCAAATCAGTCCCTGCTCGTCAATTGTGATGGTGCCTACTGCGCTAATGCTGGAGCGTGGGGCTGTGGTCATGATCTTTCCTTTTGAAAGTACGCAGCCAAGAGAATTTTGGAATCGGAGTTCTTCATCACAGACAATTTTTCCCATGTTTTCAAGTCTGTAAGCGATGGCTGGTTGTCGGGGGAAGTAGGCAGGCTTGCAGCTGTTGCATCAGAAATCTGCACAGTGCCTTTGTGATATAAGCATGCATCTGTCAGATCAGCTATAAAGTTATGCGTGATTAAATCTTGCTTGCTTTTGCAGGCCTGACTTTTTTTGAAATAAATTACTCAAGGAGCCACAATTGAGTCGCGTTCACCGTGTCTGGCCTGCTCGTTTGGTCATGTCCTGCCTGCTAATGCTGGTGATGATTGTCACCGCCACCGTGTTGCTTTCCATAGGCTGGGTGGGAACGCGCGATATTTTGCTCGATTCGGCCAGCCGTACCGCCAGAGATGCCGGACAAATTGTGTCGGAGCGTGCGCGCCGGATGATCGAGCCTGGCGCGGCCACTTTGCGCATTCTGGCTTTTGATCCGATTGTGTCGGCCAAGGTGCTGGATGAGCGCTTGAGCCGGATTGGCGTGTTTGCCGAAGAGCTGTCGGCCAATCCGCTGGTTTCTGCCATCTATATCGCGTACAGCAATGGTGATTTTTTGCTGGTACGCCCGCTCGATAGTCGCGAGCTTCGTCAGCGCTTTCAGGCGCCTGCCGAAGCCAATTTTCTGGTGCAAACCGTCACGCAGCGCGCCGACGGTAGCAGGGAAGGGGTTTTTTACTATTTCGACGCGGAAAACAAGCTGCAAATGCGTCGCCCGATGGCTGATTATCAGTTTGATCCGCGCGTCCGCCCCTGGTATGTCGCAGCCAAAGATACGATAGATACCGTCGTATCCAATCCCTATGTGTTTTTCTCCACTCGGCAGGTCGGCACCAGTATGTCCAAGCTGGCAAGCAATGGTGAAACCATCGTTGGCCTTGATATGGCGCTGGATGATCTGGCCGAAGGCTTGAGCGGGCTCAATATCACGCCGGGCACCGAGTTGGCGCTGCTCAATGCCGACGGACTGGTGATTGCTTATCAGGATATGAGCAAAGTGCTGGTGCAGCAGCCCAATACCGACACCATCCGCTTCAAAAGCATCAAAGAAATGGATGTGCCAGCCCTGGCCGCGTTGGAAGGTTCGGCGCAGATGGGGCAAGCGATGACCTACCATATCGGGGGCAAGGAATGGCTGGGGGTCTCGCTGCCGTTTGATGCGATTGAAGGCAGTGATCTGCACTTGCTGGTGGCTGCACCTGCCGATGAGTTGCTGGGTGATCTGCAGCGCAGCCGCAATCGCCTGATCCTGATTGCCATTGGTCTGATCGCTTTTTTCCTGCCCTTTGGCTGGCTAGCTGGCAATGCCATTGGCAAAAGTATGGAAAACATCGCCGAGCGGGCAAGGCGGATGATGAGCTTTGACTTTAGCCGCACGCAAAGCCCGCCACCACGGCTCAGGGAGGTAAAAACGCTTGGCGAAGTCATCGACAACGTCGGCAGCACGATAGAAGCCTTTTTGTCGATCAGCCGTGTACTTGGCGCCGAGCCGCGTATTGAAACCATGCTCGCGCAGGTTTTGAGCAAATTCATGACTGCGACGCGGTGCGATGCCGCAGCAGTCTATCTGGTGCAGCAAGACGCTGACACCCTGCTACGTGCTGCCGAGTGTGGCATCCCTGACTCGTTTGCCGATACGCTGGCGCATAGGCCATCGGATACGGGGCAGGATACCTATTGGCATGAAGGGCGGCTGATGCTGCAACTGCGGGGGCGAAGTGGGCGGCTGGAAGGCTTACTGGCACTGCGTTTGCCCGACGATCAGGAGCATGCCGCTGCCGAATTTATGTCATTTGCCAGCCGTTTGAGCGGCATGTTGGCAGTGGCGATTGAGACGCGGCAACTGATCGAGGCGCAAAAGAAATTATTCAACGCGGTGATTCGTGTGCTGGCCGATGCGATTGACGCCAAAAGCCCGTACACCGGCGGACATTGCGAGCGCGTGCCCGAGCTGGCGATGATGCTGGCCGATAAGCTGATCCAGGAAAACACCGGCAACTACGCTGCCTTCAGCCTCAATGAAGAAGAGCGCTATGCCTTCTACCTTGCCGCCTGGCTGCACGATTGCGGCAAAGTCACCAGCCCTGAGCACATTGTCGATAAAGCGACCAAACTTGAAGTAATTTACAACCGCATTCATGAAGTCCGCATGCGCTTTGAAGTGCTGTGGCGCGATGCCGAGCTCGATTGCGCTCGTGCGATTGCGCAAGGGGATGATGCGCTCGCCGCACAGGCGTCTTGTCTGGCCAGACAAGCACAGTTGCAGGCCGATTTTGCTTTTGTTGCCCAGTGCAATCAGGGCGGGGAATTTTTATCCGAGCAGGTGCTGGCGCGTTTGCAGCAGATCGGCTCGCAAACCTGGCTGCGCCACTTTGACGATAGCCTGGGCTTGTCGGCCGAAGAGCTGCAGCGGCTATCGCGTCATCGCCCAGCTTCTGCAGAGCTGCCAGCCAGCGAATACGTGCTGGCTGACAAACCTGAGCATCAGGTGGCTTGGGGCGAGCGCAAACCGCCTGTTGAGCGGGGCGATCCGCACAATGTGTACGGCTTTGACATGAAATTGCCCGCCAACCGGCAACATTTGGGCGAGTTGCACAATCTGGGCGTGCGGCGAGGCACTTTGACCGACGAAGACCGCTTTGCAATCAACGACCATATTGTGCAAACGCTGATCATGCTGAAAAAACTCCCCTGGCCCGCACATCTGGAGCGGGTGCCCGATATTGCTGCCAATCACCATGAAAAAATGGATGGCACGGGCTACCCACGGCGTATTGGCGGCGAGCAGCTGCAGCTGACCGACCGGATTATGGCGATTGCCGATATTTTTGAAGCACTCACGGCGGCAGACCGGCCTTACAAATCGGCCAAAAGCGTATCCGAGTCGCTGCGCATTATGGCTTTGATGGGCAAAGACCAGCATATTGACGCCCAATTGTTTGTCTATTTCCTACGCAGCCGTATCTGGTCTGATTATGCGCAGCGTTTTATGTCGCCCGCCCAGCTCGATGAGGTGGATGTGGAACAGCTGGTTCAGCTGGCCATGCCTCCCACCCATTGAAGCATCAATTTACCGCAAGCAAGGAACGCATAATGAATCAAACGCCGATGATGGAAAAACTGCCTGCCGCCTGCCGTGCGCTGCTCCAGAGGGTGGCACTGGCCTCGCTGCTAGCTTTTTTCGCGGCCAATACGGCCAGTGCGATGGACAAACCCGCAGGCAAAGTGATTTTGACAATCTCGGGCAAGGTGAGTAAACCCAATCAGGGCAAGCTGGCGCAGTTTGATTTGCGCATGCTCGAAGCCTTGCCGCAAGTCTCGCACACCGTCACCACGCCGTGGTATCCGCGCAAAGTGACTTTTCGCGGCCCCTTGCTGCGCGATGTGCTTAACGCTGCAGGTGGTAGCGGAACACGGATCAAGGCCATTGCCATCAATGATTATGCGGTTGAGATCCCGCTGAGCGATGCGCTGCAGCATGAGGTGATTCTGGCGCTGCGCCTCAATGGCAAGCCGATGGCTGCGCGCGACAAAGGCCCGATCTTTGTCATCTACCCCTACGACAAATTTGCGCCGGATGCTGTGCAGCGCTTTTATGATCGCTCGGTCTGGCAGCTCGATACGCTGCAGCTGGACTGAATTGCCTGCGCATTGCAAAACACCCCCAATTGCTGATAGCTCACCCATGCAGGTCGGGGTGAGTTGACATTCTGGCGCAACCGGCGGCTTTTACTATCTCTTTCCATCACCAGACTGGTGTTCAAATTCATGGATGATGGAGAGAGAAAATGCAGCAACTGAAAACGCCAACCCTGCTGGCACAATTAATCTGTCTGGCTTTGGGCGCGGGGCAAGCGATGGCCAGTGAGCCCTGGCAAGAAGGGGTGACGTATCCTGCTGGAAGCGTTGTCAGCTATGGTTCCCGTGAATATACCTCCCTAGTTACACATACCGCTTTTCAGGGCGCGAACTGGAATCCGGCCGCGACCCCCGTGCTGTGGCGCACCCTCGCTGGAACGCCGACCGTCTCGCCGAGCAACCAGCCGACCAGCCAGCCTAGCCTGACCCCTACGCCAACCCAAACTCCCGCAGCGGGCGAGTGCAGCCCACTCTGGCAAGCCGCAGCGGTCTACACCGCAGGCCAGCGCGTGCAGGTGCAAGGGGTGATTTATGAAGCCAAATGGTGGACGCGCGGCGATCAACCAGCCCAATCCGGCGAATGGGGCCCCTGGCGCAAACTGGGCGCGTGCGCAGTAGCGACCGCCACGCCAGCGCCTACACCTGTTATCACTCCAACAGTCTCACCAACAGCATCACCAAGCCCGACCCCGACCCCAAGTCCGATGGTGACTGCCACGCCTACCGCAGAGCCGACGTCGAGCCCAACGCCGAGTGCTACCCCAGCCAGCTTGCCGATGGCTTCGCTCACCCAAGGTCTGGTGCATTACTACCCGCTGGAGCAGAGCGCAAGCGATAGCGTCGCCGGTATTACCTTGCAAGCCGTGGGCCCGCAGCAGCGCGCCACGGGCCGCTTTGCCAATGGCGTGTTACTCGATGCCAAGCAGGGCGCAGCGCTCTTTTTGCCACGCGCTTTGAGTGGCACTTACACCATCGGTTTCTGGCTGCGCATGCCGGAAGACATGGGCAATAAGCTCGCCAGCATTCTGGCCAATAAAGACTGGGAAACCGGCCTCAACCCCGGGGTTTCGATTGGCCGCAATAATGATGGCCGGCTGAAAATCAATATTGGTGATGGCAGCAAGCGACTGGATGGCTATCTGCCGGGTGCGGGCAAAGGCTGGGCGTATATTGCGCTCACCGTCGATGAGCAGGCCAAAGTGCTGACTGCCGCCGCCACCGACGACAAAGGCTTTGTGAATCGCATCAAGCTCAATTTCGCGGCGCTGGGGAATATCTTGCCAAGCTTTAATCGCTGGGCGCTGAATGAAGATGCGCGCGGTGATTATTACAGCCGCTATCCGGCTGAACGTTTTGCGCTGGAATACGACGAGCTGGCGGTGTGGCAGCGCGCATTGTCAGATGCCGAAGTGCAAAGTCTGGCCAAGGCCGAAGCCCCGCTGGCGGTGTTGAAACCGCAGCCGACCACCTTGCCACCAAGCCCAACTCCGAGCGTGACCCCAAGCCCAACGGCCACCCCGCAGCCAAGCGTTACGCCGCAACCGACTGTCACGCCAAGCCCCGATCCACAGCAGCCACCTAGCGGCGCTGGCTTGCCAACCTTTAGCATCGCGCCATCACTGCAAGGCCCCGGCCCCGATCGCATGACGGTGATGTTTGAAAGCGCGCAAGTGCAGGGCGAAGTCTGGGTGCGCCCATTTGGCAGTGGCGAAGTTTTCCGCCGCTTTGCTGCGGTGCCTCATCCCAAAGACGCCACCGTGCAGCATGCGGCGCTCACCGAGCTCAAATCAAATACCCTGTATGAGTATTACGTGCGAACGCATAGCGCGGATGGCCTAACAGCCTATACATCACAGCGCTACGCCTTCAAAACCTGGCCCAAAGCGGGTGATGGCGTCGAGCAGGCCAAGTTTGTCCTGTTTAGCGATACCCAAGATGGCCGTGGCACGATCTTTACCGATATCGTGAACAAAGGCGTGATTCCGCTCGAATGTGAAAGCACCGATCCGGTGCAATGCAGCGAGAAAATCGCCGGCATTATCCACCATGGCGATATTGTGGCCAGTGGCGGTTCGCGCGATCAGTGGCGCAATCAGTTCTTTGGCCGCCTGCAGGCGCTCAGCCCGTATGTGCCGATTATTCCGGCACCGGGTAATCATGAATATTTCGCCGAAGAAATGGGCAACCCGGCCAAGGTCACTCAGCCAGATCTCAATAAGGCCATGCAAAGCTATCGCAAATACTTTGCTGGCGTGCCGGATAATGGCTCGGCGCTGTATCGCGGCTTCTGGTACAGCACCGATTATCTGGGCCTGAAACTGATTAGTCTGGATACCACACCGATTTCTGGCCGCCATGCCCATGGCAACTGGACGCCGATGTCGATGTATTGGGATCAATTCCGTGTGGCACAGCTCGATTGGTTTAAGCAGCAAATCGCCAGCGCCGAGCAGCAAGCCAAGCCGTATGTCTTCAGCATCAACCACGGCCCGTGTCTGTCGGAAAAATGGCGTAATGGCGAAGTGATGGCCACCTGCGAGTTTGTGTCCGAGCTGGAAGACTACAGCCGTCGCACGCAGGCCATCACCGGCAATCTGTTTGGCCACGTGCATAGCTATGCGCGCGGGCATTCGATGGATGTCAAACACCTGTGGCTGAATGCCGCTAGCGCCAGCGGCGGGCTGGAAGGCGGTGGTAATCAGGGCAGTGATGGCAAAGATCTCGATATCTTTACCATTACCCGCGATGAATTTGGCTACAACACGCTCAACTTCCGCTTCGGGCCGCAGCAAAGCCTGGCGGTGGTGCGCCGCTCCAGCGGGATTACCGGCACCAACACCGCCTTCCCGGTGACCGATCAGTTGCAGATTACCCAGCAGCCGCTGGTGGTGCCACCAAGCCTGCCGCAACGTGATCTGGGCGAAGTGGCGCTGGCCGATCTCACGCTGCAATTTGTGCCACCAGCAGGGCTGGATGGGCTGGAAGCGCATTGGCAGCTAGCGAAAAACGCCGACTTTAGCGACGCCTTTGACATCTGGGGCAATCAGACGCGCAGAGAAAACTGGTTCTACACCGGAACCACCGAAGCGAGCTTTGCCAATACCCGTGCCGGGAAGTCGATTAATGAGCTTGCACTTGCGAATGCCCTGCAAGCGCGCGAGATCTTGCAAGACGGCGGCAATGAAGCCTTCGAGCGCTGGTCGCTCTCCAAAGGCGTTAGTTGCACCACACTCACCGGCCCACGTGGCGGGCAGTGTACGCATTTATCGAGCTACGATCGCTTCGCCAGCAAACCAGCCGCCTTGCAGCTGGCCAGTGGTGAAACCTGGTACTACCGTGTGCGCGTGCGCGATAGCGGTCTGAACTGGACCCCGTGGAGCATGACGGGCAGCGTGAAAATCAAATAAGCCCCAGCCCACGGTACTGCCGTGGGCATAAATGGGCACTGCAGTACACCACGCCGGGCAATGCCCGGCGTTTGTTTTTGGGATTTGAGCGGTGTAATTGGGTAGGGCGAATGATGGGCAATACTGCAAGGTCTGCGCCGCGCCGATTGGGGTGCCAGGTGGGTGTGGTTTTAGGCTTTCGCCGTGACAGCGGCCTGTGGGAGCAACTGCAAAAAACTGCGAATTGCGCGCATTTCGGCGCGCTGGCGCAGCAGATATAGATATTCATGCACCGCCACCTGACTATCGCTGAGCTGCAGTGCGCGCAGGCGCGGATGTTCGCCCACTTCGCCGGCGGCCATCAAGGCCCAGCCCAAGCCTTGCGCCACCCCTTCGCGCACCGCTTCGCGGCTACCCAGCTGCAATCGGCGCTGCAGGCTGATTTGATGATCGGTCAGCAAGGCATCCACGGCCTGCTGGGTCACCGAGCCAGCCTCGCGAGTGAGCAGGGTCGCGCCTTGTAGCTGCTGGCAAGGCACTGAGCTCAGGTGAGCGAGCGGATCGCTACTGGGCACCAGCAAGACCAGCGGGCTAGTGGCCAGCGGGCGGCACATTAGCCGTGGATCATCCAGCGTTTGTGAGGTAACGGCCAGATCGACCTGATAGTTGAGTAGGGCATCGAGCATCACGGCCGAATTGCCAAACTGCACATCGACTTGTAGTGCCGGTTGGGCTTGGCGCAGGCGGGCAAGCAGCGGCAACAGATAAAACGGGCCGGTAGCGCCGATGCGTAATTGCCCGGCCTGGCGCTCGCTGTGTTGGCGCAGCTCGAATTCCAGATCGGCTTCCTGTTGCAGCAATTGCTCTACTTTCGGTAATAGGCTGGCGGCAGTGTCGGTAAGAATCAGTCTGCCATTGCGCCGCTCGAATAATTCCAGCTGAAAATGTTCCTCCAGCTTGCGCAACTGGCTGGTGATGCTGGGCTGGCTGATTTGCAAATGTCGCGCCGCCGCCATTACGCCGCCCTGGCGGGTGACTTCCAGAAAAATTCTGAGCCAGCTGGTGAGCATGGTTTCTCCTTGTTGATCGGGGCATCGTCTGTTGAATAGACTCACGCACAGACCTTGGCAGCATACGCAAGGCAAGCTACAGGCCGATTGCAGCCGCGACTTTAAAAATTCGTCTAGACGTAATGCCGCTGTAATGGAGCAATGCACATAATTGCGACGCTTAAATCCACTCCCTCAAGGAAAGCTGCGCAATGAAAAAACTAACTACTCTATCTCTGGCGCTCTCCGCGCTGCTGGCCTCAACGCTGACGCTGGCCAATACCACGCTGACGGTTTATACCGCGCTGGAAGCCGATCAGCTCAAGGCTTATCAAGCCAAGTTTGAAGAAGAAAACCCAGGCATTAAATTGAAATGGGTTCGTGATTCAACTGGCATTATCACTGCCAAATTGCTGGCTGAAAAAAGCAATCCGCAAGCGGATGTGGTGATGGGTCTGGCGGCATCTTCGCTGCTGGTGTTTGAAAAAGAAGGCATGTTGCAGCCTTATGCACCGAAAGGCGTGGAAAAGCTGAGTAAGCAATACGTCGATGACAGCAATCCGCCAGCCTGGGTGGGTATGGACGTGTGGGGCGCTACGGTGTGTTTTAACACCGTTGAAGCGGCCAAACTGGGTTTGAAAAAACCGGAAAGCTGGAAAGATCTGCTCAAGCCGGAATACAAAGGCAAGATCGTGATGCCAAACCCAGCTTCAAGCGGTACGGGTTACTTTGATGTGAGCGCATGGCTGCAGATTTTCGGTGAGAAAGAAGGCTGGGCGTATATGGATAAATTGCACGATAACATCGCGCAATATACCCATTCTGGCTCGAAACCTTGCAAACAGGCCGCAGCGGGTGAATTCCCGATTGGTATTGCGTTTGAATACCGTGCTGCCAAGCTCAAAGCCGAAGGTGCGCCAATTGATCTGGTCTTCCCGAAAGAAGGTTTGGGCTGGGATCTGGAAGCCACCTCGATTATGAAAGGTACCAAAAATCTGGACGCGGCGAAAAAGCTGGCCGATTGGGCGGCTTCCAAATCTGCGAACGAGTTGTATGAGAAAAACTTCGCCATCGTCGCGATGCCCGGCATTGCCAAGCCCAATAACTTTATCCCCGCTGACTACGAAAAACGCCTGATCAAGCAGGATCTGCGTTGGTCTGCGAGCAATCGCGACCGCATTCTGGCTGAATGGACCAAACGCTACGACAGCAAATCAGAAGCTAAAAAGTAATCGACCCACCTGATCGACTCGGTTGGCGATCCTGCTGGCCGAGTCTGGATAAAGCATGTTCCCCACAATTCAAACCCTGCCTGAACTAGAGCGCTGGTATGCCAACGCAGGCACGCAGCTCTATGGCGGCGAAGCGATTAGCCAGCTTGAGCATGCGCTGCAAAGCGCACATTTTGCGCAATTGGCCGGCGCCAGCCCGAGTTTAATCACTGCCGCTTTGCTGCACGACTTGGGGCATCTATTAGCCAATCAGCAAGACCACGATGTCGAGCAGGGGATTGATGATCACCATGAAGCGCTAGCAGTGACTGCGCTCAAGCCGCTATTTGGTCCTGCGGTGCTGATGCCGATTGCCCTGCACGTGGAAGCCAAACGCTATCTATGTGCAATTGAAGCCGATTATTTGGCGAGCTTATCGAGCGCGTCATTGCAATCATTACAGGTGCAAGGCGGCGTGATGAATCAGGCTGAAGTGGCCAAATTTGCCGCTCGCCCTTATGCCGCTGATGCCGTGCAGCTGCGCCGTTTTGACGATCAGGCCAAGGTAGTTGATTTGCCAACCTCTTCGCTCACCGATTACCTCTCTATTGCTGCCGCTGTGTCACTCACAGCGCAGAGCCCACTGTGAAATAGTGATATGCAAACTGAACTAGACCATCGAGAGCTGGACATCCGGCAATTGGGTAAATCTTTTGGTGCCTTTACGGCGCTGAAAAATATCGACCTGAGCGTCAACAAAGGCGAATTTGTCTGCCTGCTGGGCCCCTCGGGCTGCGGCAAAACCACTTTGTTGCGCATGATTGCAGGGCTAGAGCGCTGTGATCAGGGGCAAATTTTGCAAGCGGGCCGCGATATCACGCGTGCCAGCCCTGCGCAGCGCGACTATGGCATTGTGTTTCAGTCGTATGCCCTGTTTCCCAATCTGAATATTCGCGACAACATTGCCTATGGCTTGAAAGGTCGCCAAGAAGACAAACAACGCCGCGTTGATGAGCTACTTGAATTAATCGGCCTGCCCGGCTTAGATCGCAAATATCCGGCGCAAATCTCGGGTGGCCAGCAGCAACGTGTGGCGCTGGCACGTGCGCTGGCGACCTCACCAAGTCTGCTATTGCTTGATGAGCCTTTGTCGGCGCTCGACGCCCAAGTGCGTGAGCATTTACGCTTCGAGATCAAGGCATTGCAGCAACGTCTGAACGTGACCACCATCATGGTGACGCACGATCAGGAAGAGGCGCTGACGATGGCTGACCGCATTGTGGTAATGAATCACGGCGTGATCGAGCAAATCGGCACGCCTGAGCAAATCTACCAGCAGCCTGCCAGCCGCTTTGTCGCCAACTTTGTCGGGCACTGCAATTGGCTCAGCGCCACGGCCAGCGGCACGCGTAGCGTGACATTGGGGCAGGCTGATTTACTCACCGCGCCCGAGCAGAATTTGCGCGCAGGCGAGCCATGCGAGCTTTATATCCGCCCCGAAGACATCGAGCTGCTGCCCAGCTGGGAACCCGAATCGCACACCGCTTTAGGCAAGCTACTGCATCGTGAATTGATCGGCAGCATCTATCGGCTGCGTGTCGCTGTGGCGCAGTGGGGCGGCGTCGAGTTGCACATTGTCGCCACGCATAGGGAGATGGCCAATTTGCGCATCGATGATGGGCAACTGATTCCGGTACGGATTCCACCCGGGCGCTTGCGCAGTTTTGGCAGTGGGGCACGGGTATGAGCGCAGTAATCATCCAAGCGGCGCAACAACGCCCGCGCAGTGAAATCTTCGCCTGGGGTCTAGCTGGGCTGTGTGTACTAGCCTTGGCGATGATGCTGATTGGCCCGCTGGTGGCGATTTTAAGTCAGGCTTTTATTGACCCTGTCTCCGGCCAATGGGGCTGGCAGAGTATTGCTGCCAGTCTGGCTGCGCCGGGGATGTTGCAAAGCACGCTCAACAGCGTGCAGCTCGCCTTGGCCACCACGCTGATCGTGTTACCGCTGGCCTACCTCTATGCCGCCGCTCTGTGCCGTACCGCGATGCCCGGCAAAGGGCTAATGCGGATGCTGGCCTTGCTGCCATTGCTGGCGCCATCCTTATTGCCCGGGATTGCCTTGGTGTATTTGTTTGGCAATCAGGGCATTTTGAAATCGTGGTTTCCCGACGGCAGTATTTATGGCTTTTGGGGCATTGTGATTGCGCAGGTGTTTTACACCTTCCCGCATGCGCTGATGATCTTGCTCACCGCTTTGCGAGTGGCCGATGCGCGGCTGTATGAGGCTGCCACGGTATTGGGCGCGGGCAAAATCCGCCAATGGCTGACGGTCACACTGCCTAGCGTGCGTTACGGTTTGCTCTCGGCCGCCGTGGTGGTGTTTACACTGGTGGTGATTGATTTTGGCGCGGCCAAAGTGATCGGCGGGCAATTTAATGTGCTGGCGCTGGAGGCCTACAAGCAGGTGATTGGCCAGCAAAACTTTAGCCGTGGTGCGGTGATTGGCGTGCTGCTGTTGATCCCTGCATTACTGTCATTTGTGCTCGACCATCTGGCGCAGCGCAAACAGCAGGCCATGCTCGGCGCGCGCGCACAGCCTTTGGTCGTGCAGCGCCAGCCGCTGCGCGATGGCATCGCCTTGCTATTTTGTACGCTGGTCAGCGGCGCTTTGCTGGCGATTCTAGCGATGGCCGTAGCGGCGGCGTTTATCAAGCTGTGGCCGTATCAAATGCAATTCTCGCTCAATCACTTCAACTTTGACGACGTTGATGGTGGTGGCTGGGTAGCGTTTTATAACAGCTTGCTGATGTCGCTGGGCACTGCCGTGTTTGGCACGCTGCTGGTGTTTGTTGGCGCGTGGTTAACCGAAAAAGTGGCAGCGGCGCAGCCGTGGCGGCAGGCTTTGCACTTGCTGGCGATGTTGCCGATGGCGGTGCCCGGCTTGGTCTTGGGTCTAGGTTATGTGTTTTTCTTTAATCACCCGTCCAATCCGCTGCATGGCGTGTATGGCACGCTGGCGATCTTGGTGCTGTGCTCGATTGCGCATTTTTATACCACCGCGCATTTAACCGCAGTGACGGCGCTCAAGCAGCTCGATCGCGAGTTTGAAGCGGTAGCCGCTTCGCTCAAAGTACCGTTCTGGCTGACCGCCTGGCGCGTGACTTTGCCGGTGTGCCTGCCAGCAGTGCTCGACATCGCGCGCTATTTCTTTGTGGGCACGATGACGACGGTATCGGCGGTGGTGTTTATCTACACCCCCGACACGATGCTCGCTTCAGTCTCGGTACTGAATATGGACGACGCCGGTGATACCGCTGCGGCCGCCGCGATGGCCAGCCTGATTGTCGCCAGCTCGGCGCTTGCCTGCGCTGTCTTTGCGGTATTGAGTTGGCTACTGCAGCGCAAGAGCCAGCGCTGGCGTGATTAATACCTTGGTGTGTATATGCCTGCGATCCAGTATTGATATGTTTCCGATGGCAATACCCCTTATCAAGCGCAGCAATGCGCTTTTTAAGGAATTAAAAATTCATCTAGATGTATGAGGTTGATATGTTACAAGCTCCACTATTATTAACGCCCGGCCCATTGACCACGAGCCTGGCCACCCGTACCGCGATGCTGAAAGACTGGGGCTCGTGGGACAGCGATTTTAATGCGCTCACCGCCAGCGTCTGCACCGATCTGCTGGCGATTGCCCATGGTGGCGACAGCCATTGCTGCATTCCGCTACAAGGCTCGGGCACGTTTGCCGTTGAAGCGGCGATTGGCACCTTGCTGCCGCGCGACGGGCATATGCTGGTGCTGGCCAATGGCGCGTATGGCGAGCGCATGGCCAAAATCGTTAGCACGATGGGACGAAAAGTCAGCGTACTGCGCTGGCCCGACGGCACACCCGTTGACCCGATTGCCGTGCGCGCAGCGCTGAGTGCCGACGACAGCATCAGTCATGTTGGCGTGATTCATTGTGAAACGGGTACTGGTTTGCTCAATCCGCTCGATGCCATCGCCCAAACTGTGGCCGAGCTGGGGCGGGCTTTGATTGTCGATGCGATGTCGTCGTTTGGCGCACTTGATATTGATCTGCAATGCCAGCCGATCACCGCGGTGATTGCCGCTTCGGGTAAATGTCTGGAAGGTGTGCCGGGCATGGGTTTTGTCATCGCGCAGCGCGCAGCGATTGCGCTGGCCAAAGGCAATTCAAACTCACTGGCGCTGGATTTGGCTGATCAATATGACTACCTGCAGCGCACTGGCCAATGGCGCTTCACGCCGCCAACGCATGTGGTCGCTGCCCTGCGCGCCGCGCTGGATCAGTACTTGGCCGAAGGCGGCCGCCCGGCGCGGCTGGCACGCTATCAGGCCAATGCTGCAGTGTTGATGGGCCGCTTGCAAGCAGCGGGTTTGCGGCTGTTTTTACAGCCAGAACTACAAGCGCCGATCATCATGACTTTCTATGCCCCAGCGCATCCGGACTACCGTTTTGCGACGTTTTATCAAGCGATGCGCGAACGCGGCTTTTTGCTGTATCCGGGCAAACTCACCGAAGTGGAAACTTTCCGCGTTGGCTGCATTGGGGCGATTGAAGCTGCCGCTTTAGAGCAAGCCGCACACGCGATTATTGACGTGCTCAGCCAGCACGGCTGGTTGTGATGAACTCTTTAAACAGGATAAATACCATGCAAATTAAGCCACAACATCCTCAAAAATGCGGCCCACTTGAGGCGGTGATTTTCGACTGGGCTGGCACTGTACTTGATTTTGGTTCGTTCGCGCCAACGCAGGTTTTGGTTCAGGCCTTTAGCCAGATTGGCGTAGAGATCAGCTTGGCCGAGGCGCGCGTACCGATGGGCATGGCCAAATGGGATCACATCAAAGCGGTTGGGCAAATCCCGTCGGTGGCGGCGCGCTGGCAGGCCAAATTTGGCGGCCCGATGAGCGATGCCGATGTTGATCGCATCTACGCCTTGTTTATGCCATTGCAAATTGAGCAAGTAGGCCATTTTTCGCAACCGATTCGCGGTGCGATCGATACTATCGCGCAGCTTCGCGCTCAGGGTCTAAAAATTGGTAGCTGCACCGGCTACCCACGCGCGGTGATGACGCAGCTGATTCCGCTGGCAGCGCAAGCGGGCTTTAGCCCTGACCATATTGTGGCGGCCGATGATTTGGCAGCGGGCTCGCGCCCCGGGCCGTGGATGGCGCTGGCCAATGTGATTGCGCTGGGCATCGGCCAAGTGGCTGCTTGCGTTAAAGTCGATGACACCATCCCCGGCATTACTGAAGGCCTGAACGCCGGTATGTGGACGGTGGGGCTGGCCATCAGCGGCAATGAAGTTGGGCTAACGCAAGATGAATGGGATGCGCTGGACGCAGGCCAACAAGCGCAACGCCGCAGCGTGGCGAGTGAAAAACTGGCTCAAGCTGGTGCGCATTATGTGATTGATAGCATCGCTGATTTATTGCCGGTGATTGCCGATATCGAGGCACGCTTGGCGCGCGGTGAACGGCCATGAGTTTGCACGACGAGTTTCAGCCGTACTGGATGGCGCAAGCGCTGGCGCAGGAGCGATGCCAAGCCCCCAGCCATCGGGCACCACTGGCTGAAACGATCAACGCTGATGTGTGCATAGTCGGCGGCGGCTACACCGGGCTATGGACCGCGATCCAGCTCAAACAAGCCCAACCCGAATTAAATATTGTGATTCTGGAGAAAAACCTGTGCGGTAGCGGCGCGTCGGGGCGTAATGGCGGTTGCGTGCTGACTTTGGCGCCCAAATACCTGACTTTGCGGCGGCTGTTTGGCGAGGCAGAAGCAGTACGCATCGTCAAAGGATCGGAAGCGGCGGTCTTGGCGATGGCCGATTTTTGCCGCTCGCATCAGCTCGATGCCGAGTTGGAACTGGATGGTGCGGTGTATACCACAACCAATCAAGCCCAATTGGGCGCGATGGATGCGGTGCTGGCCGAGCTGGATGCGCAAGGCATCAATAGCTGGCGCAGCTTATCGGCCGCAGAACTCAAAGCTAAAACCGGCTCGGATGCGCATTTGACTGGCGAGTTTTCGCCGATTGCTGGCAGTGTGCAACCGGCGCTGCTGGTACGCGGCTTGGCGCGGATTGCCGAGCAGATGGGGGTACGGATTTATGAAAATACCCCAATGCTCCGCTTAGATTACGGCCAGCCTGCGCTACTACGAACGCCTGCTGGATCGGTGCGCGCTAGCAAAGTCGTGCTGGCGCTCAATGCGTGGATGGCCAGCCAATTTCGTCAGTTTGCGCGCAGCATCGCGCTGGTGTCATCCGATATGGTGATTACCGAGCCTTGCCCCGATCAATTGGCGCAACAAGGCCTCAACCATGGCGCGGCGGTGTGTGATTCGCGGATTTTTGTCCATTATTATCGCCGCACCCGCGATGGCCGCTTGATGCTGGGCAAAGGCGGCAATACCTTTGCTTTTGGAGGGCGCATGCTGGCGAGCTTTGATCAAGCCAGCCAATATGTACCGATGCTACGGCAAGCCATCCGGCGCTTTTTTCCAAAACTGGCCGATGTGTCCGTCGCTGCATCGTGGACTGGCGCTTCGGATCGTTCGGTGACAGGTTTGCCGTTTTTTGGTTATCTGGATAGGCAGCCGAATATTGTGTATGGCTTTGGTTATTCCGGTAATGGCGTGAGCACCTGCTATCTGGGCGGGCAGATTTTGGCCAGCATGGTGCGCGAGGAAGTCGAGGGCTGGCGCACTTGTGCTCTAGTCAGCGGCCCGCTGGGGCATTTTCCGCCAGAGCCGATTCGTTGGCTGGGCTCTATCCTGGTGCGCAACGCCATTCGTCGCAAAGAGGCCGCTGAGGATGCCGCCCTAGCGCCGCGCAAGCTGGATCAATGGTTGTCACGTTTTGCCGCTGCGGCCGGAAAAGCCGATCATTAGAAGTGTGTGTAGGGTATGTTGTTGCAGCCTATGAATCTATTTGCCTGTGGCGATATACCCTTTAGATTCTGTGAAATCCATTCGCTGTTCTGCCAAGATCTGCGCTTACTCGGGCTCGATCAAGAGTTGAATCGTATTGGCGGCAAAACGCGTAATGCCGTATTCGATCACCTGGCCAGCTTCATCCTGATACACGCTTTCAACGTATAAAATCGGCTGGGTTTTGGGCTGCGCCAGTTGGGCAGCGACTTCGGGGCGGGGCAGGCGGGCGGTGATGCGCGAGAGTTTGCGCGACACACTTTGCACGCCAGCGGCACGCAGCGCTTCGCTCATCACGCCATGTTGTCGCAACAACTCGGCAAACTGCGCAAAGCGCGGTAGCGGCAGATATTCGGTATTCACGCCAACAATTTGCTCGTCGGCATAATCAAGCGCGTCAATTTTCAGCACCTCGCTGCCTTCGGGTACTTCCAGCATTTTGCAGATTTCATCGTGCGCTAGCACCACCGAATGCTGCGTGATTTTGCTTTGCCCAGCCAGGCTTTGCGCCGCCAGACTGTGCGAAAAACGCGCTTTACGCCCCATCCGGTAGGCGATCAGGTCTTCCTGCACAAAAGTGCCGCGCCCTTGCTCGATGCGCACCAGCCCCAGATTTTCCAGCTCTTGCAACGCCCGCCGTACTGTATGGCGGTTCACCCCAAAACGCTCGGCCAGCACCGGCTCAATCGGCAACTGGCCGCAGAGTTGCTTATGGTGGATCTCATCCGCCAGCGTACTGCTGATTTGTTGCCATTTTGCTTGGGGTTTGCCGGACATTCGAGCCTGCCAGAGAAAGAAAGGCGTGATTATAGTGTCAATTGATGACGTCTAGATGATGTTAGAGCCGGGCTAATCGGCCACACGCCGTGCGCGCCACAAAACGCGTGAGCCGATCTTCAGCGTTTCAACTTCACCATTCGCCAGCAATTGCTGGAGCGCCATCTCGGTGATGGCTGCTGGCTCCTGGCTAGCCAGCCACCACGAATGAACACCCTCCAGCGTATCCGCCGCCTGCGGATGGCGCTGCAGATGCAGCCGGATCTGGTTCATCGCCAGCGTAATCATCGCGTTTGAGTCCATGATTTTGTGCCTGTCTGAAACAGTATTTTGCCGCATTTGAATACTACAAATGTGATTTTGTCTTTTTGAGTATTCGCTAGGCAAAATCATATGAGGGGGCGTGGGGTGTTGCAACGATAGCAATTGCTTGAACGGCGATTATGTTTCAATTTCCATGGAGAAGGGGGCTGTCAGCCATATGCAACAAGAGCTTGGTGCTTTGGGTTAGACTCTTGATTTGATTGGCGCACCCAGCAGGAATCGAACCTGCGACCTTCAGCTTCGGAAACTGACACTCTATCCAACTGAGCTATGGGTGCATCCGAGGAGGGCAGATAATAACTGCTTCCGCAGGGTACGTCTAGCTGGCGAATGCTTTGTGGTCGCTGCGATTATCGGTATAATTGCCGCACAGAAGCTGAATTAGGCTCACTTTTATAACGATTTCTACAAGGGATGACAGCATGAGCGGATCCAACGCAACTGCGTCGAAAGGTGTTGCTGGCATGGTGCTGGCGGCTTTGATTGGCGTGCCACTGATTGTTTACTTGCTGATCAAGCTGTTTACATCGGGCATGGATACCAATCTGACGAGTTCCACAATGACGGGTGAGGCGGTTTCGGCGCGCTTGCAGCCGGTTGGCGCTGTTAAAATTGTAGAAGGTGGTGCTCCGGGTTCACGCAGCGGCAAGAGCGTGTACGAAGGCGTGTGTATCTCCTGTCACGGCGCCGGCTTGGCTGGCGCACCTAAGTTTGGCGATGCGGCGGCCTGGACTGCGCGTCTTGCCCAAGGCTTTGAAACACTGAGCAAACACGCGATTGGCGGCTTTAACGCCATGCCAGCCAAAGGTGGCGCGGCTGATCTAACTGATGACGAAGTTAAACGTGCGGTGGCCTTTATGGGCAATGCAGCGGGTGGCAAATTTGAAGAGCCTGCCGTTGCTGGTGCAGCCGCTGGCGGTGCAATTGATCCAAATGTCAAAGGCAAGGAAATCTACGCTTCGGTGTGCATGGCCTGTCATGATTCCGGTGCTGCTGGCGCACCTAAATTTGGTGACAAGGCTGCGTGGGCGCCTCGTCTGAAAAATGGTGTAGACGCTGCGATTGCCAACGGTGTTAAAGGCATCAACGCGATGCCGGCCAAAGGTGGCTACAGCGGTTCTGATGATGAATTCAAAGCTGCTGCACTGTATATAATTAACGCAGCAAAATAATTAGTCGTTTATTTTGTTTGAATGAAAAACGCCACAGATTGTGGCGTTTTTTTATGCCTTGCCGCTGTGAAAGCCTCGGCGTTTTATTCCTTATCGAGTGTTTTGCTCAGATTGCGTGGTGTATCGACCTGGTTGCCACGGGCAATGGCGGTCAGGTAGCTGAGCAGCTGAAATGCAATTGTATACAGCACGGGGTTGAGCAGCGGCAGCTTGCGCGGCATACGGATGCAGTAAAAACCCTCCACCGAGCTTAAACCCACATCGCTTAGGACATAAATTTCACCCTGACGGGCTCGCACTTCCTGCAGATTGGCCAGCATTTTTTCGGCCATCAAGTCCCAGGGCAGGCAGGCCACCACCGGCACGGTGCGGTTGATCAGGGTGACGGGGCCGTGCTTGATTTCTCCGCCCGGATAGCCTTCGGCGTGGATATAGCTGACTTCCTTCATTTTTTGTGCCGCTTCCAGCGCAATCGGGAAATGCAAATTGCGCCCGATCAGAAACAGGTTTTCCACCTTAGCCAGCTGTTGCGCCCATTGTTTGAGCGCCTCTTCCAAATTCAGCACGGCGGCTACCGCATTGGGCAGGAAATTGAGCTCAGCTGCGGCGATACTGATATCAATCCGCTTGCCTGCCGCTAGCTTGAGTGCGACAAAATACAGGCACAGCAGCTGGGTAGAAAATGTTTTGGTCGAGGTTGCGCCCATTTCCTCACCGGCATATTGCATCAGCTGATACTTGGCCAGCTGGCTGAGGGTGCTGGCTGGATGGTTGGTGATGGCCAGCGTATCTTGATGCCCGGCCTGAATCGCGTGCCGCAAGGCCGCAATGGTATCGGCGGTTTCGCCCGATTGCGAAATGGCAATCACCAGCGTGTTGCGCTCGACAATCAGGTTGTGGTACCGATATTCGCTAGCGTATTCAACATGAACGGGTAATTGCGCAATCTGCTCGATCCAGAATCCCGCCGTTGCTGCTGCGTGATGGCTTGAGCCGCTGGCCAGCAATAACACCCGCTGGTACTGGTGTCCGGCCGCGAGCTGCTCCAGAAAGCCGGATAATTGTGCGTTTTGATAATGCTGGATCAGTTGCGCCAGCAGCAAGGGCTGTGCGGCAATATCGGCCTGCATATGGTAGTCAAAATGGCCTGCCGCATGGGCCGGCAGCGGGCTTTTTTTGCGCGGCTTGCCCTCGCTATCAAAGCAGGCAATATGCCGTGGATTGAGCTCGGCCATTTCACCGCATTCAAGCTCGATCAGTAGTGATGAGCGAGTGCGTATCAGTGCTGCGTCGCTGGCAAAGTGGCAGCCATCCTGGTTTTGCCCAATAAACAGGCTAGGGCCCAATGTGGCGCAATATAGATTGTCTGTACTGCTTTTCTTGATTGCGGCCAGCGCAAAATAGCCCCGGCATTCCTTAAGGGCCAGCTGAACGGCCAGCGCAAAATTTTTGTGGATGCGATCGTACCAGTCGATCAGCGCAGCGATGACTTCTTCGCTCTGCCCCAGATTGTGCGAGTAACCCAGCGAGGTCAGCTTGCTCATGATCTGTTCGGTATTTTCCAGATGCCCCAGCAGTGCGACGAGCACGCGCTCGCGAAACAGCGTCAGCCCCGAATCATGCGGGTTAAAACCCAGGCAGACCAAGCCCACAGGGTAAGTCCGGTTGGGGGCTGGATAGCGTTCTGCCTGCTGGATCAGGATTTCATCGTTAAAGGCGCAGACATGGGCAAAATGATACGGTTGATCTGGTAGCTGCGAGCAGCCTTCTTGCAGAAGGGCGTTGGCGTCGCTGCTGGCAATGGCTCCGAGCAAAATATTCATCGTAGTGTGCTTTGTATTCAGGATATCTTTATCCTAGCTGTCAGCGAGCCGACTTGAAAGCTGGCTTTCTGGGCGATGATCTTGCTGCGGCTTATTTTGTGCACGGCCGCATGATAGCCAAGGCCAAAAAATTGCTGCTGAGGTAGAATAGCGGCCTTTAGAATTAGCCCCAAGTGCGCCTGTGGTATTGAAATGGCGGCTGGATAGACTGCGAGATTGTTGATGGCCAAAGCAGCGAAAGCGAATTTACCTGAAAGCTATGAGGCTGGCGTTGCCGAGCTTGATGCGCTGATTTTACAAATGGAAGCGGGCCAGATGCCGCTGGAAGAGAGTCTGGCTGCGTATCAGCGTGGTACCGAGCTGCTGCGCTTTTGCGAGAGCAAGCTGGCTGCCGCTGAGCAACAGGTCAAGATTCTTGAGGCTGGCGAATTGAAAGCTATGCCGGAAGCGGGGGCTTAAATGACAGCAGTGATCGATTTTAAAGATTGGATGACACAGGTGCAGGCGCAAATGGAAGGCGCGCTGGCGCATTATCTGCCTGCCAGCACGCATATTCCGGAGCGTTTGCACGATGCGATGCGCTATAGCGTGCTCGATGGTGGCAAGCGCGTTCGCCCCTTGCTGGTGTTTGCTGCCGGGCAGGTGGTCGATGCCGATCCGCTGCGCCTGCAAGCCGTTGGCGCGGCACTGGAAATGATCCACGCCTACTCGCTGGTGCACGACGATATGCCAGCGATGGACAATGATGTATTGCGCCGTGGCAAACCTACCGTTCACGTGGCTTTTGGCGAAGCCACGGCCTTGCTGGCGGGTGATGCGCTGCAAACTGCAGCGTTTGATGTACTGAGTGCCAGCACTTTGGCCGATCAGCCTGGCGATCAATTGAAAATGGTCAATATCTTGGCGCGCGCTTCAGGTAGTCTGGGCATGTGCGGCGGGCAGGGGATTGATCTGTATAGCGTGGGTCAGGAGTTGACGTTGCCCGAGCTTGAGCGCATGCATATTCTGAAAACCGGCGCGCTGATCCGCGCTGCCGTGCTGCTGGGCTCCTACTGCGGCACAAGCTTGAGCGAGGACGCGCGTAACGGGCTGGATCATTACGCCAAATGCATCGGGCTGGCGTTTCAGGTGGTTGATGATATTCTCGATTGCGAAGCTGACTCTGCCACTTTGGGTAAAACCGCGGGTAAGGATGTGGCCAATAACAAGCCCACATATGTCGCCTTATTGGGTATGAAAGGCGCCAAAGAGAAAGCCGAAGAATTGAAGCAGGCGGCTTTTGCCGCGCTGGCTCCATTTGGCGATAAAGCCCAGTTACTGCATGCCCTTGCTGGGTATATCGTTGATCGCAAATACTGATAATCTCCGCAGGGATATACCCCTGTGGATGGGATGATAGATTCATGACTTGCCCCGTAAAATATCCCTTACTCGACACCATCGACTGTCCTGCCGATTTGCGCCAGATCGAGCGCAAAGATTTGCCGCAAGTGGCGCAGGAAGTACGGCAATTTCTGCTCGACTCGGTGAGCCAGACTGGCGGCCATTTCGCCTCGAATCTGGGCGCAGTCGAGCTGACTGTGGCGCTGCATTATGTGTTCGATACACCGCACGATAGGCTCGTGTGGGACGTGGGCCATCAAAGCTATCCGCATAAAATCCTCACTGGCCGCAAAAACCGCATGCACACCATGCGCCAGAAAGGCGGTTTGGCAGGCTTTCCCAAGCGTGATGAATCGGAATACGACACCTTTGGTGTTGGACACTCGTCAACGTCAATTGGCGCGGCGCTGGGCATGGCCGAAGCGGCGCTGCTCAAAGGCGAGAAACGCAAAGCGATTGCTGTCATTGGCGACGGTGCCATGACAGCAGGGCAGGCGATTGAGGCGCTGTTTAACGCGGGCCACCGTGATCTGACCGATCTGCTGGTGATTTTGAACGACAACGAAATGTCGATCTCACCGAATGTGGGCGCGTTTAATAATTATCTGGCCAAACTCTTGTCGGGTAAATTCTACAACGGTATCCGCAGTGCTTCGGGCAAGGTGCTCGATGCGATGCCGCCGCTCAAAGAGCTGGCGAAAAAAGGCGAAGAAAGCGTCAAAGGCTTTCTAACGCCAGGCACGCTGTTTGAAGAAATCGGCTTTAACTATATCGGCCCGATTGATGGCCACGATATGGAAACGCTGGTTGCAACTTTATCGAATATCAAATCACTACGCGGCCCGCAGTTTTTGCATGTGGTCACCAAGAAAGGCAATGGCTATAAGCTGGCGGTGGCCGACCCGGTGAAATATCACGCTGTGACGCCATTTACGCCGGAAGACGGCATGGCCGCAGGCAAAAGTAGCGGCAAGCCCAGCTTTACTCAGGTGTTTGGCGATTGGCTCTGTGATATGGCCAAAATCGACGACAAACTGGTCGGCATTACGCCCGCAATGCGCGAAGGTAGCGGCATGGTGCGCTTTCATGCCGAGCATCCAGATCGCTATTTCGACGTCGGCATTGCCGAGCAGCACGCGGTGACCTTTGCCGGTGGCTTGGCCTGTGAGGGGCTAAAACCCGTGGTGGCGATTTATTCGACCTTCCTGCAGCGCGCGTATGACCAGCTGATTCACGATGTGGCGCTGCAAAATCTGGACGTGACCTTCGCGATTGACCGCGCGGGTCTGGTGGGTGCCGATGGCCCAACGCACGCGGGCAGCTTTGATCTGTCTTACCTGCGCTGTATTCCGAATGTGGCGATTCTGGCGCCGGGCGACGAAAATGAATGCCGCCAGATGCTGTACACCGCCTACCAGCATGCCGGCCCGGCCTGTGTACGCTACCCGCGCGGTAGCGGGATGGGCGTTGCGGTGGACGCAAGCATGACTTTGCTACCGTGGGGCAAAGGCGAAATTCGCCGCTCTGCGGCCGAGCAGCAAGGCAAACAAGTCGCCATTCTGGCTTTTGGCACGGTGCTTGAACCAGCGCTGAAAGCCGCTGAAGCGTTGAGTGAAACCGATGTCTTGAGCGTGACAGTAGCCAATATGCGCTTTATCAAGCCGCTTGATACTGCGCTGGTGCTGGAGCTGGCCGCAAGCCATGATTTGATGGTCACCGTTGAAGACAATGCCATCATGGGCGGCGCTGGCAGCGCGGTGATCGAAGCCATGATGGCTGCGGGCGTCTGTAAACCGCTGCTGCAGCTGGGGCTGCCCGATAGCTATGTTGAACACGGCGAACAAAAACAGATCCTGGCCGAATGTGGTCTGGATGCTGCGGGCATCAAAGGGAGCATAGCGCTCAAGCTGCAAAGTCTTTAAAAGCCTGCTTGTGGTATGCTGCAAAAGCCAGATTCTTCTGGCTTTTTGCGTCTTCAGGGCGGGGTGAAATTCCCCACCGGCGGTAAATCGTAACGATGAGCCCGCGAGCGCCTGCAAGCTTCCCGCCTGCAGGGTCAGCAGATCAGGTGAAATGCCTGAGCCGACGGTATAGTCCGGATGAGAGAAGACATGCAGCGTATCCATTCTTGCAATGAGTGCGCTGTTTTCGCTTGCGCTTTGCGTAGAGTGCCCTGAACGCTTTCTTGCCCACTACAAGGAGCGTTTTACATGAACGAAATTACCTCAACGTTTACTAGCTTTTCCAGTTCCAGTTCCAGTTCCAGCGCGGAGTTGCGTGTCAATCAGGCCATTCTGGCGTTTCAATCGGCTCGCCCGGTGATTTTGCTCGACGATCTGGATAGGGAAAACGAAGCCGATCTGATATGCCCGGCCAGCACCTTAAGCCATGCGATTATGGCCATGCTGATCCGTGATTGCAGCGGCATCGTGTGTTTATGCCTGACGCCGGAGCGCGCCAGACAACTGGATCTGCCACCAATGGTCAGCCACAACCAGAGCCGCTACGGCACAGCCTTCACTGTTTCAATCGAAGCGCGTGAAGGCGTGACAACGGGGGTATCTGCTGCTGATAGGCTAGCAACCATTGCTGCAGCCATACACCCCGATGCAGTACCTGCGGACCTGGCTCGGCCTGGTCATGTTTTTCCGCTGATTGCCCACCCAGTAGGCGTGCAGGGGCGGCGCGGACATACCGAAGGGGCGATTGAGCTAAGCCGGCTGGCCGGATGTGGCGATGCAGCGGTGCTGTGCGAATTGATGCAGCCTGATGGCACCATGATGCGGGGCGAGGCGTTGCTTGAGTTTGCCCGCCAGCATCAGCTGTGCATGCTGTCGATTGACGATCTGGTGCAGGTCTCTCGCGTTGCCGCGATGAGTATTTAAAGCTAGGCAGCCAGTGCCTGAGGCTGGGCACTGGCTGTTTTTCAAGCCTGTCCGCTTGGTATCAGGTCGGTTTAGCCAAATTGAAAGTGCTTACGCAATGGTGCAGTAATCTGCCATGTGCAGCTCATTCCGGCTGGAAAAGTCGCTAGGTCACCAGCATACATCGTCACCGGCTTGCCACCGTTCGGCGTCACAATTACTTCCCCTTCGATCAGCCAACAGGTTTCGCTGCAGTCATAGGTCCATGGAAAAGTAGACACCTCTTTTTCCCAGACTGGCCAGCGCTTGATGCCCAGCTCGGTTTGGCGCTCGGCGCTGATGGCGCGTTCAATGTGAATACGGTGCATGGCGTAATCCCTATAGTTTTTACCGATGATAGCCATAGTTTACTTTACCGCTTATCGCTGATGGTGAGTTGGCTCTTGTCAGTGCCAATGTTTTTGAAGATAATGAGAACGGATATTAATTAGGTTCTCAGTCATGATTGTTTGTGTTTGCAATAATGTGAGCGATAAAGCGATTCGTAAAGCCGTCGAGCAAGATGGCGTGCGCACTTACATTCAGCTGCAGCGCACCACGCAAACTGGCACTTGCTGCGGTAAATGCAGCAGCTGCGCCAAGCAGGTGCTGAAAGAATCAGTTGAGGCCTACGAAGAGAAAATGCTGGCCGATTTGCAGGATCTGGCTTTTGCCTAAAGCACCTTTTCGCCAAAACCCACCCGCCACGGCGGGTTTTTTTACGTCTGCAGCCAGTGCGACGGTAAACCAAACGTCAACAGGCCATGGCGAGCGGGCAGCAAAAAGCCCGGGCGAACCCGGGCTGGGAGCGACGGTCGGGCCGGGCTTGCCCGGCAAATCGGCCGTGCCTACCTGAAATACTCAGGATGCCTGCGATTGCAGATAGTTGGGCAGGCCAATCGTTTTGATCAAATGCAATTGCTGCTCCAGCCAGTGGGCGTGGTCCTGTTCGGTGTCTTCCAGTAGCGTCATCAGCATTTCGCGGGTCACGTAATCCTGCTCTTTTTCGCAAATGGCGATAACTTTTTTCAGCGCTGCGGCGACTTCATATTCGGTTTGCAGATCGAATTCGAGCATTTCCTTCACATCTTTGCCGACGCGTAATGGCGTGCGGGCGGCGACATTCGGGATGCCTTCCAGAAACAGAATCCGCGCAATCAGCAGCGTTGAATGGCCGATTTCATCCTGGCGCTCGTGGTCGATGCGCTCGTACAGCTTGCTATAGCCCCAGTTGTGATACATCTGGCTATGGACAAAATACTGGTCGACTGACGTTAGCTCTGCCGCGAGCAATTCGGAAAGCGCGGCTATGACTTTATTACTTCCTTTCATGATCGTATCTCCTTGGGCGGAACAGGCTTATGCGGAAAAGGCTTGTGATTGCAGGTAATTGGCCAGGCTCATTTCCTTGATCAGCGTGTGCTGCGTTTCCAGCCAGTCAACGTATTCTTCTTCGTCTTCCAGAATCTCGGCCAGCAGATCGCGGCTGACATAATCTTGCGTGTCTTCGCAGATCTTGATTGCGGCGCGTACTTGATCCAGAAACGAGCTGAATAGTTTCAGATCACAGCCCAGCATTTCCGGCACGTCTTCGCCGATCAGCAATTTACCCAGATCTTGCAGATTGGGCAGGCCTTCCAGAAACAGCACGCGCTCGATCAGCTTGTCGGCGCGTTTCATGGCATCAATCGATTCGTGATACGCCTTGTCGTTCAGGCCTTTAAAGCCCCAGTTGCGGTACATGCGGGCATGCAAAAAGGTCTGGTTAATTGCGATCAGCTCGTTGGCCAGAACGCCATTGAGTGACTTGATGACTTTTTTATCGCCTTGCATCGTGATTTCTCCTTGCTGGTTTGCCCAGTCTTGGGAAGTGGGCGGCTGGTATTGGCCGCAGTAATTGTTTAAAAGTGTACGCTTTTAGTCGGATATTTCAAATGAAAATTTCAAGCTAAGTAATTGAATAGAAATATAAATATAAATAAAAACAATTCTCAAACCCTTCAAGCCTTTGTTTTAAAACGCCGATGGCCAGTTTGAATGCCGTGCAAGCCCGCGTGAAAATAGGGGGCTGCATATTAACTGACATAAAAAGCTCGTAAAATGCGTAAACTATTTTTTGGAGTAATTCCGTGATTGCCAGCCCAGAACACATTGCCTTTGCCAAAAAACTTGCCGATGCCAGCGCGGCGGTGATTCGTCCGTATTATCGCAGCGGTCTGGCGATTGATGACAAATCCGACGATAGCCCGGTGACGCAGGCCGACCGTGAAGCCGAGCTGGCGATGCGCGCACTGATTAACGCCGAGCGGCCACAAGACGGCATTATTGGCGAGGAATTTGGCGCCGAGCGTGACGACGCAGACTGGGTGTGGGTGCTCGATCCAGTTGACGGCACCAAGGCTTTTATCACTGGCCGTCCGCTGTTTGTAACGCTAATCGGCTTGCTGCACAAGGGCGTACCGGTGCTGGGCGTGATCAATCAGCCGATTGCCAACGAGCGCTGGGTGGGTGTTGTGGGGCAGGGTTGCACGTTGAACGATGCGCCGGTGAGCATTAGCCAGATTAGCGATTTTTCCCGCGCACGCATTGGTACGACCGGGCCGCAATATTTTAGCGAGGCAGGGCGCAGCGCCTTTATGCAGCTGCAGCAAGGCGGGCGCTTTACCGTGTACGGCGGCGATGGCTATCAGTATGCGCTGGTGGCCACGGGCGGGCTGGATCTGGTGATTGAAGAAGGCCTGAAGTTGCACGACTTTGCTGCGGTTGCTCCGGTGGTGATTGCCGCAGGCGGCATCATGACCGACTGGCAAGGCGCGGCCTTGACCCGCCAGAGCGCTGGCCGGGTAATTGCGGCAGCTACCCCTCAGGTGTATCAGGCTGCATTGGATGCGATGAGAGCTGTGTAGAACTATACCCCTGCATGTGATGCAATGTTCTGAATTTGTGTTGATCGTTTTTAGCGCCTTCGGCGCGATGTTTTACAGTCGCAATCCGCGACGGGGACTCACTTTTCTTGCCCCGCCAAGAAAAGTAAGCAAAAGAAGGCGGCCCCCGCCTGCGGCCCTCCGGGCTGCCCTCGGTCGGTTGCGAGCCAAACGGTAAAGCTGTTTGTCTCGCTCCACTTCCTCGGCGATGGGCGACAGGAGATTTGAAGCCCTAGATGCACCAGCGAGCCTCGGATCAACACGTATTGAGAACATCGCTGTTTATGATTGGCCGTATTCTGCAACTTTAGTGCTGCTGCCGTGGCTCTGCTCACGCAATAAGACCGGCATCACCACGGCCTGTGAGACTTAAAAAATGGAGAAGGGAATGGGTGTATTGATTGAAGTGGCCCAGGTACAGGCGCTGCTGGGGCAGGCCGATGTGGTACTTATCGATTGTCGACACGAGCTGGCCAACCCCGATGCGGGCCGGGCTGCGTATTTGCAGAGCCATTTGCCCGGCGCGCATTTTGTTTCGCTTGACGATGATCTCTCTGGCCTTAAAACCGGGCGCAATGGCCGCCATCCCTTGCCCAATCCAGCCACTTTGGCGCTGAAACTGGGCGGTTTGGGCATTGGCCCGGCGACGCGCGTGATTGCTTATGACGCCAGTGGCGGCCCGTTTGCCGCCCGGCTGTGGTGGTTGCTGCGCTGGTTGGGGCATGATCAGGTGCAGGTGCTTAATGGCGGCTGGGCCGCGTGGCTGGCCGCAGGTGGTGAGCTGGAGAGCCGCATTGCGGCAATCGAGCCGCAGCACTTGCAGGTGCAATTGCAGTCGCAGCTGGCGGTGGGCGTTGATGAGGTTGAGGCCAATCTGGTGCAGCCGCAGTTTCAGCTGGTCGATGCCCGCTCGGCCGAGCGCTTTGTTGGCATCGGCGAGACGCTGGACCCCGTTGGCGGCCATATTCCGGGCGCAGCCAATCGTTTCTTTATGGATAATCTGAGCGATGGCCGCTTTAAACCTGCCGAACAATTGCAGCAGGAATGGGGGGTATTGCTCGGTGAGCTAAGCTCCGAGCAGCTTGTGCACCAATGCGGGAGTGGAGTAACGGCATGCCATAATCTGCTGGCACTGGAAAGTGCTGGCCTGACCGGCGGGCGGCTCTACCCCGGCTCGTGGAGCGAATGGTGCAGCGATCCGCGCCGCGCGCTGGCGGTGTAAAAGCCTTGCGCGCTTAGCACGTTGCCGAAGATCCACTGCTCGGCCCACATTGATCTGCTTCAAACCCCAATTTGATCGCTATAAATCAGAAAGCGATTAATGCAATCCGGGGTATTTATGTTGCGAATCTGGGCAGGTTTGGGGATCTTGCTGTTCTCGGTGGCGGTGTGGGCCGGGCAGACATTGAACGTAGGCTATTTCGATTTGCCGCCGCATGCCCAGTTCCGTCAGGGGCAGCATACCGGCGCGGCGCTGGCCTATTTTGACTTAATCGCCAAGCAGATGGGCGTGAGCAAAGTGGTTTATACCCAGCTGCCCTTGTCGCGTTTACTGCAAGACCAGAGGATTGATCTGATTCTCTATCTAGGCAAATCCGCCGAGCGCGAAAAACAGCTGCGTTTTAGCCGCCAGCCCTGGCTAAAAATGCAGGGAACGCTGACGGTGAAGGCCTCAGGGCCCATCCAGCGCATTCGCTCCCGTGATGATCTGGCGGGGCTCAGTATCGGTGTTTGGCAAGATGGCTATCGTTCGCTGTTGATTACGCAGTCCAGTGCGCAGCTTGATCTGATGGCGGGTGATGGCATTGTGGCGCGCAGCTTGCAAAAAGTCGCGCTGGGGCGAATGGACGCTTTTTATAGCCCGGAAGCCCTATCAGTCCAGCGCGAAATACAGCGGCTAGGGCTGGGCGAGCAGTTGCGGATAATTAATCTGCCCGAGCCCGCCGTCGAGCTATCCGCGGCATTTCGTCCTGCTGCGGCGCATTATTTGCCGAGCTATGAAGCGGCGGTGGCCAAAATGGCCCGCACGCTGCCGTACTCGCAGTTTCTTCGCACGCAGTAGTGGCGGCTTGACAGTTTTTTAGGCCGCCAGCTGCTTTGCTGCAAGCTTGTGATGCCAAGGGGCTGTTGATGTTTAGTTTACAGTCGCGCTGGCGCGATTTTTCGATGAGGTAAGGCGTAGATCGCGCCGCATAGTGATTCTATGTCAGCTCTCTACAAGGCCGCGTCATCGAAAAAATCGCCCAGCCGGATGTTTTATGTCAAGGCTCGGTTTGGCTGCTTTTGGCCTGATGCTGCGTTACAAAGCGCTCACTTAGAATGACTAAGTCGCGCGCTTCGTGCCTTGCTTCAGGCCCAAATCAGCACAAACGCGATCTGCAAACCAAACATCAACAGACCCTAGCCTTGATATGAAGCAGCTTGCGCGTGTAAATATGCCCTTGCGGCCTTAAATATTGATCCGCGCCAAGTGCGACTAAGGGTTTTGCAGTATAGAATGCCGCTCCTTTTTCAGTTTTGCCAAGGACGCAATATGTCTGCTGCCACCACGCTCACCCTGCAAGATCAATCTGCCAACCCTGCGCCACTGGGCCTGATGGGCTTTGGCATGACCACCGTCTTACTCAATCTGCATAATGCCGGTTTGTTCGAGCTCAATGCCATGATCCTGGCGATGGGGATTTTTTACGGTGGTTTGGCACAGGTGATTGCCGGCGTGCTGGAATCGAAGAAAAACAATACCTTCGGCATGACGGCATTTACGTCGTATGGCATGTTCTGGTTGACGCTGGTGGCCTTGATTGTGATGCCTCAGCTGGGTATTGCCACTAAAGCCAGTGAACATGCGATGGCCTGGTATTTACTGGTATGGGGTATTTTTACGGCCTTTCTGTTTGTTGGCACTTTGCGCATGAATTTCATTACCCAGTTTATTTTTGGCTCGCTCACGCTGCTGTTTGCCTTGCTGGCCATTGGCGATTTCACTGGCAGTGCGGCGATTAAAACGATTGCTGGTTACGAAGGCATTATCTGCGGCGCAGCGGCGATTTATTCGGCGATGGGGCAGATTCTGAACGAGATTTATGGCCGTGAAGTATTGCCGCTGGGTGGTTCTAGCCATTAAGTGAGATTGGCTGCATGGATGTAAAAACCCGCCAGATTGTGGCGGGTTTTTTTCGGCTATAGCGCAGGATTAGTTGAGCCGGTTCCAGGTTTTGGTGGCGTTGTTGAAAAAGCCCGAGTCGCGGTAGGCTTTGTCGATCAGGCCTTTTTCGCGCAGCTTTTCCAGCCCCGCGTTTAATTGCTTAGCCGCTTGCGCGCCGTTCGGATCGGCTTTGCTCACCAGAAAGTGGCGGCTGCCTTGCAGCCCCACTTTCACATTCTGGATGGGAACCAGTTTTTTGCCGCCGACATCCATCGATAAATCCGGCGTTGGCTGAAACGGCGCCAGCAGCACGTCGGCGCGTTTTTTGTTCAGCATCCCGACCATCGAATCCCAGCTTTGGGTTTTGAGTAGATTGGCAAACTTCAGGCTTTCCAGCGTGGCCACATCGGGTTTCCAGCTTTCGGCCACCACGGCGGTGAGCTTTTGCAGATCGGGCAGGGTACGGGTGAGCCGGGCGTCGGCATTATCGGCGGTGGTATAAAAACCGGCTTCAAATTCGCCTTGCCGGATCACCGGCTCGGAAATATGCACTTTGTCGGCCAGCGGTTTCAGATCAATCAGCCAGGCGCTATTGCCGCCCATGGTGGCGCTGCCGGTGGTGATTTCCTTGATAAAGCGGCTGTATGAGTCGCTGCTGTTGTCGACTTTAACAATCTTGATCGGCAATTCATTGCCGCCAGCCTTCAGTGCCTGCTGCACCAGCACCAGCTCGACCACGTCGCGCCGCGAGCCGGGGCCGCCGTACTGGGTGAGCGTGAGCGGATCACGCTGGCCGATAAATTTCTGGTAATCATTAAATACGTCTTGCTGGGTCAGAATGGTAATGACTTTTTCGCTGGCCATGCTGTGACCCGACAGCGCCAATGCGCCAAAGGTCATGGAGAGCGCGAATTGTGAAATGAAGCGCATGGTGGTTTCCTCGAAAAGTCGCAGTGGTTTGATCATGGCAAGTTGTAAGCCAAAAGGCAATGCCTGTTTTACCGCACTCAAAACCTGTGACAAAATCGGCCAATTAGCGCATCAGGCCGACTTGATTTTAAAAGCCCATGCCCTGATATAGAGCAAATCATCCTGTTTTAATTAACCCACTAGGAGCATCTCCATGGCTGTACTCGTTGCTAAACAAGCCCCTGATTTTACCGCTGCTGCCGTACTTGGCTCAGGCGAGATCGTTGATAGCTACAACCTGAAAGCGGCTACCGCTGGCAAATACGCGGTGATTTTCTTCTATCCGCTGGACTTCACTTTTGTTTGCCCATCTGAATTGATCGCTTTTGACAACCGTCTGGCCGAATTCAAAGCGCGCAACGTTGAAGTCATCGGCGTATCAATCGACAGCCAGTTCACGCACGCTGCATGGCGCAACACGCCAGTAGAAAAAGGCGGTATCGGCCAAGTGGGTTACACGCTGGTTGCCGACGTTAAACACGAAATCTGCCAGGCTTACGACGTTGAATTGTCTGATGCAGGCGTTGCGCTGCGCGGCTCTTTCCTGATCGACAAAAACGGCGTGGTACAACACCAAGTGGTGAACAATCTGCCACTGGGTCGTGATATCGACGAAATGCTGCGCGTGATCGATGCGCTGCAATTTACCGAAGAGCACGGCGAAGTGTGCCCGGCTGGCTGGAACAAAGGTAAAAAAGGCATGAAAGCCGACGCATCTGGCGTTGCAAGCTACCTGGCTGAACACGCAGAAGCGCTGTAATTCGCTGGGTTTCACTGGCGTATGAAGGAAAAGCCCCGTTCGCGGGGCTTTTTTACGGCGGTAAGATATGTAAATCCGCCAAGATGTGTAAATCAATATGAACGCAGTGCTGATGGCCGCCTAATATTTTGTTCCCACGCCCCCCGCCCTCTCCCTGAGAGGGAGCCTCGCTGCGTGAGTGATGGATTGCCCTGTGATTCACAGGGCTTTTTTTTCGAGTTAACTTTATAATCGCGCAACTTGAATTACCGGATTGCCCCATGTCGCAACACGTTATCGCCCCGCCACAATCAGGCGTCAGCCCGCTTACCTGGTATCGCTCGCTGCAATCGCAAGATGGATTTATCGCCGATGAATCGCAAGCGGCCGCCATCGGGCAGTTGGAAAACCTGTGGCAGGCGCTGGTGGTGTTCAAGCAAAAACGCAATCGTCTGTTTGGCAAAACACTATTACCCACGCCCGACTTGCCGCGTGGCCTGTATTTCTGGGGCGGTGTCGGTCGGGGCAAAAGTTTTCTGATGGACGCCTTTTACGCCGGGCTGCCGTATAAACGCAAAAAACGCCTGCATTTTCACCATTTCATGCAGGAAGTCCACCGCGAATTGCGCGCGCAGCAGGGCAGCGACGATCCGCTGGCCAAAGTCGCCGACAAATGGGCCAAGGCTGTGCGCGTACTGTGTTTCGACGAATTTCATGTTTCCGACATTGCCGACGCGATGATCCTCGGCCGGCTGATGGAGCAATTGTTCAATCGCGGCGTGGTCCTGGTGACGACGTCGAATTACCCGCCCGACGGGCTGTACCCCAATGGTCTGCAGCGCGCCAACTTCCTGCCGACAATTGAATTGCTCAAAGCCAAGCTTGAGGTGCTCAATGTCGATGGTGGGCAGGATTTCCGCTTGCGCACACTCACCGCCGCGCGCACCTATCTGCAGCCGAATAACGAAGCGACGATGGCCGAAATGGCAGAGCTGTTTGGCAAAATGGCCACCGGCAATGATCAGGATACGCACGTCATCATCGAAGGGCGCAAAGTCAAAGCGCGCCGCCGCGCCGGTGGTGCAATCTGGTTCGATTTTGCCGTGTTGTGCGGCGATGGCCGTGGCCAGGCCGATTATCTGGCGCTGGCGCAGGAATATCACAGCGTTTTCCTCTCCGGCCTGCCCAAGCTTAAACCCGAGCAAAGCAATCTGGCGCGCCGTTTTACCTGGCTGGTCGACGTGTTTTACGATCACCGCGTCAAACTGATTATCGCCGCCGACGTGCCGGTGGAAGAGGTGTATGTCTCCGGCCTGCAAGCGAGCGAATTTTTCCGCACCGCCAGCCGCCTGACCGAGATGCAATCGAAAGAATACCTAGCGCTGGCGCACCAGAGCGTCGAGCAGGAACAGGCCGGGCTGATCGAAACCTGATTGGCCGAGCATCGCTGACTTTGTGGTATGGTTTTGCTTCCAAATCATATCAGGGAGCAGACCATGGCCAAAGGCTACTGGATCGTCCGGCTCGACATCAGCAATGTCGAACCTTTTCAAGCGTATATCGCCGCAGATGTTTGATAAAGGCGCGGCGCTAGCCCAATACGGTGGTAGGTATCTGGCTAGAGCTGGCATCTACACTGTGCCAGAGGGCAATACCCGCTCTAGAAATACCATCGTCGAATTTCCCAGCTACCAAGCCGCCCTCGATTGTTACCACTCCGCCCCATACCAAGCCGCCAAAACGCTGCGCGACGGCGCGTGTGAGATTGATCTGGTGATTGTGGAAGGGTACGACGGCGCGCAGCCGGGGTGATCGTTGCCTCAATTGGCCAATAGCAACGAGTTCTGTTTTGTATACGCAAGAGCTTGCTAACAGTCTGTTCGATAGCTCACGCTTAATCATGCAGCAAATGGATTAGGCTTCACAACCGCTTGGGAGTCAAAAGTGGACGTAAGTGAATTACTTGACCAAGTTACAGATTCAGAAACTTTCTTAGCTTTTGTTCGCGCTCTGGCCGCAGATCGTACCGAGTCCGTGACTAAAGAGAAATCAAGCTGCAGTTATGCACCCGACCCCAACGGTTGGGAAAACACGAATATTGACTCCTTTTTAGAGGGCGCAATATCGTGGGCTGAAGCTTCTAATTTTGGAGTTAAGCAAGGATTGTCGGAGAGCAACCCATGGCGACAATTTGCCGTGTTTCTGTATTGCGGCAAAATTTATGAATAAGGTTCTAAAAATTACTAAACCAGCATCGTAGCTCCGATTAGCGTAGCCTAATCGGAGGAATAACTAGCGTACGGATTACGCTGCGTTCATCGTAGCGACTACCCGCTTCGAGCTCTTAGCGATCCAAACACGCAGGCACACAATTTGCTGGCTCCAAGCTATCTCCTTAGCTCAATCGGACTAACCCATGCGCATCATCGTTGACGATCTCAGCCATCCCAAAGTCGCCGCATTATTGAATGAACACCTTGCGGGCATGTATGCCAGCTCGCCTGCCGAGTGCGTGTATGCGCTCGATTTATCTGCGCTGCAAGCGCCGGAGATTACTTTTCTCACGGCGTGGGATGGCGATGAGCTGCTCGGTTGTGGTGCATTCAAATTGCTCGATGCACACCATGCGGAGATTAAATCGATGCGCACGGCGGCGGGGCATTTGCGCAAGGGGGTGGCCCGGCAAATTCTGCGCGCGATTGAGCTGATGGCGGCCAAGCGGGGTGTGCGTCGGCTCAGTTTGGAGACTGGCACGGGTGATGCCTTTCTGGCCGCCCATCGCCTGTATCTGGATTTTGGCTTTCTGGATTGCGGCCCGTTTGCCGATTACCGGCTAGACCCTTTTAGCCACTTTATGAGCAAACCATTGCCTGCCGTGCACCCTGCGCCTAAACGCCATATCTTGCCATTCCCTGCCGCTGGAGTTTGATCCAGATACAAAGCACTGCAATCAGCTGCAGGCGGGCATTTGGCCCGGTGTATGATGGGCGCTGTGTTGACCGGGATGCCAAAAGCCCGGCAATCCGGGCCGTCTGGCATCCCGCCAGATGGGCGCTAAGTACCCGTACGAAAGTTTTATGGCAAGGCGTCGAAGCCGCAGGCAGTACTGAAGTACGACAAGGCGAGACAACGATGCAAGAAAACTTTTGTCTATCTACTTAAAGGGATTTTTATGAGCAAGCTTGCCGATTCTTCTAACCGATTATCCAGCCCCGCGCTTGCCTTGCTGTGGTTTGGCGCTGCCGTGTCGCTGGCCGAGATTTTGACCGGCACTTTTCTGGCGCCGCTGGGCTTTGAGCAGGGTGTGAAGGCCATTTTGCTGGGGCACGTCATCGGCGGCGTGCTATTCTGGCTGGCCGGTTACATCGGCGCTAAAACGGGCAAACCGGCGATGGAGACCGTGAAACTGTCTTTTGGCCAACGCGGCAGCATGATTTTCTCGCTCGCCAATGTGGTGCAGCTCGTTGGCTGGACGGCGATCATGGTTGCCTCCGGCGCGGTGGCAGCCCAATATCTGGTGCCGCAGCTCGGTCTGGCTGGCTGGTCTTTGACCATCGGCGCGCTGATCGCGCTGTGGATCGTGCTGGAATTGAAAAACATGTCGCGCCTGCAGTCGGCGACGGCGGTGTTGCTGTTTTTGCTGACCATTGCGCTGAGCTTCGTCATTTTCTCGGCACAGGCGACTGCTTTACCTGGACTGCCTACGAATGCCGCACAAACGCTGTCGTTTGGTGCTGCGGTTGAATTATCGGTCGCGATGCCGCTCTCGTGGTTGCCACTGGTCAGCGATTACACCCGCTCGGCGCGCCGTGCTGGCTGGGGAACGACCAGCGCGACGCTGGCGTATTTTGTCGGTAGCTGCTGGATGTTCATTATTGGCCTGGGCGCGGCGCTGTTTGCCGGATCGGGCGACGTGGCGGTGATTATGGCCTCGGCAGGCCTCGGCGTAGCGGCGATTCTGATCGTGGTGTTTTCTACCGTGACGACGACTTTTCTCGATGCCGCATCGGCCGGTATTTCCGCGGCCAGCATCAGCCCCAAACTGAATGAGCGCCACGCTGGCATCACCGCCGTTGCGCTGGGCACCGCGCTGGCGATTTTTGCGCCGGTGAATAACTTCATGGATTTTCTGTTCCTGATCGGCTCGGTCTTCGCGCCAATGATCGCCATTCTGTGCGTGGACTTTTTCCTGCTCAAACAGGACGCCTCGCAGCAAAGCGTGAACTGGCGCAATCTGGCGCTGTGGCTGGGCGGCTTTGCGCTGTATCGCTACTCAATGAGCTGGGATTTTGTACTGGGCAATACCTTGCCAGTCATGCTGATCGTCGCCACCGCCACACTGGCTGTAGGCCTGCTGATGCGTAAATTGCGGCCAGCAGGGGAGGTGGTTTTGGCGGGACAGGATTAATCCATTTTCGCTAAGCCTGCTGCACAGAGCTAAAGACTGGTTTTATGCGGCTGCGCCGCGAGTATTTTGAAGCGCGTTCCGCCGCGCAGACGGGCAGGGGTATTTGCTTCTGCAAATACCCCTGCACCCCAAAGCAGCCCCCGGCATCTGCGCGGGCTACGCCCGTTCCCTCGCTGTGGACAATCGGCAAGGCGGCGGGCTTTAACAAAACAGAGCCCGCCGAATTCCCTTGCCGCTTGTTCCTCGCTCGGCGCAGTTGCAGGGGAGTCCATGCAGACCAAATATTGCGGCATATACCTGCCGTAGTGTGGCTCTATGAAGCAATCATGATCTGGATTTCGACGATATACCCCATGCACATTTAGTCCGCGCTCTGTGGGCTGGGGCTTTAAATTCCCTGTCGCCCATCGCCGAAGGAGTGGAGCGAGACAAATGGCTTTATCATTTGGCTCGCGACCGACTGAGGGTAGCCCGGAGGGCCGCAGGCGGGGGGCTCCTTTGGGGTGTAGGGGGCTTTGGAGAAGCAAAGCCCCCTACCTGCCCGCGCGGCGGAACGCGCATAAAGACATCGTGCCGAAGGCACTGAAAATCATTACAATCATTGAAAAAACCGCTGGCTGCAATCGGTCAGAAGCGGAAGTAATACTCAGCTTATTCATGCCAGAATGAGTGTCAGCAATCCTTCTGATAACAGACGCCATAATAGAATTTCACTTGTAGCATTAGGCCTCAATGAGTGAGGCCTACTTAATAGGTAGGCGACATTACAGGTTAGGAAATACCATGTTTGAAATTGAGATTTTTGTAGAGAAAGATAAGGAAAATCAACTTCCAATCCCTACCGTTTGGCGTCCAATTTTTGTCAAAATTGTCGATGCCTTTGTGAAAAAAGACTATTCCCTTTCCTGCGAAATCGACGGCGTTGCTTTAGTTTCTAAAGAGACGGCCAACCAGATTAAAGAGTACATCGAAGATTATGGGGAAGAGTTAATTCAGCTCCCTAATGAAACATGGGAATCTTCAATATGCATTTTTGTGGGCGGTTACTGGGACATACTTATTGATTTATGGACTGCTGGTGAAGGGCGTAGTGATTTAGTGCTTGGTGCAAGGATTTCAGAAAGCGCAAATGGCTACATAGTTGCTATTGAAATGGTCTATGTGCCATAAGAGGTCTGCAAAAGCGCCTAACAAGGCATTCAACCGGATTGACCGAGACGTGGCAGCTTCACATCCATTACCAGACACTCATGGTGCCGATAATTGAGTATCGGCACTGGGTCGCCCGCGGCCTCGTTCCAATTAACTCCAAAAAGCCCATCCCATGCTCGCCATCACCGCCACCAATCACACACTCCAACTCACCGATCACCCAATCCCAAACCCTGCCGCGACGCAGTTGCTGGTCAAGGTCGCTGCGGCGGGGGTGAATCGTGCTGATTTGATGCAGGCGCAGGGCAAGTATCCGCCGCTGCCGGGGGAGTCGGAGATTCTGGGGCTGGAGATTGCGGGCGAGGTGGTGGCCCTTGGTCAGGGCGTGACGGATTTTAAGGTTGGCGACAAAGTGTTTGGCTTGGTCGCAGGTGGGGCTTATGCGGGGTATTGCCTGCTGGAGCAATCACTATCTATTCTGCAGCCCAATACCCTTGATGCCGTGGCGGCGGCCAGCTTGCCGGAAGCGTGGATGACGGCGTGGCTCAATCTGGTAGAGATTGGTCAGTTACAGCTTGATCACCACCGAGCGGGGCAGCCCACAAAGCGGGTGCTGATTCATGCCGGAGCCAGCGGTGTGGGTGCGGCGGCGATTCAACTGGCCAAATCGCTGGGCGCTTGGGTCGCGGTGACGACGAGTTCGCCGCACAAGCAGGCGTTCTGCCGCGAGCTGGGGGCCGATCTGGTGATTGATTATCGCGCAACGGATTTTGCTGCCGAGATGAGAGCCGCTGGTGGCGCGGATCTGATTCTGGATACCGTGGGCGGCAGTTATCTAGCCGCGAATCAGCGCTGCTTGAATCGTGACGGCCTGATGGTGGTCATCGGCCTGCTCGGCGGCGTTGAGGCGCAGCTTAATTTGGGCGTGCTGCTGGTCAAGCGCCAACGCATTGCCGGATCGACGCTGCGTAGCCAGCCGCTGGCGGTAAAGGCGCAGCTGGCGCGGGCTTTGCGCGAGCACATTGTGCCTCGCATTGTGAAGGGCGAGTATCGCGTTACGCTGGATCGCACCTTTGAGCTGGCGCAGGCGGCGCAGGCGCATGCCTATCTGGCGGATAATCAGAATCTGGGCAAGGTGGTGCTGCGCGTTGCAGAGTGAGGGTTGATCGCTGCCAATGAAAAAAGCCACCCGCTGGTGGGCGGTGTGGCTTGGACTAAGGGTTGCGCTTGCGTTTAGCGCGATTTGCGCAAGGCGGCAATTTGTCGGGCAAACAGCCCTCGGCGGATCAGTTCAAGTTGCATCAAGCTTTTCAGGCGGCGGGCGGTTTGGTAGAGGTAGCTTTGCGGTTGGGCTTGCTGCATGACCGCGGTGCTTTGCTCTTCAATGGTAATCAGCTCGATTGGTTCCAGAGATTTAGGGTTCATCGCGCACTCCAAATTAATGACGGTACGCTTAAGTATATGAATGGATGATGTTTTGTTGGTGTAAGCCGATGTGCGGCTATGCTGCACACCGGCTGTCGGAGACTAGGGGCTAGGAGTGAAAAAAAGCGTCGCTCGGGCAGATAAATCGCCACCATCGACCTTGACGCGGGCTTTATCAGCGTTTAGTCATTCTTCAGCGTCAAATTGCTCGCCATCCACCAGCCTTGCCACCGTTTTCAATGGCCCATCAGGCCGTAGTGCTCAAGCCCACTGTATCGCCAGAAGGCAGGCCTTCTTTTTCCCAGCGATCAAATTCGCCCATGATCGCTTCATAAGTTTTCTGGCTAATCTCCGGCAAAGTGCCGCCCAGAACCTCTTTGGCAGAGTCAAAGCCTTCCTGTACGGCCGCGCGGATTTTTTCCAGATTGGCCGGATCATCGCCAATGGCAAATTTGGCAAAGCTTAAAATCCGTTCGGCCACTTTTTTCACGCCAAACTCGCCGTCTTCGGCAATGGCTGCTTTGGCCGCGTCAATGGTGGATTGATCGGCATTCAATTTTTGCTCGCCGCTGACCACCAGCGTGAAATCCAGCCCTTGCTCTTCAACCAGATTGCGTACCAGATTGATCAGGCTTTCGGCTTGCTTTTGCGATTGCGCCAGCAGGGTTTCCAGATCGGGCGGCACAATGCGCGGATTTTTGCTATTGGCGCTGCCGGGTTTGTCGTAAGTCAGTGCCTCGGCGGGCTCGCCATTGAGCTCCACTTTTTCCTGCTCAACTGGGCTTTCCTTGGTGGCTGCGCTGGTCTGGCTACTGCTGCTGCGCAGCGTGACGGCGCTGCTGCTACTGACATTCACGTTGAGATTGCTGATTGTGCTGCTCATGATGACACCTCATCGAAATGGCTTGGTTTCTCTGTGATTATCGGCAGTTTCAGCGGCAAACTAAGGCTGAAATTGGCTTGGATGGTCTTATTTGCTGCTTTTTGGCGATTTGTTCTGACCAGCGGCAAGCGGGTGGTTCAGAATGCGCTGAACTTCAAAGTCGGGCAGGTAGCGACCCAGAATCCGCTCCAGCGTGCCATCGTCGCGAATCTCGCGCAGTAGCGCGTTCCACGCCTGAATATCCTGCGTGTTGAAATGCTGTTTGGAAAAAATCAGCCTGGCCGCAATGCCCCGATCGGCCGGTGCCCAGTCACGAATCGCTGGGCGGGTTTCAAATGCGATACTGCGCAAATAATAGGTATACGCCGAAGGATGGGCAAAAATGCCCTGCACCTTGCCGCTGCTAAGCCATTCAAACAGCTGCTGGCTGTCCTGCGCTTCATCAATCCGCTGCTGGCTGACCAGCTGGCGGATAAACGGCTCCAGCTGTTCGCCGTGTAAAAAAGACTTCACCTTGCCCCAGCGCAGCTTGGGCGCGGCCAGAAAATCTTTCGGCTCGGGGTATTGCGCTGCAATTGCTGCGGGCAGCACGGCCATGTTTTTCTGGATCAGGTAGGGCTCGCTAAAGTAGACAAATTGCTCACGCTCTGGTGCTTGCAGGCCGGATACGCTCATCATCAGGCTGCCATTTTTAAGCTCTTGCCAGATGTGTGCGCGGATCAGTACCTGAATGTTGAATTCACAACGGCTACGGCGTGCCAGCTCCTGCACCAGATCAGCGTCAATGCCTTTGTTTTTATGAAAAAACAGGCCAAATTCGTGCAGGCCAATGCTGATGGCTTGCGGGCAGCGCGGCTGCGCGCCAAGCAGGCTGGAATACAGCAGGATCATCAGGGGTATATGGATGCAGGCTTTATTCATCATGGCTTTCCTTGATATACATCCCTCTGTATTTGCCGTATACCGCCTAATTATTTCACTATAGATTCAAGACCCTAGCCGGGAAAATGCCGATCCGCTGTAAGGTCGGCACTGCAGCGCATCCGGCTTGCTCAATTGATAGAACGAACGTACACTTTAATGCTCTGGCAGATCGGCTGAGGCAGGAGGGGCGGTGCGCAAAATTATTCATATCGACTGCGATTGCTTTTACGCGGCAGTGGAAATGCGCGATCGCCCCGAGCTGCGCGAGTTGCCGATTGCCATTGGCGGCTCGCCCGAGCAGCGCGGTGTGATTTCAACGTGCAATTATCCGGCGCGTCGTTTCGGTATTCACTCGGCCATGCCGACCAAATGGGCGCTGCGGCAATGTCCGAATCTGATTTTGCTGCCGCATTCATTCGAGCGCTATCGCGATGCTTCGCGCCGCGTGCAGGCGATTTTTGCTGATTACACCGAGCGCATCGAGCCGCTGTCGCTGGATGAAGCTTATCTTGATGTCAGCGATCTGCCGCATTGCCACGGCAGCGCCACGCTGATGGCGCAAGAAATCCGCGCGCGGATTGAAGCTGAAGTTGGCATTACCGCCAGCGCGGGGATTGCGCCCAATAAACTGCTCGCCAAAATCGCCAGCGATTGGCGCAAGCCCAATGGGCAATTTGTGATTACGCCCGATGAGGTTGCCGCATTTATGCCGGCCTTGCCGGTGGGCAAACTGTGGGGCATCGGCAAAGTGACGGCGGGTAAGCTGGCTAGGCTGGGCTTGAATACCTGCGGCGATGTGCAGGCGTGGTCGCATGCCGATTTGCTGCGGGTGTTGGGGCGCTTGGGCGAATCCTTGTATTGGCAAAGCCGGGGCATTGACGAGCGGCCAGTGGCGCGCAGCGACAAGCGTAAATCGCTGTCGGTGGAGCACACTTATAATCAAGATTTACCCGATTTGGCTGCGTGTATGGCCAAATTGCCCTCACTGTATGCCGATTTTAGCCAGCGCCAGAGCCGTTCGCAGCGTGATACCCCACATAAAGCCTTTGTCAAAATCAAGTTTCACGATTTTACCCAGACGACGATGGAGTGCATTTGCCCTACGCCCGATCCGGCGGTGTTTGCCACGCTGCTTAGGCAAGCCTGGCAACGTGGCGCCAAGCCGGTGCGTCTGCTCGGGGTTGGTGTGCGTTTTGCCGAGCAGCGCGCCGCTGCGCCGCAAAATCTAAGCTTGTGGTAAGCGCCGTGTGGCAGGCTGGTAGATCAAACTCAGCGCGCACAGCAGGCTGCTGGCGAGCAGATAGCCCGCGATGACATCGGTAAAGTAATGCACGCCCAGTACCAGTCGGGCAGCGCCGGCTGCCATCGTCCAGCTGGCGGCCAATACCCACCACAGCCAGCGCCGCTGCGGCCAGTGCCGACTCATGATCAATGCCAGCGCGCAAGATAGCGTCAGCGCTGCCATCGCATGCCCGCTGGGCAGCGAATAGCCGCTGGCATACACCAGATGCTCCCACGCCGGGCGGCTGCGCTCGTAATGATTTTTCAGCAGCGAGTTGAGCAGCCAGCTGCCCACCCCGGCAGCCACCAGAAATGCCACGCCGCGCATATCCCGGTATTGGCGGCCAATCAGGGCGCTCGCAGCCAGAATCAGCAAGACACAGCCTACGCCACCGCCAATCTGGCTGAGCCAGCGGCTTAATTGCACGGATGCATCGCTGTGCGCATACGCCCATTGACCCAGCAGGGCGTCGAGATGGGCCAAGGTGGCGTAATGCTGTAGGAGCAGCCAGCAAGCCAGCGCAGTGCTGGCGCTGGCAATCAGGCGGCGGAGTGGGTAGAGCGCTGTCACGGTGGGCGAAGTCTTTTGCTGGGAGTCGGCACAAAACTTAAGCGCTTTTGCGCGATTTGACCCGGTATTTTTCACGCCTGAATAATGAACACGGTAGGGCGCTTGTTGATATTGGGCTCGGCGCGTTTTTTCCACTGGGCGGCTTCCAGCGTCAGGATTTCCTGTGCTGGCAAGGTCATATCGCACGCCACCGTGAGCCGGGTGCTGCCTTTTAGCCCATCACGCAGTGCTTGAAAGAGCGCCAGATTGCGGTACGGCGTTTCAATAAAAATTTCAGCCTGATTTTCTTTGGCCGAGCTCGCTTCCAATTGGCGCAGCGCTTGCAGGCGGCCTGCAGTATCGGAGGGCAGATAGCCATTAAAACGGAATTTTTGCCCGTTTGCGCCCGAGCCCATCAGCGCCAGTAGCAAGGACGAAGGGCCAACCAGGGGCGCGACTTTGATCCCGCGCTGATGCGCCAGCTGCACCAGCCGCGCGCCCGGATCGGCCACGCCAGGGCAGCCCGCTTCGCTCATCAGGCCGACGTCAAAGCCTTCAAGCAGCGGCTTGAGCAGCGCCGACACTTCATGATCCTTGGTGTGCTCGGATAATTCCTGCATCCACAAACTGCGCAGCTCATGCGGCGTGTCGAACATTTTCAAATGCGCACGCGTGGTTTTGGCGTTTTCAACGACAAAGTGCGTCAACTGCCTGGCGGTTTGAATCACGTCAGCGGGCAGAATATTGCTCAAGGTATCGCCGCCCATTGGAACGGGGATTAGATATAGAGTACCAGTCATCATGAAATTCTTTTTGAAATTACAAAGGAATGATTTTGTCGGCTGTGTGCTGGAAAACATAAGGGTCTGAGATTAGCTCAAACTGCTCATCGTCTGGGTAGCACACCGCACGATGGTAGTTTTCTCCCGCAAACGCCTTGATGGCATTTAAATCATCCCAATACGTTGCCAAGAAAAAATGCGCAAACGCGCCTTGAACTTCGTGTCGAATGAACGCGCCTAGATTACCAGCAGTTTGTCGGGCATGTTGCACGCCTGTTAATTCAAGATGCCTTAGAAATCCGTCCGCATGCTGAAGAGGGACGCAACCATGCCATGTTCTAACAATCAATTTATTATCCCTTAACTTTTATGATGAGTTATTGGTTTGGCGTGCGGATTAATTCAGAGCATCAACGCCTTCATTAGCCAGCATCGTCACCAGCTCAATCAATGGCAGGCCGATAATGGCGCTTGGGTCGGTGGATTCGATTCTCTCTATCATCACGATGCCCAGCCCCTCGGTTTTGGCGCTGCCCGCGCAGTTATAGGGCTGTTCGCACTGCAAATAGCGCTCGATCTGTTCGTCGCTGTAGTTGCGCATCGTAACGCGGGTAATATCGACGATGCTCTGGTGTGTGTCGGTGGCGGTGTTGTACAACGCCAATGCAGTATGAAAATCAATGCTCTGGCCGCGCATGGCCTGCAGCTGCCGAACCGCGCGTTCATGATTGCCCGGCTTGCCCAGCTGTTCGCCATTGAGCAGTGCGACCTGGTCCGAGCCGATGATGAGACTATCTGGAAACTGCTCGGCCAGTACGCGGGCTTTGGCAATAGCGAGGCGTTCGCTGGTTTGGGCGGCGCTCTCGCCAGCGAGCGGTGTTTCATCCAGATCAGGTATCGCCACGCTGAACTCAAGCCCCAGCCGGGAGAGCAGTTCTTTGCGATAGGGCGAGCTTGAGGCCAGAACGAGGCTTAAATGGTGAGTGGCTTGTTTTTTCATCAGAAATTAATGCTTCCCGCAGTTGCGCTGCAATTGACACAAGTAGGCGGACGATTATATCATGCGCGGTTTCCGGTTCTACGCCCCAGCCTATATGACTGTGATACATAGCGCGGAATTTGCGCAAGAAGCTAGAGAACTCAAAGGCTCTATACCGCTTGCCCAACTTACCCGGCTTGCCGATCAGTTGGCCGATACGTCAGGCGAAGTATTCTGGCATATCGAAAGTGGTGTAGATCGCTTGCAGCGCCCCTGGCTTTATTTGGAAGTAACGGGAACCCTGCAGCTGGTGTGTCAGCGTTGCCTTCTGGGCGCGCCTTGGCAGCTCCACAGTGAAACCGTGTTGACTCAGTTTGCCAGCGAGGAACAAATCGACGAAGCCGAAGCGCTCGACGAAGACCTTGAAGGCATCTTGATCGATCCGGAGCTGGATATTGAAGCACTGGTTGAAGATGAGATTTTGCTCGCTTTACCCGTAGCGCTGACGCATGAAGTATGTGGTGGCGACGAAGCGCTAGCCAAATTGGCGAGCGATAAACCTAATCCGTTTGCAGTCCTGGCTCAGTTGAAAACCAGGAAAGCGGAATGACAACTGAGTATTAAGGAGTTTTAACATGGCAGTTCAACAGAATAAAAAATCACCTTCGAAACGTGGCATGCACCGCGCTCACGACTTCCTGTCTGCACCAGCTTTGTCTGTAGATGCTGCGACTGGTGAAGTTCATCGCCCGCACCACATTTCTCCAAACGGCTTTTACAAAGGCCGTCGTGTGATTAAGGCCAAGGGCGAGTAATTCAGTCGCGAGTCATTCGCGCTTTGGTGCCTCTCTAAGCTTTTTTGCTTAGTCTTGCGGCGCAAGTGAGAAACCTCGCTTGCGCCGTTCGTCGTTTTAGGATCAGAAATGGATATTACCGTTGCAGTTGATGCCATGGGTGGCGATCACGGCGCGCATGTGACCGTGCCTGCTGCCCTGCGTTTTTTGCGCGATAACCCCGATGTGAATATTGTGCTGGTGGGCTTGACCGATGCGCTGGAGGCTGAATTGAAAGCCCGTCAGACGCAAACCGGGCCGCGCTTGCGTATTCACGCGGCATCCGAAGTAGTGGCGATGGATGAATCGCCGCAACTGGCCATGAAGAATAAAAAAGATTCATCAATGCGCGTGGCCATCAATCTGGTGAAATCCGGCGAGGCCAATGCTTGTGTCTCGGCAGGCAATACCGGCGCGCTGATGGCAACCGCGCGATTTGTGCTCAAGACGATTCCGGGTATCGATCGCCCGGCCATTGCCAGCCTGATGCCAACCATGAAAGGCAGCCAGACGCTGATGCTCGATCTGGGCGCAAATGTCGATTCGACGCCAGAGCAGATTACCCAGTTTGCCATTATGGGCTCGGCCATGTTTGCGGCGATCAAGCAGAAAAACGCGCCGACTGTCGGTCTGCTCAATGTCGGCTCGGAAGACATCAAAGGCAATGAAGTGGTTAAAGCTGCCGCCGAAATGGTGCGCCAGACCCGACTGAATTTTGTCGGCAATGTTGAAGGCAATGACATCTACAAAGGCACGGTTGATGTCGTGGCCTGTGACGGTTTTACCGGCAATATCACGCTCAAGGCCTCGGAAGGCGTGGCGCAGATGTTCAATACGGCGATGAAAGCCGAATTTACCCGCAACTGGTTTACCAAATTGCTGGCGCTGGCGGCGATGCCGGTATTGAAAAGCTTTAAAAACAAACTGGATCCGCGCCGTTTTAATGGGGCGTCGTTTCTGGGTTTGCGCGGCATTGTGGTGAAAAGCCACGGCGGTGCAGATGAAATCGCATTTTACTGGGCGCTGGCCCAGGCCGTTGAGGAAGCTCGCTCCAGCCTGATTCAGCGTATTACCGATCAAGTGCAGCATGAATTGCGGCATTTTGACGCCACAGATGCCGGTGAAAAATCGGCAGCGGAACAGTCCGTCTGATTGGGCGCGCCAAGCGCAGATTAATAATCAGGCCAAGGAGTCGGTTGTGATTTATTCCCGTATTGCAGGCACTGGCTCGTATTTGCCAGAGCGTATTTTAAGCAACCATGAGTTGGCGCAAACCGTTGATACCAGTGACGAATGGATTGTCAGCCGCACCGGTATTTCTTCGCGTCATATCGCCGCCGACGATCAATTAACGTCTGATCTGGCGCTCATCGCAGTTGAGCGCGCGCTCGAAAGTGCTGGTGTCGCTAAAGAAGACGTCGATTTGCTGATCGTTGCCACCACAACGCCGGATAATATTTTCCCGTCAACCGCGTGTTTATTGCAAAACAAACTGGGTGTGCATGGCTTTCCAGCTTTTGACGTACAGGCGGTGTGTGCGGGTTTCGTCTATGCACTCACCACTGCGGATGCGATGGTCAAAAGCGGCGCTGCCAAATGTGCGGTGGTGGTTGGGGCGGAAAAGCTATCCAATCTGATTAATTGGCAAGATCGTGGCACCTGCATTCTGTTTGGCGACGGCGCGGGTGCGGTGGTGCTCACCGCTTCGGACGAGCCGGGCATTCTTGCGACCAAACTCAAAGCGGATGGCCGTTACAACGGTATTTTGAAAACCGCAGCGCGCCCAAAACAAGGCGTACTCGACGGTGAACCGTGGATTTATATGGAAGGCAATGCGGTCTTCAAATTTGCCGTGCGTGCGCTGGCCGAGATTGCCGAAGAAACACTGGCTGAAGCCGGTCTGGAAAAAACCGATATTGACTGGCTGGTGCCGCATCAGGCCAATGTGCGCATTATCGAATCGACCGCCAAGCATCTGGGCATGGCGATGGAGAATGTGATCGTGACGCTGGGTGAGCAGGGCAATACCTCGGCCGCATCGATTCCGCTGGCGCTCGATCATGGTGTGAAATCGGGCAAGATTCAGCGTGGCCAGACCATTCTGATGGAAGGAATTGGTGGTGGCTTTGCGTGGGGTTCTATTCTCGCCAAGTATTAACAGATTTGATCAAAACGGCGCACACAGCGCCGTTTTTATTGCAGTGAAACAAGTGTTTTAGGAGTTTGCGATGTCGTTAGCATTTGTATTTCCCGGTCAAGGTTCACAATCGATTGGCATGATGAATGGCTGGGCTGATTCTGCGCATGCTGCGCTGGTTAAAGCCACTTTTGACGAAGCTTCCAGTGTACTGGGGCAGGATTTGTGGGCCATGGTGAACGACGGTCCGGCCGATGAGCTGAATGCCACCGTGAACACCCAGCCGGTGATGCTGACCGCCGGTGTTGCGGCATGGCGGGCATATCTGGCTAGCGGCGGCGCAATGCCAGTGATGATGGCCGGACATAGTCTGGGCGAATACACCGCGCTGGTGGCGGCTGAAGCCATCAGTTTTGGCGATGCTTTGCAGCTGGTTCGCCTGCGTGCCGAAGCGATGCAGGAAGCCGTGCCAGCAGGTACTGGCGCGATGGCGGCGATTCTGAATCTGGCCGACGACGAAATCATCGCAGCGTGCGCCGAGGCTGCGCAGGGTGAAGTGGTGCAGGCGGTGAATTTCAACTCGCCCGGTCAGGTGGTGATTGCCGGTAGCAAGGCCGCCGTTGAGCGCGCCTGCGAAGCGTGCAGGGCGCGCGGTGCGAAACGTGCCTTGCTGTTGCCCGTGTCAGTGCCATCGCATTGCGATCTGATGAAGCCAGCAGCCGAAAAGCTGGCGGCCAAATTAGCAACATTAACGATCAATGCGCCGATTGTGCCTGTCTTGCACAATGCCGATGTGGCTGCGTATAGTGACGCCGCTGCCGTGCGCGATGCCCTGGTGCGTCAGCTGTATCAGCCGGTGCGCTGGGTAGAAACCGTGCAGAAAATGGTGGCTGATGGTGTCACCGTGGTGGCCGAATGCGGCCCGGGTAAAGTGCTGGTGGGGTTGAATAAACGCATCGCAGCCGATTTGCCTTCGTTTGCGCTGCTGGATGCGTCCTCGCTGGATGCGGTGAAAGCGGCCATTTAATCAGAATGTGTTAATAGGGGTATATGCTTGTAGAGAACGGCTAGACTGTGCTCTGAGCATATACCTGCTAATCATTGAGAGGTATTTATGAGTTTGCAAGGTAAAGTGGCACTGGTAACTGGCGCATCACGCGGGATTGGTCAGGCGATTGCACTGGAGCTGGCCAGCATGGGCGCAACGGTGATTGGTACGGCAACCAGCGACAGTGGCGCTGCAGCGATTGGCGACTATCTGAAAGCGGCTGGCGCAACTGGCGCTGGCTTGCGTCTGAACGTGACCGAAGACGGCGCGTGTGACGCCACCGTGGCGCAGATCGAGAAAGAATTCGGCGCAATTGCGATCCTGGTCAATAACGCCGGTATTACGCGTGATAACCTGTTGATGCGCATGAAGGACGAAGAATGGGACGCCATTATGGATACCAATCTGAAACCGGTTTACAAGCTGTCCAAAGCCGTGATGCGCAATATGATGAAAGCGCGCTGGGGCCGGATTATTAATATCGCCTCCGTGGTTGGCGCCACCGGTAATGCCGGTCAAACCAATTACTCGGCAGCTAAAGCGGCGCTGTTTGGCTTTACCAAGTCATTGGCCAAAGAAATTGGCAGCCGTGGCGTGACGGTCAACGCCGTAGCACCGGGCTTTATCGACACCGATATGACCAAAGGTCTGCCGGACGAGCAAAAAGCGCATCTGGTGGCCAATATTGCGCTGGGCCGCCTGGGCGACCCACAAGATATCGCCGATGCAGTGGGCTTTTTGGCTTCCGATAAGGCGGCGTACATCACAGGCAACACCATCCATGTAAATGGTGGGATGTTTATGAATTAATCGGGTAAAATCGCCAGCGATTGTGATTTTGCCGGATCGGTGCAGTAAAAAAAACCGCTCGCGCGGTAGCAAAATTACTCAAAAACAAGTAAATTTGCGCTTTATTGCACCATGTAACTGTTTGCATCGCCAAATTATTGGTAGAATGCGAACGCATTTTTCAGAAATTAAGCTAACAAGGCTTGGGAACTAAATCCATGGAAAACATCGAACAGCGCGTGAAGAAGATTGTTGCTGAGCAACTGGGCGTGCCAGAAACTGACGTTAAGATTGATTCTTCGTTTGTTAACGACCTCGGCGCCGACTCACTCGACACCGTTGAACTCGTTATGGCCCTCGAAGAAGAATTCGAGTGCGAAATCCCTGACGAGGACGCTGAAAAAATCACTACCGTTCAACAAGCAGTTGACTACGTTAACGCTCACCTGAACAAGTAATCTCGGTGATTCCAGACCTCCGCTATGGCTTGCTGTAGCGGGGGTTTTATTTTATCTGGCGCAGCTAAAACATCTGTTTGAAATGCCGCTTTGCACACTGGCAAGGCTGGGTTTCAGCGTCATTTTTGCTGTGCTGCCGGCTAGACGCCGGTTTTGAAGCGGAGTACCCCCACGTGTCTAAACGCAGAGTAGTTGTTACCGGTTTGGGTCAAGTGTCCCCCGTCGGCAATGATGTTGCCACTGGCTGGGCCAACCTGCTTGCTGGCAAGTCTGGCATTGGCATGATTACCCGATTTGACGCGAGCGATCTGGCTTGCCAAATCGCCGGTGAAGTAAAAGATTTCGATATTGCTCAGTACATCAGCCCGAAAGATGCGCGCCGTATGGATGTATTTATCCATTACGGGATTGCTGCAGCGTTGCAAGCGGTGGCCGATTCTGGCCTGGACGACGTGGCCAATCTGGATAAAACCCGCGTTGGCGTGAATATCGGTTCAGGGATTGGCGGTTTGCCACTGATCGAAAACACCGGCGTTGACGTTGTTCACGGTGGCCCGCGCAAGATTGGCCCGTTCTTTATTCCTGGCTCATTGGTTAATCTGATTGCTGGTCATGTGTCGATTATCAAAGGCTATCAAGGCCCGAGTTACGGCATCGTGTCGGCGTGTACGACTGGCGCGCATTGTATTGGCGACTCGGCACGGATGATTCAGTACGGTGATGCCGATATTATGGTTGCTGGTGGTGCTGAAGGTGCAATCTCCAAACTGGGTATTGGTGGTTTTGCCGCGATGAAGGCGCTGTCGACACGCAACGACGATCCTGCAACGTCTTCACGTCCATGGGACAAAGGCCGTGATGGCTTTGTGATGGGCGAGGGCGCAGGCGTACTGGTACTCGAAGAATACGAGCACGCGAAAAAACGCGGCGCGAAAATCTACGCTGAGCTGGTTGGTTTCGGTATGAGCTCGGACGCGCACCATATTACCGCACCGAATGCAGACGGTCCGGCACGCGGCGTGCAAAATGCTTTGCGCGATGCGGGCTTGAACGCCGATGCGGTGGATTATGTGAATGCACACGGTACATCAACGCCACTGGGCGACGCGAACGAAACCAATGCGCTGAAAATCGCTTTGGGCGATCACGCCAAGAAAGTTGTAGTCAATTCAACCAAATCGATGACCGGCCACTTGCTGGGCGGTGCGGGTGGTGTTGAAGCGATTTACTCGATTCTGGCGCTGCATAATCAGGTATCGCCACCAACGATCAATCTGTTCGAGCAAGACATCGAAGCCGGTTGCGATCTGGATTACTGCGCCAATACTGCGCGCGATATGAAGATTGACGTGGCAATCTCGAATAGCTTCGGTTTTGGCGGCACGAACGGTACTCTGGTGTTCAAGCGCGTATAAAGTATGCAGTGCTTTTGATGCCAAAAAGCCACGTCGTTTAAGGCGTGGCTTTTTTACGTCTTCAAATCGCCTATTTGCTGAGAAAACGGGCATCTGTAGCTAAAAATATGCCATTGGTCGGCTTGCACTGATCTTGATCGCGTCTTTGTCAGGAACTCCTTACAATATGTTCCACTAAAAATAGAAACAAGTTCGCCATATCTGCTTAAATGATGTGAGCCGAACTTTGCGCAAAATTGGATGGTTATGGATCGGAATGACTTGCTCACGGCGACACGTGGGGCGTTTTTACGCGCTTTTAATGCTGTATTGCCAAAACTGGTTTCACACAGTGCAGATACGCTGTTTCTGCGCGCCGACCGCGCGGCCAGCCTGAGCGAACAAAGGCAGATGCTCGACGCCCGTGCCGCGCTGATGACCCGCGAGCAGGGCTGGCTGCAAGAGCTGGCCGATGGCATGGACAGGCTGCTCAATCGTAGCTACCAAACCGCCTACAGCACTTTCCGCCCCTCATTTAGCGAATCTTTCTCCGCCGACAGTCTGTCGCTGGTTGACGCCAGCGAATTTGACGGTGAGCTGAAAATCGACGAGTTGACCGCCAGACTCAGAAATGCGGCTGAAGAGCAATTGCGTGATCTGAATATCCGCATGGCCATTCTGTTTGATCAGGACGATATCAACGAGCGGGAAAACCCTTTCCGGCCTTATCTGATGTCGCGCTGCCTGAGCATGGCCGCCGAGCGCTTGAATATCGAGCCCGAATTGCACGAAGTATTGTGCGAAACGCTGGCTGAGCAATTGCAGAAGCATGTGATCGGCATTTATCAGTCTTTAAATCAGCTACTGGCGCAGCACGGCATCGCAGCGCAGCTGCAATTGCGGGTCAGACAATTGCCCGACCCGAGCACGCTGCGGCATATGGCGGCCGATCCGATGGAGGAAATCCAGAATTCGGCACAGGCGCACAGCGACTACATCGACACCAGCGCTGCAATGGCCGCAGCGCCAGCCAACGAAGTTATTCATCCGCTTGGGCGACTAGGGCAGTGGTCCGCCCTGATTCGCCAGCAAGCCGCTCAGGGGAGTGATGAAGCCTGGGATGCTGAAGAGTCCGCCGGATTAGCCGCCCCCAACGCTGCAGCACAGGCGGGCTGGCTGGGCACGGTCAAACAGGTCGGGTCGGCGATTCGCCAGCTGTTTCGCGGTCAGGCCAGCGTACAGATTCAGCCGCAAGTGCTCAGCCAAGGTTTGTCGCAATCGATTGATCTGATGAGTCAGGCACATCTGCAGGGCGTTCAGCTTGATGAGCGCGGCCAAGTGCGTAATCTGATTCTGGAGCAAAGGGCTGAGCTCAATGCCGCCAGCAACGACATCAACGAGCAGATGATTGTCGATATTGTCGGCATGCTGTTCGAGTTTATTCTGCGCGATGGCCAGGTGCCGGCCGAGATTCGCGCCCAGCTCGGCCGTTTGCAATGGATAGTGCTCAAAACCGCGCTGCAAGACCCGGCGTTGTTTTCACAAAAACATCATCCTGCGCGCATGCTGGTGAACCGCATCGGCTCCATCGCTCAGGGTTTGCAACAGCTGGACCCCAAGGCCGAGCGCGTAACGGCGGAAATTCGCCGGATTATCGAAGCCTTGTTGCAAGAAGAGGAAGAAAGTGCCGCGCTGTTTTCCCGCATGCTCGACGAGCTGGATCGCTTTATCGCACGCGAGCTGCGCGCCGCCGACGAGCAATCCGAGCTGGCCTCGCAAGCGATGGAAAACGCCGAAAGTCGCACCCTGCGCTTTGCCCGGATTACCGCGCAGACGGCGCAGGCGCTCGCCGAATTCACGCTCGATGATCTGTTGCATGATTTTTTCATCAATACCTGGCCGTACGCGATTGAGTGCGCCGAGCGCCAGGATCAGGTGCAAGCGTTACGTTTTCGCATATTTGTGCCCGAGCTGATCTGGAGCATTGCGCCCAAAGCCGAGCGCGCTGATCGCCAGCAATTGCTGGGCATGATTCCGCGCCTGATTGCCGTGCTGAACGAAGGGCTGAAATTCACCCCTTGGGACGCCGCCCAGCAGCAGCAATTCAAAAGCTATATGATCGATGCACACCGCACGGCGATTGCCGGTTTGGCGGCCAGCCAGATCGAAGTGCCCAGCATGGAAATGCTGCGCGCGCAGCTGGCCGAGTTTATCGGTGCCGTCGCGGCCGACCCCGATGCCAGCCAGCTGGCAGAGCTGGATGAAATCAACCCGGTGCTGCTCGATCGGGCCATTAGCGAATTGAAAGTTGAAATTGGCTTTATTGATCGCCAGGTGGAAGCCGAGCTGGCGCAGCCAGGCGCAGCCGCGCTGCATGACGATACTGCTGCGCCAATGAGTAATGAGGTTCTGTTTGAACGGCTGCGCAGCGGTGTGCCGATTGAAGTGAACCTAACCGGCGAATTGCGCCCGGCACGCCTGTGCTGGATGAGCCCGAATGAAACGCGGCTGATGCTCAAACTGGAAGAAGATGCCGCGCCATCGGTGATTAGCGTCAGCGTCTTCAAGCGTCTGCTGCAGAGCGGGCGCGCACGCTGGCTGGAGCAGGCCTTGCTGTTTGAGCGGGCGATGGAATCGCTGCTCAATTCGGCTGACATCATGGATGCTCAGACTGCCTGATGGGTATTTCGCTGTAGGCTAATTGCAGTATGGCTTGTAGCGCTATACCTTCCTGTTGCTGGTATGTTCTCAATACCTGTTGATCCGAGCCCCGCTGGTGGGTCTAGGGCTTGAAATCCCCTGTCGCCCATCGCCGAGGGAGTGGAGCGAGACAAACAGCTTTACCGTTTGGCTCTCGACCGACCGAGGGAAGCCCGGAGGGCCGCAGGCGGGGGCGCCGCTCGATGCTTACTTTCTTTGGGAACCAAATATATAAAATCCCAAAGAAAGTGAGTCCTCGTCGCTGATTGCGACCGTAAAACATCGCGCCGAAGGCGCTAAAAACGATCAACACAAATTAAGAACATTGCCTTATTGCTGCCGGGTGTAATCAAGCTGGCGCAAATCATAGCCCTGATCAATTGCGGCTTTTTGTGCTGCTTGCAAGGCGCTCTCGGGCAGTTTGGGTGTGCGCGACAAAATCCACAGATACTTGCGCTCAGGATTACCCACCACCGCCCATTGATAGTCACTATCTAGCCCGATAATCCAGTAGTCCGATTTAAACGGCCAGAAAAAGCTCACTTTCAATTGCGAGTTTTGCGTGTTGTCCACAACGGTGGCCTTGCCTTCGGCTTGATCAAATTCGCCCGACTCCTTGCGGCAGCGATTGACGACTTTAATGCTGCCATCGGGATTTTTGCTGTAATTGGCCGTGGTATCGGCCACGCAATTACGCTGGAAATACATAGCAAATTTGGCGATTTCGTACCATTGCCCCAGATAGCGGTTCAGGTCGACTTCCGCCACGGTGCGTACCGGTGCTGCAGGTGGCGCATCAGCCGCCCAGCTGGCGCTGCTGATGAGCAGTGCGCTGCATACAGTGATTGTTTTGAGCATTAATTGATCGTCCTTTTATGTCCAAGCATGAATCAATCCAGGCCCGCAAGCTGCGGGATCAAGCCATATCGTGTTTGCACCCGATTGCCATTACAATGCGCAAATGCCTAAGTATCTTACCTCGACTCTCGATTTTGTTCCCGACTTGATTGCGCTCGCTGCGACGCAGCCGCAGGTTTTTCCTAGCTTGCTGCAATCTGCCCGCACGCAAGGCTGGGATATTTTATTTGCCTTGCCGCAAACCCAGCGCATCTATCGTGCCGATGAAGGTGCCACCTTTGTTGCTGACTTGGCCGCGCTGCCTGTTGAGTCAGTTTCGCTTGAATCTGTCTCCAGCGATGTGCCGAGTCCGGTTGAATTTCCCTTCCATGGCGGCTGGTTGCTGTATGCCGGTTATGAGCTACTGGAAACTTTCGAGCCCACGGTGCCGCAACGCTTTGATCACACTGCGGCGACGCAGGTCACTGGTGCAATCCGTGATTTTCCGCTGGCGGCTTTAATTCGTTGCCCAGCAGCGGTGTTGTTGCAACGTGAAACTCAGCAAGCCACGCTGATCGCCGAAACCGCCGAACAACTGGCGAAACTGCAAGCTTTGGTGAGCGCCGATGTGGCCTGGTCGCCAGCTGCCTTGAAAATCGCCGAAATTTCCGAAGATGAGCCACAGGCTTTTCTCGTGGGCGCTGAGCGCGCGAAACAGTACATTTATGACGGCGACGTGTTTCAGGTGAATTTGTCGCGCGGCTGGGATGTGACGCTGTCGCAAGCCCCTGGAGTCGAATTGTCTCCGCTCGATGTGTTTGCTCATCTGCGTGCCGCCAACCCGGCACCGTTTTCGGCTTACCTCAATTTAGGCGATGACGTCGGCCAGATTGTCAGCAGCTCGCCCGAACGACTGGTGAGTGTGCGCGATGGCGTGGTGCAAACCCGCCCGATTGCTGGGACGTTTGCCCGCTCGCTCGATCCGGTGGAGGACGCCGCGCTCAAAGAGCGCTTGCTCAATACGCCCAAAGAGCGAGCCGAGCATATTATGCTGGTCGATCTGGAGCGCAACGATCTGGGGCGCATTGCCGTGCCCGGCACGGTGAAAGTCGACGAGCTGATGGCCGTTGAGACGTATGCCTTTGTACACCATATTGAATCTAATATCCGGGCGCATACCCGTGAGGGTATCAACGCCGCCGATGTGCTGCGAGCACTATTCCCCGGCGGGACGATTACCGGCTGCCCGAAAGTGCGCTGCATGCAGATTATCCGCGAGCTGGAAGATCGAGCGCGGCTGGCCTACACCGGCTCGCTGGGCTACATCAACCGTGATGGCAGTATGGATACCAATATTCTAATTCGCACTTTTGTGCAGCAAGGATCGCAGCTGTATTTCCGCGCTGGCGCTGGGATTGTGGCTGACTCAGATCCCGAACGCGAATTGCAAGAAACGCGGCATAAAGCGCGTGGCCTGCTGCGCGCCTTGGGAGACCAATTGGCATGAGTGTCGTCACCAAACTCGTCAATGGTCAGCCCGCCGAGACGATCAATCTGGCCGACCGTGGCTTGCAATTTGGCGACGGGGTGTTTCGCACCATTAAAGTGATGAATGGCGAGCCGATCTGGTGGGCGCGGCATTACGCCAAGCTCGCGCGCGATTGCGCACAAATCGGCATCGTCGCGCCGAGCGAGGCGACTTTGCTGGCTGATATTGAGCAGCTCAAACCCAACAATCACACGCTGAAAATCATGGTGACGCGCGGCGAAACGGCGCGCGGCTATGTCGCGCCCGCTGATTTACCGCCCAATCGCATCGTGCAGATTGCACCATTGCCGGCGTACTCACCCGATTTAGCGACGCAGGGCGTGACGCTCAGAACAAGTTCAACCCGAGCCAGTTGGCAACCCGCGCTGGCGGGGATCAAGCATCTGAATCGACTAGAAAATATCCTCGCGCGGCGAGAATGGTCTGACCCAGGTATTTTTGACGGGCTGATGTTTGATCGCGACGACCATCTGATCGAAGGTGTGATGAGCAATGTGCTGGTGCTGATCGATGGTGTGCTGTGTACGCCGGATTTATCCGAGTCCGGCGTGGCAGGGGTATGTCGTGATATGACTTTGCTGGCAGCGGCTCGGCTGGGTATACCAACGGCAGTATGTCAAATTAGACGCGAACAATTATCCACAGCTACGGCGCTGTGGGTATGTAATAGTCTCGCTGGCCTGCTGCCGGTGGTGGCGCTTGATGACTGGCGCTGGCCGGTGTCGGCGCTGCAGCGTGATTTGCGCACTACATTATTTGCAATGAAGGATGAATAGATGAAAATCGGTCTTGGAATGGCCATGCTACTACTGGCAGCTGCGGTGAGTGCCGAGCAATATTATCAACCCGATCCGGCCAAGCTGGCCCGGCTGGAAGCTGAGCGCTGCGCCAAGCTGCAAAAAGAAGACAGCCTGATCACCCGTCGTCTTGGCGGCGGCAGCAACAAATCCTACGACATTGAAAAAATGAAGGCGCGGCAGAAAGCCGTGCAGGGAGATTACCAGCGATTCTGTAGCAAAAAATAAGGCGTACTGGCGGCTTTGCGCCGCTGGTGCTGCCGTCTGGATTGTCGTGATGCAATCCGGGCTTGAAGCATACGGGTGCGTATCTACACTGAAACCTTCTGAAAGGGGGTGGAGATGGCTATGACTACAGATACGGATAATGTCGCTCAACGTTTGCTCGAACTGCTCGGACCCACCGATTTGCCCTTGCATCTGGCGGAAAAATACCCGCATCTGGCCGAAAGGCTGCTCAATAGCTGGGGAACGCCAGCACTCAATATTTTTTTGAACGATTTGTTTTTTGATCGCCGGGGTGGCCGGCAGGGCTTTGAGCCCGAAGTCATGCACGAACTGTTCATTGTTCAAAACCGACATAACCATCTTTTCCCACAAAATGAACGCAGCGAAATCTGGACCGAAAATGATCTGGGTACCGAGGAGTTGCGTGCCGATCAGCGTGTTTTTGACGCCCCCACGCTCATGGAAGCGGCCAAGGTCGGCAATTTGGCGCTGATCAGCGATGCGCTGGCATCGGGTATCCCGATTGACAGGCTCGATAGTGACGGACTGTCGATGCTCTGGTGGGCTTGCCGTTACGGACATCGCGAGCTGATTCTGACCCTGCTCAGGGCGCGGGCCTCGCTCGAGGTGGCCGATGAATTTGCCTGCCGTCCGCTGCACTGGTTGGCAGCGCAGGATTTGGTGAGTAGCATCGAAGAATTGCACCGCTATGGCGCAAAAATCGATGTGCAGGACATCGATGGCATGAGTCCGTTGATGTACGCCGCGAGGCGAAACAGGGTCGCTGCGGCGGGGTGTTTACTGCAATTGGGGGCCCAAGTGAACCTGCAAGACGCGAAAGGTTGGTCAACATTACACTATGCGGCCGAAGCGGGATCAGGACGTATCCTGGAATTATTGACCGCCTATCACGCTGACAAAAGCTTACGAGATCATCAGCAAAGAACAGCCGAAGACATTTTGCGCCACAAGCCCGGAGCCGAGCGTTTGATCGCCTATTTAAACTGAGATCAGGATCTTGCCCAGTAAAAAACCCCTGCTTGTACAGGGGTTTTTTACTGGGTCGGCAGAGTGCTTATTTTGCTGCTTTTTATTTTATTCTTTGAAAGTATTTTCTACTTAAATTCTTTCCTTTTGCTGTCTATTTATGGTGGTTTTGCTGGTATTTTTGCTTAAATATTAGACAATTCTGATGCCGAAAAAGCATTTTTTGTTTGTAGTTTCAATGAGATGCAGGCACAATGCGCCCATTCTTACAAAACACTAGGTCGGCATGAAGAGATTTTTGGTCGCGCTTTCTACGCTCTTATTATTTGCTTGTGGCGAGTCGGATCAGACCCGCGCACAGCAGGTATTGCCGTGGGCAGAAACCAAAGAACTGGTGGTGCTGGTGCAAAATGGCCCGACGGCTTTGTATGTGAATGCCGCCGGTGATTACGCAGGTCTGGAATACGATCTGATCACGCAATTTGCCCAGCGCAACAATCTGAAAGTCAGATTTCTGGTGAGCAGCAACTACACCGAGATGCTGGCCCGTCTGAAGCGTCGCGAGGCGCATCTGGCCGTGGGCGGCCCGCGCGATGATGTGGCTGGCCTGATTTACGGTGCTAGCTATCAGGATGTGGATGCGCGGCTGGTTTTCTCGGCCAAAACCAGCGAAGCCACTGCACTGAAGGCGCTTAAGGAAGGCCTATCGACGCTTAATACCTTGCCGCAATATGTTTCGGCATTGCACAAATTGCAGCAGGCTTCGCCAGCGTTGAGCTGGCAGGTGGTTGACAATGGCGATAGCGAGTCGCTGATCGAGCAGGTCTCGCAAGGCAAGCTTGAATTTGCACTGGTTGACTCGCACGCCGCCGAAGTCGCGCAAAACTACTACCCGAATATCGCCACTTCCAGCGTGATTTCCAGCCAGCAGCAGCTGGCTTGGGCCATGCCGGACAACGATATCCAGCTGCAAATCCTGATTGGCGCTTTTTTCCAGCAACAGGTGGCCGATGGCTCGCTGCGTCGTTTGCTCGACCGCTACTACGGCCATGTGAACCGCGTTGACCAGCTCGATGCGCTGGCTTATCTGGGGCGCATTCAATCGACTTTGCCACGTTATAAAGAGTGGTTTCAGGAAGCCGAGCAGCGCACCGGGCTCGATTGGCGGCTGATTGCAGCGCTGTCGTATCAGGAGTCGCACTGGAATCCAGAAGCCGTTTCGCCCACTGGCGTGCGCGGCATGATGATGCTGACCAATGAAACGGCGCAGCGCATGAATGTAGATCGCACCAATCCATACCAGAGCATTATCGGCGGTGCCAAATATATCCAGCTACTAAAAGACACGCTGGCTGATCGCGCCCCCGAGCCTGATCGCACCTGGCTGGCGCTGGCCGCGTACAACGTTGGCATGGGCCATCTGATCGACGCGCGTACTTTGGCGGTGCGGATGAAAAAAGATCCGAACAGCTGGGCCGATGTGAAATCGGTGCTGCCTTTGCTGCGCAAGCCCGAATACTTCAGCACGCTCAAATATGGCTACGCCCGCGGTGGCGAGCCGGTGATTTTTGTTGAAAGCCTGCAATCGTATTACGACATTCTGGCGCGCTTTCAGCCGCCGAGCAAAACGGTGCTGCCAATGACGTCCGATTCAGTGATTGTGCATAATCCGGAAAATCTGCAGCTGGAAATCAATAGTGTGCTCAACCCAATGGCGGTTGAGAAGCTGGCAGCTGCCTGGTAGGTATATTCCGCCGGCCCAATTTTGTTCTACTCTAGCGGCAAATACATGGCCTATGTATTTGCCGTTTTTGCTGGATGGTCTGCGTTTTCAGGCATTTACGGTACAATGGCGCTTTCGCTATTTAGCCGGATTTGCTCGATGACTGTTCGTACCCGCTTCGCCCCTTCACCTACTGGTTTGCTGCACATTGGCGGCGTTCGCACCGCGCTGTTTTCCTGGGCCTACGCCAAGAAACATGGCGGCCAATTTATCTTGCGGATTGAAGACACTGATCTGGAGCGCTCGACGCCTGAATCAGTTGCGGCGATTCTGGATGGAATGCACTGGGTGAATATGGGCTACGACGAAGGCCCGTTCTACCAAATGCAACGCATGGAACGTTACAAAGAAGTCATCGCGCAATTGCTCGCCAATGGCACTGCTTACTACTGCTATTGCAGCAAGGAAGAGCTCGAAGCGCAACGTGCAGCGGCTGAAAGCCGTGGCGAAAAACCGCGTTACGATCGCACCTGGCGCCCGGAAGAAGGCAAAACCTTGCCAGCGATTCCGGCTGATATCAAACCCGTCGTGCGTTTCAAAACGCCAATCGGTGGCTCGGTGGTGTGGGAAGATCAGGTTAAAGGCCGCATCGAAATCAGCCATAACGAACTCGACGACCTAATCATCGCGCGCCCTGATGGCACACCAACGTATAACTTCTGTGTGGTGGTCGACGATGCCGACATGCGCATTAGCCATGTGATTCGCGGTGACGACCATGTGAATAACACGCCACGCCAGATCGTGATTTACGAAGCGATGGGCGTGCCGGTGCCGGTATTTGCCCACCTGCCAATGATTAACAACGATCAGGGTGTGAAGCTCTCCAAACGCCGCGATGCGGTATCGGTGGTGGATTACGACACCCAAGGTTTCCTGCCTGAAGCGCTACTCAATTATCTGGCGCGTCTGGGTTGGGGTCATGGCGATGATGAGATTTTCTCGCTGGAACAATTTGTTGAATGGTTCGACCTGAAAGACGTCAGCGGCAGCCCAAGCCGCATGGATCGCGATAAATTGCTGTGGACCAATTCGCAATACATCAAGGCCGCAGATCCAGCGCGCCTTGCGGCACGCGTGGCCGGTTTCTTGGCTGATAAAGGCGTAAAAACTGAGGGCGGCCCAGCGCTGGCCGATGTGTGCGCTTTGCTGAAAGATCGTTGCCAGACTCTGGTTGAAATGGCCGATCAGGCTGAGTATTTCTACCAGCCACTGACGCCAAGCGCCGAGATCGTCGAAAAGCACCTTGATCCGGAATCGGAAGAGCGCCTGAAAGTGTTTGCAGCAGAAGCGGCGAAGTTGGAGAGCTGGGATGCAGCGACGATTGGTGCCTTCATCAAAGACTTCGTTAAAGAGCAGGGCGTCAAAATGCCACAAGTGGGCATGCCATTGCGCGCCAAAGTCTGCGGCATTACCAACACGCCATCGGTCGATGCGGTGCTGGCCTTGATTGGCCGCGAAGAAGTATTGCGTCGTTTGACGGCATAATTTTTCGAGGTGGATTGAATAATCCACCTTTCTTTTTTTCATAATAGGCATCCTTCTATATGGAAACCGCTCTTGAATATTTGCAAGGGACTAAGGTTGCAGCAGAAAGCTTATTTCAGGTATTAGATCAGTATCAGAATTCGTGGATGAGATCATTTGTTGATTGCGTCAATTCAGAGAATATCACTGAGTTGCGAAGTCATAAAGAAATGCTTTTTAGTATTGATTTGTCTCGGGAGGTCATTGCAGGTTCAATTTTGCAAATTGCACATGCTGCAATTGAAACATATCCCCCATTTAATTGCGAAAAAGCTGGCATTGTTGTTGATATTGAAAGAACAGTTAATGCTTATATTAAATCTGGTGAACTAAAGAAGCTAGGGAAGTCATCTAAGTTGAACGGTGATAGGTTTAGTTTTCCAAAGAAGTTTTGTTGTGGGCGTTTAGTTGCAGATTTGCCAGTTGGACTAATTATTTATGCAGGAAGAAATCAGTATAATCATTTTGGCGAAGTGAATAGAAAATTATCGCCACAGAATGAAGCTATATTTCGCCATTTAAATTTATCTTATCCCGCGCTCCCTAATGGGATTTGTTTTGATCTTGATAGTGGCAGAACTGAGGGCCGGAAGCGTCAATTTTTCTCATGGTCGATTTTATGTGCTCTAGGCTGGGTCCGTCAGAATGAATTGTCGGGCTTTGATGTGTATTTGAAAGACTTGAGAAGTATATTATGTGAATGAAGTAAAATATGACTTTGCTATATTGGTATGCTTTTCTCTATTTTGATATCTAAATTCAAAAGAAATATAAATGAGTAATTTGAAGGCGCAGATCGGCCAGCTTGTGATGGTTGGTTTCGATGGTTTTGTTCCCAATGCCCATATCGAGCAACTGATTCGCGAGCAGCGTGTGGGCGGGGTGATTCTGTTTCGCCGCAATATCGAATCGCCCGCGCAGGTGGCGGCGCTGTGTCGTCGCTTGCAGGAAATCAACGCCGAAGTCTCGGATATTCCGCTGCTGATCGGCATTGATCAGGAAGGCGGGATGGTGATGCGGATTGAAGAGGGCGTCACGCCGTTGCCCTCCGCAATGGCCTACGCGTCGGGCTATGCCTCGCACGCGGTGGCCGGTTGCAGCCCAGCAGACTGTGAAGAGTTGCACCGCATTGGCGCGGATGAACTGCGCCAGATGGGCATCAATATCAATTTCGCGCCCAGTCTGGACATCAACAATAACCGTAATAATCCGGTGATTGGCGTGCGTTCGTTTGGCGAAAATTCGCCCACCGTTACCGTGTATGGTCTGGCGGCGATGCGCGGTATTCAGGCGGCGGGGATTGCGGCGACGGCCAAGCATTTTCCGGGGCACGGCGATACGGCCAGCGATTCGCACTATGCCTTGCCGGTGATTGCTCACGATAAATCGCGGCTCGACGCGGTTGAACTCGCACCGTTCAAGGCGGCGATTGCCGCTGGCGTTGATGCGATTATGACGGCGCATGTGGTTTTTCCGGCGATTGAGTCCGATACCGCCACGCCCGCCACTTTGTCGCGCAAAGTGCTGAGTGGCCTGTTGCGCGAGGAGCTGGGTTTTAGCGGCGTGATTGTCACCGATTGCCTGGAAATGGACGCGATTTCCGACGTGGCCAAAGGCGGAGCCGGTACGGCGCAAGGCGCGGTGCTGGCGATTCGGGCGGGCGCGGATATTGCACTGGTTTCGCACCGGCTCGACCGCCAGCGCGAGGCGGTGCAGGCGATTGTTGATGCGCTTGAGCAGGGGTATTTACCGCTGGAGCAGGTGCAGGCTGCCGCTGAAAGAATTACCCAGATGAAGTATGCCCGAGCCATGCAGCACTGGCGTGATTTACCAGTTGTGCCGCAAAACCTGCAGGCCGAGAGTGCAATGGCGCTGGCCAGACAGGTGCAGTCACTGGCGATTCGCCATCAGGGCGCGCCGCTCGATTGCACACAGCCGGTATTGCTGGTGACGGTCGAAGTGCTGGCCCGCACCGAAATTGATGAAGTGGCGTTGGGCGCGTCGATCAGCGCGCGCGGCACTTTACTGCCGCTCTTGCAGGCGGCAGGTCTGGCGGTGACCGAAATGATCATTCCGCCCCAAGTGGGCGAGGCTGATTTTGCGGCGGTGCTCGCGGCGGCCAATGCCGCGCCGCAAGTGGTGTTCCAGAGCTATAACGCAACGCGTTTTGCGCGCCAGAGCGAGCTGATTGCTGCGATTGATCCGACCAAACTAACTTTGATCGCCGGTCGCAACCCCTATGATTTTGACCTGGTACCCAAAGCGCGTGCGCGCCTAGCCGCGTGCAGCAACCGCCCGCCGGTCTTGCAATTGATGATGAAGTATTTGCTGGGTAATTAAGGGTATATGGCTGAAGCTTAATTTAGCATTGATCTCTGTGCTTATACCCATGGGTGTATTTAGCTGCTCTTCAATTGACGGCGATACCGTTCGGGCGATACGCCGGTGTGTTGGCGAAACATCGCGATAAACGCCGACGGGTTGCCATAGCCCAGCTGCCACGCAATATCCTGAATGCTGCCGCCGTCTTTGAGCGCGGCTTGCGCGTGCAAGAGGCGCAGGCGGTTGCGCCATTGCACAAAGCTGAGCCCCATCTCGCGCTGGAAGTGCCGCGCCAGAGTGCGCTCGGTGGTGTGCACTTGCGCCGCCCATTGCGTTAGCGTCGTCGTGTCGCCCGGATTGCGCCGCAGTGCGTCCAGAATCGGGCGCAATTGTTTGTGCTCAGTTTCAGGTAGATAGCAGCGCTGATGGTCGGCGGCGAGCAGCAATTCAAGCAATAAACGCGCTTGCGTTTGCTCGCCATCGCTGCATGCGTGGATTTGCCGCGCGGCAAAATCGTCAAACAGCGCACGGATTAGCGGCGTTTGTGCAATCAGGCAAGCGTAATCGGGCAGACGCTGCGCCCATGTTTCGCTGACATAGGCCGAGGTGTAGGCCAGCGCCTGCCGGATATAGGCTGCGTGCGCGAGCTCCGCCGGCACCCAGACGATGTAATCGGCCGGCGCAACCAGATTAAGCTCGCCCGCGCTGATTTCCAGTAGCCCCAGATTGATCCGGTTCAGTTGCCCCCACGGATGGCGGTGCGGCGCATAGCCGGTGTGCGCGTCAACTTGTTCGTAGCGAAAATACAGTGGTGCCGGTTCGGGCAGCTGTGCGTCCTGCGCGCTGTAGGGAACGTTCATCGGGGCTCCAGTCGGGAGAAAAGGTTTGCTCAAACTGCCTGCAGCAATCTGTCCGGATTTCGTGATTGATTTGTCTGCTTTGCATTATAAGCATCGAATCGGACGGCGATACACTGCTAGTGTCGAATTTACTCCCCGGAGGCCATGATGAACTGGCTTTTTCCTGTACTGGCCGTGCTGATCTGGGCGGCCAATACCGTGGTGTCCAAGGCGGCCGCAGCGGTGATCGATCCGGCAGCGATTTCGCTGTATCGCTGGCTGATTGCCGCACTGGTGCTCAGCCCGGTGATGGCGCCGCAATTGCGGCGGCAATGGCCGCAGCTTCGGCCTTATCTAGCCAAATTTGCGGTGCTGGCTTTGCTGGGCATGGTGTTGTATCAGTGCCTGGCTTATTTTGCCGCGCACAGCACCAGCGCGACCAATATGGGCGTGATTTGTGCGCTGATTCCGCTGCTGGGTGTGCTGCTCAATAGCCTGCTCTTCAATTTCAAACCTGCGCCAGCGGCGGTGCTCGGTGTGCTGGTTTCGCTGGCGGGCGTGCTGTATTTGCTCGGGCAGGGGCATCCGGCGAGCTTACTGGCCAATGGGGTTAATCGTGGCGATGCGCTGATGCTGGTCGGCTCAAGCGCTTACGCGCTGTATGGGATTTTGCTGCGCCGCTGGGCGCTGCCTTTTGCGCCGTGGCTGATTTTATATGTGCAGGTTTTGCTCGGTGTGCTGATGTTGATTCCGGTGGCGGCCAGCGCGCACAGTCTGGCCATTGTGCCCTCCGCAATCGGGCTGGTTTTGTTTGCCGGGATAGCCTCATCCGTGTTGGCGGCGTATTGCTGGATGATCGGCGTGCAGCAACTGGGCAGCGAGCAGGCGGCGATTTTCATGAATATGCTGCCGCTATTTACCGCCCTGATTGCCTCGCTGGTGCTGGGTGAAACCATTCATGCCTATCACTGGCTGGGCGGTGGCCTGATTCTGTTCGGCGTCGTGCTGGCGCAGGGCAGAGGGTGGCTGTTGCGGCGGCAAGCGGCTTAGAGCTTGAAGCGCCCGATCATCTGCCGCAATTGTTCGGCCAGCTGGTTCAGATTGCCGATCACATCGCGCGCGGCCTGCAGTGATTGATTGCCATCCTGCGCCATGTTGCTGATGCGCTCGGCTGATTTGGCCATATCGGTGGTGGCGCTCGATTGTTCGTGCGTGGCTTCGGCAATATCCTGAATTCGCGCCACAACTTCCTGCATTTGTTGCTCGATCTGGCTGATGTCACTAGCGGCTTGCTGCGCCTTGTGTACGCTATTGTGCACGGCGTCGTGCGTATTGCCCATATCATGGCTGGCGCGGTGCGATTGCTCGCGCATCGCGCCGATTTTGGCGCTGATTTCCACCGCCGCTTGGCCCGAGCGTTCGGCCAGTTTGCGCACTTCATCGGCGACAATGGCAAAACCCCGGCCTTGCTCGCCAGCGCGCGCCGCTTCAATCGCCGCATTGAGCGCCAGCAGATTGGTCTGATCGGCGATTTCCTTGATGACGCTGACAATGCTGCTGATCTGCACCGAATGTTGCTCCAGCTCGTCCATCGCCGCAGAGAGCTGGCTCACCTGCCGGGCAATATCGTTGACCTCATTGGCCGCATTGATGACCGATTCGGCGGCGGCCTGCGATTGTCGGCCGGTGTTTTGCACGACGTTTTCCGCGTCCTGTGTATTCTGGGCGATGTGATTGATGCTGACGGTAATTTCTTCGATGGTGGCCGCAGTGGCGGTGGCCATTTCACTTTGCTGCTGGGCGTCGTGACTCAGGCGCTGGGTCATCTGGTCAATGGTGTGGACGCCGCTGGTCAGTTTGACCGTTTCATTGTGGACCGTTAAAAACATCTGCCTGAGCTGGCTCATAAAGGTGTTGACGTGCGTGGCAATCTGGCCGATTTCGTCGGCCGATTGCACAGGCAACTGTATGGTCAGATCGCCCTGGCCGGTGGTCAGCGAGTGCATCATATCGCGCAGGCGGCGTAGCGGTTGCGCAATCATATTGCCCAGCAGCAGCGAGACTACAATTGCAACGATCAGCATCACCAGGCCGGTGGCGGCGGCGGCCCACATGGCGGCGTTTACTTCCTGACGTACAACATTGGCGTCAACATCCACGCCGACGACATACACCTCGCCACTCGGGCTGGTCACCGGCAGCAGGATGGAGCGCAAAAAGCCATATTCCGGGCTATCGTTTTCACTGTACTGTGCCTGCCCACTTTGTTTGGCCAGCCGGGTGGCCGGATCGGTTTCCGGTACATCGCTGGGCTTAAGGTAGAAATCAACCGTTGGGTCGCGCAATTGCTCGTCGGACAGCGACGCGGTGGTATAGATTACCTGCTGTTCACGCACAATAAACGAATAAAGGTAATTCACGCCCATCTGCCGTGCGGCCTGCGTCAGTCTTTCGGCTTCGCGGCGCTTTTCGCGCAGATCAACCTGATCGCGTGCTGGCAGCCGGTCGTGATACTGGCTGCCGATGATATGAATATAAGCGCGCGCGGCGGTTTCCAGCTTGGCGTTGACGGTAGCCAGTGCGTGCTGCCTGGCGCTGAGGATGGATTGCGTGGTGAAAACGGCGATGGTGAGCAGCGAGACTAGCAGAAAGGCGCTCTGCAATTTGAGTCTGATATTGAGGCCTTGAATGAAAGTCATGACAGATTCCGGGTGGGCTGATTTCTTACTTATTGTATGTTATTCGTCGGGCATCACAAGCTTGACCTTCCCGCGCAAAAAAAACGCCACATGGTTACCCATGTGGCGTATGTCTTTGCAGATCAGACTGGATAATTACTTCAGAGTAATACCCCAGTTAGCTTCCACACACTTGGTGTATTGGCCGTCGATCAGCGCATTGTATGGCGTCTGGTAGCTGACGAGTTGACACTTGTTGTCGCCGCCCACTTTCCAGTCTTTTTCCCAGTAGATGTTAAATGCTGCAGACGAGCCACCATCGAAGCGACCCATGCCTGAGCATTTCATCGATTCTTTGTTGATGTCCCAACCCAGATCACGCGAAAACTCGGTGTAGTAGTTGATGCGGTTTTGCGCAGCCGGTTTGGTTGGCGTGTCTTGGCATTCAGCATTGATAATCTGGATCGTCGTTGGGAAGTCGTTACCCAATTGACGCGATTTATCAAACTCGTTCGGTACCCAAGTGCCGTCAATTACGTGCAGCATTGAGGGTTTTGGTGGCTGTGGGTAAACGAAGAAGAACACCGCTGACGCGAGGTTCAACCAACTTTCAGCTACCAAGTCTGGGTTTTTCAGCAACACAGATTGGTCGCCATCGAACATCGCCTGGCTAAATGGGCCGTAGTTGTAGTTGTAAGACAACTGTTTCGCGCCACGACCGAAGTATTTCAGGTAGCCGCCTTTCGCGTCGGTGCCGCAAGTCCAGACTTTGTTAAATACCGGGTCAGCACATTCGCCGTTATAACCGCAATTGGTGCCTGAGTCGGTACAACCCATTTCACGTACATGCACCAAAGCTTGCAGCCATTCCGGGTTGCCGTATTGCTCAACGCTATGACCACCAGTTTCTTGGGCGAAGTGGGCAAAAGAAGCAGCCAATGAGCGGCGGCAGATTTCGTCGGCATTGCGACCGTCGGTGTAGTCACCACAGAACGCTGGGAACTTGGCTGTAGCTTGCAGGAAGCGGGTGTAGGTGTAGCTTGGGTGAGCTTTGGAGAAGTAGTAATCCCACTTCGCTTTTGGCAAGATCGCTTCAACGCGTTTCACGTTGCTTGGATTCGTCATCAGGCCAGGGGCGACGGCTTCAACCACCGAGTTTGGCATGGTGCGAACCGAAGCTTTCACTTTACGGAAAATATCGCTATTGGTCAGCGTCGCTGCGTAGGCATCAGCTTCGGCTTTGGTCGGTACGCCACCCGTGCTGCCGCCACCGCCCGGAGGTGGGGTGGTCATGCCTGCTGAGTCACAAGCACCTGCTGCATTCCATGCGCCGTCTTTGCCTGGCTCGGCACCGGCATTGGCCCACCATTTGGCCGTGTAGTTGACTGCGTTAAAGCTGACTTTCGCGCCGCCAGCGTACGAGCTGCCTGCATTCCATGCGGTATCACATTTTGGCAGGCCAGAACCTGGTGTGGTGGTGACGTTTGGTGTAGGAGTCGGTGTCGGTGCTGTTGTTGGAGCGGCGGTCACCACGGGCGTCGCGCTTGGTTTGGCTGTAGGTGTCGCCGTCGGTGCTGCAGTCACCACTGGCGTTGCAGTCGGCTTGGCAGTTGGTGCTACTGTTGGAGCCACTGTTGGCGTGATGGTAGGAGCGACAGTAGGTGCTGCGGTCGGCGCTGTTGTTGGTTTGACTGTTGGTGCAGGGGTAGCACCGCTAGCGCCAAGCAATTGCCACGGGCCCCACTGGCTGGCACCTGGCGCTTCGCCGGTGGTCCACCATTTGGCTTTGTAATCTTTACCCTGATAAGTAACGACGTCGTTAGCCAGATAAACAGATGAGGCATTCCAGTCTGCGGCCCATACGCCTGCGCTCAGACATAAAGCTGCCACCAAAGCCGAGATTTGAAACTTGGTATTCATAGTCCCACTCCATCGAGGATTTTGGCCGGTCAAGAGCTGCGCTTTCCCCATTAACGCCGCTGGCACTTTTATGTCCACTGATAGCTAAACGGTCTCAGTGGTTGTCTTGAATCCTGAAACTGGTATTAAAGGATTTCCGTAATCCTACCATTCGTAGTCTGGGCGTCAATCACTACAAGCTAGGGAAATCACGTATTTATGACAAATAATTTTTAGGGAAAGAAAGCTTTGATTTAATTGTAAATATTCTTTCTTTTGTCTGACTTTTTTCTTCTTTTTACTCTGTTTTTAAGCGTTTTCTAATGTTTAAATATCCATTTGACGCTGGCAGGGCGGGGTATAATGTGTGGCGCAGTTTTGATGATGAAAAAGGTTGAATCGGGATGCAGAATTTTTTGCGAAGTATGGTCGTTTTTGTGAGCTCAGTGGTATTAGCAACCAGCACAGTGTGGGCTGAAGATGCCCCGTTGCCATTTGATAGCCCTGACGCCGCGCCACCAATTGCCAAGCGTGTGCCTGCTGCCAGCTCGCAAAATACGACCAGCTCGCAACGTACGAATGTACAATCTGCGCCCAAAGCCAAGACGGCTAAGGTCGGCAAGTACAAAAAAACCAGATACAAGAAAACGGCTCAAACCGTGAAGCGTGGCAAAACAGTGAGCAGCAAAAAGGCCCGTACGCAAAGCGTGCAAAAAGGGAAAAAAGGCAAAATCAGAGCCGTATCGTCCGCCAAGGCCAAAAAGTCCCGCGTGAACACCGTGAGTAAGCAGCGTAATCTGAAAAAATCCAGCCAGAAGCGGCCGAGGGCGGGGGCGGTGAAATCCGGCAAAGCAGGAAAAGCCGGAAAAGTAGCGAAGTCACGCCATACAGCGCGGGCAAAATAAGCCAAGCCGCCCTGACTACTCGACTTTTTAAGCTAACTTAAAGAGTTTCAAGCAGGGGCGGTCTAGTTATCATTGTGCGCAATGCCGGGCAGCCGCTAGGCAGCCCGGTCTATTCGATCACTCAGGCCTTGTTGATGCGCGAGAGTTCTTCAAAGTAAGTCGGGAAAGTTTTGGCCGTGCATTTCGGATCATTAATCCGCACCGGCACGCCGCCCAGTGCCACCAGTGAGAAGCACATTGCCATGCGATGATCGTCGTAGGTGTCGATTTCGGCGTTAGCGATCAACTGCTCAGGTGGCGTCACCGAAATCCAGTCCTGACCTTCCTCGACCATCGCGCCTACTTTGCGCAATTCGGTCGCCATTGCGGAGAGGCGATCGGTTTCTTTTACCCGCCAGCTTTCAATATTACGAATGGTCGTTTTGCCGTTGGTAAACAGCGCGGCAATCGCAATGGTCATCGCCGCATCCGGGATGTGATTCAGGTCAACGTCGATGGCTTGCAGCTGACCATTGCTTGGGCGAGCTGCCTCAATCCAGTTTGGTCCCCAGGTGATTTGCGCGCCCATTTGTTCCAGTGTTTCGGCAAAGCGTTTGTCGCCTTGGATTGATTCGCTGCCAACGCCGGTGACGCGAACTGCGGCACCATTCATCGCGCCAATCGCGCCAGCGGCAAGGAAGTAAGACGCGCTGGATGCATCGCCTTCAACGAAAATCTCGCCCGGTGATTGGTACACTTGGCCCGCAGGGATAAAGAATTCGTTCCAGCTCTTTTTCTCGACTTTCAGACCAAACTTGGCCATCAAATTGAGCGTGATTTCGATATACGGTTTGGAGATCAGCTCACCAACCACTTCAATCGTCATATCACGATTAGAGAGTGGCAAGGCCATCAAGAGGCCGGTCAGAAACTGGCTGGATACATTGCCTTTGACTTGCACCTTGTCTGCAGCTACCACGCCCGGCTTGATTTGCAGCGGCGGGAAACCTTCATTGCCCAGATAATCAATCTGGCAGCCCGCCTGACGCAGTGCATCGACCAGATCGCCAATCGGGCGCTCATGCATGCGTGCCACGCCGTGCAGATGATAGCTGCCGTTCGATAGCGCCAGCGCTGCAGTGAGTGGGCGGAAAGCCGTACCGGCATTGCCCAGAAACAGATCGGCCTCTTTATTCGGAAAATTACCCGCGCAGCCATGCACGATAAAATCGCGGCTGTCGCCGATCTGCTCAACTTTGACGCCGAGTGTCGCGAGCGCTTCAAGCATGCGTTGTGTATCGTCCGACGCCAACAGGCCACGCACCGTGGTTTGACCCGCGCATAATGCAGCCAGTAACAGCGTGCGGTTAGAAATACTTTTTGAGCCGGGCAGTGCAACAGTGCCAGCGACTTTGGCGATCGGGGCGAGGTCTAAAAATTCCATGCTGATTATTCCTTGGTGATTTCTTTTAGCGCCTTCATCACATAATCCGGCGTCAATTTATTGAGGCAATCCATATGGCCAAGCGGGCAAACCCGTTCAAAGCACGGGCTGCATTCCAGATCGAGCGTGACAATTTTGGCTTTTAAGGTCAATGGTGGCGTAAACGATGGCGAGCTGGAGCCAAAAACGGCCACCAGCGGCCGACCGAGCGCGGCCACCACATGCATCAGCCCCGAATCATTGCAAACAGCCACGTGCGACAAGGACAGCAAGTCAATCGCCTCGGCGAGGCTGGTTTTGCCCGCCAGATTGATTACCTGCGGTGCCAGGGCTGCAATTTCGGCGCAGATTTCATTGTCCTTGCCCGAGCCAAACAGCCACACCTGCGCGCCATCTGCGATCAGTTGGCTGGCCAGCTCGGCAGCGTGTTTGGCTGGCCAGCGCTTGGCCGGGCCATATTCGGCGCCGGGGCAGATGGCGATGATGGGCTTATCGGTGCTCAAACCCAATTTGGCTAAGGCTGCTGCGCGTGATGCTTCGCTGATGGTTAATACCGGATGAGGAATTACGCTGATCCGTGGGGCATCTTTTTCGTCCGCGAGTGAATAAAACCGCTGCACCATTTGCGGCAGTTTGATCGGGTCGAGCGTGCGAATATCGTTAAGCAGGCCGTAACGCATTTCACCTACCCAGCCAGTCCGCACCGCAATACCAGCAAAGGCGGGCAGCAATGCTGACTTGATCGAGTTGGGTAGCACAATCACTTGATCGTAGCCACGGGCTTTCAGCTGCCGCGCCAGCTTCCAGCGCTCGCGCAATTTGAGCTCGCCATGGCCGAACGGCGCATCAATCGCTTCGCTGATTTCGCTCATGCGCGCATGCAAAGGGCGAGTCCACGCTGGAGCGAGTACGTCGATCTGTGCAGATGGGTAGCGCTGCTTGAGGCGCGCGTACATCGGCTGCGCCATGATGGCATCCCCCACCCAGGCCGGGGCGACAATCAGAATTTTGTTCAAGAAATACGTCCTGATAATTACACCGAAAAAGCAGAAAAGCGGCGACCAAGATATTCTGGTTCGCCGCTTCTTGTGTTTGGCTCAATTAATGGCCTTTAATCACTTCGCCTTCTTTCAATTTGTACTGCGTGCCACAGTATGGGCATTGTGCTTTGCCAGTTTTCGCGATGTCGAGGAAAACGCGTGGGTGCGAATTCCATTTCAACATATTCGGCATCGGACAGTGCAGAGGCACGTCGTGCGCGGTCACTTCGATTTCTTTTTGTGTGTTGTCGATCAAGCTCATGGTGCTCTCCAATTTGATATTGGGTACTCTATGGGGTATGCCCGTCTTATCATTTAATGGCAATGATTGTAGATGTATACCCTTTGTTTTGGTGGGTTACGCCTTCGGCTAACCCACCCTACGATACTATGCTGCTGATTAAAAAAGCTTTCAGCAAGGTAAAGAAACGAGCGAGAGGCGGGAAGACCAGGCATAAAATTGGCGAATGCCTCGACGTTTACTGAAGTAAACGAAGTAAACGAGAGGCTTGAGCCAATTTTATAACGCAGTATTCACGCGTCGCAGCCGTTTATACCAGTGTCAGCCAGTCTTCGTGTTTTGGGTCTAGCCCCTTCACGCAATCAAAGTAGCGTTTTTGCAAACGCTCGGTGATCGGGCCGCGTGTACCAGCACCGATTGGGCGGTTGTCCAGCTCGCGAATCGGCGTGACTTCAGCAGCCGTGCCGGTGAAGAATGCTTCGTCGGCGGTGTAGATTTCATCGCGCGTGATGCGTTTTTGCACCACGGTAAAGCCTTCTTCAGCGGCCAAAGTGAGTACCGTATTGCGCGTGATGCCATCCAGACATGAAGCCACGTCCGGCGTGTAGATGATGCCTTTCTTAACGATAAACAAATTCTCGCCCGCACCTTCAGACGCGTAGCCTTCGGTATCAAGCAACAGCGCTTCGTCGTAGCCATCGGCTGCGGCTTCCTGGTGCGCCATGATCGAGTTGATGTAATAACCGCTGGCTTTGGCGCGAACCATTGATACATTCACGTGGTGACGGGTGAAGCTTGAGGTTTTAACGCGGATGCCTTTGGTCAGGCCGTCTTCGCCCAGGTAAGCGCCCCAAGGCCACGCAGCCACGATGGTGTGGATGGTGTTGTTGGTGGCGGCAATGCCGAGCTTTTCGCTGCCGATAAACGACAATGGGCGCAGATAGCAAGATTTAAGCTTGTTCTCGCGCACTACGGTTTTTTGTGCTTCGTTCAGCTCTTCTGCGCTGTAGCCAAGATTCATCTGGAAAATTTTGGCTGAGTTGAGCAGACGCTCGGTGTGGTCTTGCAGACGGAAAATCGCAGTGCCTTTGGGCGTTTCGTACGCACGTACGCCTTCAAATACGCCCATACCGTAATGAAGGGTGTGCGTGAGGACGTGGGTCGTCGCGTCGCGCCAATCTACCAGTTTGCCATCGTACCAAATGACGCCGTCGCGATCTGCCATTGACATGCTGAAGTCTCCTGCTGCTGTATTCGGGAAAACGACGATTGTAACCGAAGTTCTGCGTTTTCTGTTGGACTTAGTGCAGGCACTACAGCGCCGCTGGTGCGGGGAGTGCAGCGGCTTGCAGCAGTATTACGAGTGTATTTTTCAGACCGTTTCGGGCAATGGGTTGAGCAGCTTTTCCAGCGCCGGGTGCAGGATTTTTTTCGGGCTGTAAATAGCGTGATACTGCGCATCAACGCCGCTGAGCTCGCCGATGATATGTAGATCATTAACAGGTATTGCTCTGGAGGGAATGATAGGTGCTGGCTGCAGGCCAATACCCGCTTTGGCAAAGGTGTGCATTAACTCGCTGTCGGAAAATTCGCCCACAATATCAGGGTAGATTTGCCGCTCGGCAAACCAGGCGTCCAGCTGCAAGCGTAGCGCGGTATTGCGCGTCGGTAGCAATAGCGGCGCACCGCTCAGGCTGTGCGGGAAGTGTGGCTGGTATTGTTCAAGCAGTTCGCGCGTGCCCTGCAGCATAATGGGCGCGGTGGTCAGCGGCTGGCTGCGCAGCTGCAGCGCTTCGGCGTTCAGCAAGGGGCGGTCGGCCAGAATCAGGTCAAACTGGTGCAAAGTTAGTTTGGCTAGTAGCTCGTTCAGGTCGCCATCGACCTGGCACACCAGCTTGATCGTGCTGTGCGACGACTGAAGTAGCGGGCTTAAGAGCTGCAGCGCATTGCTTTTGGGAATCATATCGACGATGCCGATATTCAGTCGCGCCCGCAAGCTGTCGCCGCGCTCCATCGCTTGCTGCAATTCTTGGCCGAGCAGAAAAATCTGGTCGGCATAGTGCAGCATGGTGCGGCCCGCTTCGGTGAGCTGTAGATTGCGCCCAACCTGGCTAAACAGGCTCTGGCCCATGTCCTGCTCGAGCAAACTGACCTGGCCGCTAATCGTTTGCGCCGTAATCCCCAGCTTGCGCGCCGCCGCACTAATGCCGCCTTCTTTGGCAACGACCCAGAAATAATGCAGATGTTTGTAATTGAGCGCTTGCATGACCATCTTTCGAGAAAAACTGAAGGTTTGTCAATGTAAGCCTGATGTTTGATGCAGTAAAGTTTTTTATACTACGAGTTACGTTGCCTGCGATCAGTGCGGTGGAACTGATCAGTATGAGATTGCTCTAAGCAGTCAACGGCATTGCCTGTACACGCTGCAAAAGCATACTGTGGCGTCAAGCGCCTCACTTATAATGACCGCAAATTAACAAGGAGTGACAAGTGAAACGGACAATTCTATTAATTGCCACCAATATCGCCATTATGGTGGTGTTGGGGATTGTGGTTAGCGTGTTAGGGCTGAACCGCTTTATGAGCGCCAACGGGCTTAATTTGCCGATGTTGCTGATGTTTGCCGGCGTGATGGGTTTTGGTGGCGCTTTCTTGTCGCTGGCCATGTCCAAAACGATGGCCAAATGGAGCACTGGCGCGCAAGTCATCGAGCGCCCGCGCAATCAGGACGAGCAATGGCTGTTTGATACTGTGGCGCGGCTGGCGCAGCGCGCGCAAATTGCGATGCCTGAAGTGGCCATTTACGAAGGCGAGCCCAATGCGTTTGCCACTGGTCCTTCCAAAAACAACTCGCTGGTTGCTGTGTCAACGGGCTTGCTCTACACCATGACGCACCGCGAAATCGAGGCTGTACTGGCGCACGAAGTCGCACACGTGAAAAACGGCGATATGGTGACGCTGACGCTGATTCAGGGCGTGGTGAATACTTTTGTCTTCTTCCTAGCCCGCGTGGTGGGTTATCTGGTCGATTCATTCCTGAGAAAAGACAATGAAGAATCGTCCGGCCCCGGCATTGCCTATATGGTGACGGTGATTATCTGTGACATTCTGTTTGGTATTCTGGCCAGCGTGATCGTGATGTATTTCTCGCGCCAGCGCGAATTCCGCGCCGACGCAGGCGCTGCGCAACTGATGGGCGATACTGCACCGATGGTGGACGCGCTGCGCCGCTTGGGCGGGATGGAGCCGAGCGCCTTGCCAAGCAATATGGCGGCCTCGGGTATTGCCAATAAATCGGGCTGGATGTCTTTATTCAGCTCGCACCCATCAATGGAAGAGCGCATTGCCGCCTTGCAAGCGATGCGTTAATCGCTAGGGGTATTGCTCTGCAAAGCAGAAAGGGTATTGCCTGCCGGGCAATACCCTTTTTATTGGGCGATGTTCAGAGTTTATCGCTAAATCATCCTATTCGTCCATCTCAACACTTCATCTGAATATTGCACTTTCACCATGGGTATGTGCTTGAAGCAATTGCTGATATTGATTTTCGGGTCAATACATTGGGGGTGTATTAGCAGCTGATTTTAATCGGCGGCCAAAGTGAGCCCCAAGACTTGTCATCCAATTGTAACCAAGCCAGTCTACAGTCCTTGCCATCGATGGTTTTTCCGATGGTATCCGTATGAAAATTGCAGCACAGCTCAAGCTGGGTAGTGTGCTCACTGGTCTGGCTCTGGGTCTGGCCGTTTTGCTGGCTGCGGGCAATCTGCAGCGGCTCAAGCACAGTTTTGACAGCTATCGCGACGCGCAGCGCTCGGCCGAGCAGCTGGTGCGGCTGAAGGTCGATATGCTGACCCTGTCGCGGCTGGATGTGATGCAGCCCGATATTGGCAATCAGCTGACGCAGTACGAGCAAAGCATCAAACAATCCGCAGCTGCCGTGCAGCTACCTGCGGCGCAGCAAACGCAGTTTAATCAGGCGATGGCCGAGCACTGGGCGCGTTATCTGACGCAATTTCGCAATGCGGTGCTGATTGCCGAAACTTCACCCGAAGACGCCCTGGCGATACCCGAGCAGATTTACCGCAACGACCTTTCCCCCTTGTTGCTGGTGCTGGAAAAACTGATGGTCAGTGAGAGTGCGCGCGCTAGCGACGCCGAATCGGTGTTTGGGCAGCAGTTGGCGCAAACATTCTGGCTGGTGCTGATACCGCTCTTGCTGGCGGCGGCGATGATTATTGGTTTGTCGCTGTTTTTCTCGCGCCGTCTGCAAGCCAGTCTGGCCGAAATGGCCGCAGTGGCGCAGCGCCTCTATGCGGGCGATCTGACCATGCGCATGCCGGAAGGGCAGGACGAGCTGGGCGGGCTGGGCAAGGCGATTAATCACTTTTTGCTGCAATTGATGCAGATTCTGGCGCAGGCCAAATCGGCGGCCCAGCACACGCGCCGAGACGCGGTGCATATTACCGAGCTGGCCAATCAGGCCTCGCACAATATGGGCGAACAATCCAATCGCGTGGGCGAAATCAGCCTGGCCATGCATGAAATGACCGAAACCGTACATTACGTCGGCGAATTGGCGCAAATTGCCGCCATTGCCGCCGGGCAAGCCAAGGCCGCGACCAAGGAGGCTGATCAGGCCGGGGCGACCACGGTGCAGAATCTGCAGGCGCTGTCAGTGCATTTTGCGTCGGTAGAGCACGCGATGAACGAGCTGGGGCTGTCGTTTGGCAAAATCGTGACGGTGAGCGGCACGATCAAGGACATTGCCGATCAGACCAATCTGCTGGCGCTCAATGCCGCCATCGAGGCGGCCAGAGCGGGCGAACATGGCCGTGGTTTTGCGGTGGTGGCCGACGAAGTGCGCAAGCTGGCGCAAAGCACCAGCGATTCAACGCGGATGATTGCCAATATTCTGGATGGCACGCGGCAATCGACCGAACAAACCGGCAAGGCCGTACTGGCCGCCGGGCAGTATCTGTCGGCGTGCAATCGCGACGGTGAAGTGGTGGCGCTGGCGCTCAACCGCATTCACGGCATTAGCGAGACAGTGGCCGAGAAAATGAACGGGATTGCCACGACGGTGGACGAGCAAAGCCGCTCGGCCAGCGCCATCAACCAGCAACTGGCCGATATTGCCCAAGGCCTGAATCAGACTTCGCAAGGCAGCAACAGTATTACGCAGGACATGCGCCAATTGCAGGATGTGGCCAACCGGCTGGAAAGCAGCATGGCTACACTGCGCACGGCTTGATCTGCTTGCTGGGGTATTACTCTGAAGTGCTTGCTGGATATTGAGTGCAGGCCAATACCCCAATATCTGCACACCTTCAGAGTAATTGCACACGCTTTTCGCATTCGTTCCCCCTTTGTAAAAGGGGGACTAAGGGGGATTTGGCACTATTTCAGCAGTTAAAATCACTCAAATAGTGCAGAAATCCTCCCTAAGCCCCCCTTTTACAAAGGGGGAACAAATGCGGAAAACTTGTGTAGCATACTTATGCTGTGACAAAGGGGGAAACGACTGCGCTAGCTCAACTTGCTCTGTGTGACGCCAGCAGTGGCGCTGTGGAGATATTCATACCCTTAAGAGCGAAGAAGTGGCTGCGGCGATCCATTAACCCTAGCAACACAAATTGCGAACATAGCCAAAAATGAAGCGGGCTATTTCCCGACTATTTACCCTTTAGCGCTTTGCCTAAGCTGCCCAGCAACGTGAAGTCGGCGTCGTCCTGCGTGATTTCCCAGATCATGATGCCGCCGAGTTTTTTCTCTTTCACGTATTTCACTTTTTCAGCCAGCGAAACAGGGTCGTCAAAGCTAATCAGCTCTTTCTTGTCGGCGTGATACAGATACGGTGACTGGCCTGATTCCTTGTTGCGGTAGGCTTTCCAGCCCGGCGCTTTGGCGTATTTGCCTTGCAGATCGGCCCAGCTCACCACGCCCGGCTCGGTTTCGCCTTTCAGCCCCGGCCCGGACATGCTTTGCGCCAGCCCATCGCCTTTGGGGCCGGCGGCCACATTGCCCAGCCCGCGCGCGTAAAATGGCACGCCCAGTACCAGTTGGGCGGGCTTGGCGCCCAGCGACAGGAAATAATCCACCGCCTTGCTGCTCGATAAAATCTGCCCGTCCGGATCGTTGGGCACGCTATGCAGGCTGGCGTGCAGCGTGGCCGTTTTGCTCCAGCCGCCAGCTCGGTCGTAGGCCATCAGATTGACCCAATCAAGCAGTGGAAAGGCGTTTTTCATATCGTAGCCCTGCATCACCCAGCCACCGTTATTGGCCGGAACGGCAACGCTGAGCCGGTATTGTTTCTTATCGCTTTTGCCCGCCGCATCGAGTGCCTGGCGATAGTCGCGCAGCAAGCTGACCCAGTTTTGCAGATCGGCCGCGCTGGCATCGGCGGCGTATTCGCCACCCGTCACCGGGTGTTCCCAGTCCAGATCCAGGCCGACGCAGCCTGAGTCGCGCATAATCGCGACCGAAGTTTTTACCAGCTTGGCGCGACCTGCTTCGGTTTGTGCCGTTTTGGCGATATTGCGCGAGCCCGTCCAGCCGCCAATCGCCCACATGCACGCAAAGTTCGGATTGTTCTTTTTGGCGGTTTTAAATTGCGCCTGCCACAAATCGGCGCCAGCCTTGGTCGCTGCCGGTAAATACGCTTCACCGCTGGCGTTGACTTCGATAAACGACAAAATACCGTAATCGAGCTTGGCCAGCTGCGGCCCGGTTTTACTGACCACGCTGGCGTCGCGCCAGGTGGGCAGGTAGGAAATCAATTTGTCATTCGCAAAGCTGGTCGCCGACAATGCCAACAGAGCGTAAGGCCAAAGTTTCATTTTTGCATCCTTTGTATTGATCAAATTGATCCGGTGTTGGCCAGTATACGGGCGGGCGAAAAGACAGGGAATGATTGTGTTCACCGTGTCGGTATCGTGTTTGAATGAGCGGATGTCATTGCCGCGTCTGATCTTGTGTCCCAGCACAGTGCAGCGAAAGCTGCCATTCGCGGATCAATTTCACCACGGGCTAACGATGCTTAATGCACTGCTGAAGTTGATCGGTTTAAACTAGTGCGGGGGCTGCAGTCGGCCAGAAGCGGAAGTAATGCCGCGTTTGTTCATGCCCGAATGAGTATCAGCAGCCCTACTGATAGCAGACGCAGTAGCTCAATTAATGCGTTAGACAGACAATTAGACTTAAGTAAAAATGAAAATTACTCAATTGTTAGGCTTGTCATGATTGCAGTGGAGTTAAGTCCGTCATGAGTAAAAAAGAACAGAAGGAAGAGTATAAAAAACTACTCCATTTCCTAGCTTACACATTGCATGAATTGCCCTCAGGGGTTCTTTATGATGCAAATGGCGCAGATGCGAGTAAATGTGCAGAGTTAATGAAAGATACATATCGTCTCGAAGAACTTTCAGCAGAGTTAGGCTTAGATAATTCGGGCTTTATTGAACAGTGCAGGTGGCACTATGAGCGTTATCCACATTATTTAAGTAGGCATCGGCATTTTGGCAGCTACGAAAATTACATGGCAAAATACAACGCCCCGAAAGAGTCTGAGGCTAACGAGTTATTCAACCGGACAGGCTGAGTCGCGGCAGCTTCACATCTATTACCCGTCATTCATTGCGCTGAAGACTGACTGTCGGCAGTGGATCGAGAGCTGGCACTTAGCTTGTGCTTAGAAACCCGCCATGATGAAAGGCGAAGCACCAGAATTGACTGGTTGCGAGATATACAACGGTAGGTATGTCAATTAGGCTTAATCAGGGTAAGGCTTTGAGCGATATACTCCTGCAAATAAAATTGCCCGCATTCGCGGGCAATTTTATTTCAGCGACTCGGTCGGTTTATTCTTTCTCAAACCACGCGATGCTTTCTACGTGCGCGGTGTGCGGGAACATATTGATAATGCCCGCGGATTTGAGCGTATAGCCTTTGACGTTGACCAGAATATCGGCGTCGCGCGCCAGCGTGGACGGGCTACAGGAGACGTACACAATCCGTTTCGGGCCGTTTTCCGCCGAAATGGCGTTGCACAGCGAGATCGCGCCATCGCGCGGCGGATCGATCAGCATTTTGTCAAAATGCCCCAGTTTTTCCAGCCATTCAGGGTTCATATCAAACAGATTGGCCATCGTGAAATCGGTCAGGTGATCCAGGCCATTGTGTTTGGCGCTCTCGAACGCGCGCTCAACCAGCTGCTGGCTGCCTTCCATGCCGAGCACCTGCGCGCCGCTGCGCGCGATTGGCAGTGTAAAGTTGCCCAGACCACAGAACATATCGGCAATGCGCTCGCCCGGCTGGGGGTCCAGCATTTTGATCGCGCGCTCGACCATGACGCGATTGATGCCGTGGTTCACCTGGGTAAATTCGGTGGGCTTGAACGGCATTTCAATATTGAACTCGGGCATCAGATAGCTGAGTTGCGGCGCGTCCAGTGGGTAGAGTGGGTAGGCGCTATCCGGGCCTTTGGGTTGCAGCCAGATCTGCACTTTCCACTCGTCGGCGTAGGTTTTGAACAGCGCAAAATCAGCGTCGTTGATGTCTTCCATATTGCGAAACACCAGCACGGTGATATTCGCGCCCACGGCCAGCTCGATTTGCGGCATCCGGTCGAAAATCGACAGGCTTTTCACCAGCTCCCGCAGCGCAGGCAATTGCGCTGATACATGCGGCACCAGCACATGGCATTCGCGCATATCGGCAATAAAGCTGCTGCGCTTTTCATGAAAACCAACCAGCACCGTGCCTTTCTTGGCGACATTTTTGGCCGATAGGCGCGCACGGTGGCGGTAGCCCCAAGCCGGGCCGTAAATGGCGGGCAGGATGGATTGGGCTTTAACGTGGCCAATGCGCTCCAGATTGTCTTCCAGCACGCGTTGTTTGGCGGCGACCTGCGCGCCAAATTCCATGTGTTGTAATGAACAGCCACCACAGACGCCGTAATGCGGGCATTTTGGTTTTACGCGCATAAAGCTGTCATTATGCACACTGATCGCTTGCGCATTTTCAAAGTTTGGTTTTTTGCGAAAGCTACTGTAAGTTACGGTTTCGAAAGGCAGCGCGCCGTCGATAAAAATCGTTTTTCCATCGACATGCGCAATGCCATGGCCTTCGTGACTGAGTGATTCGATCTGGGCGGTAGGATTGTTCATCTTGAGTCAATCAATATATATAAGCAATTGGGCGCAATTATAACCGAGCTGGACAGTGTTGACGCTGTGTTTGCAACCGGGCAAGCAAACGAAAGCAAACGATGCTCAGCCTGCACGCTGGCCGCGCCCATGCTCCACTTTGCCATTTAGGTTTTTGTCCATTTAGGTTTTTTTATGAAGCTCGAATCAGTACTGCACCTTTCTACTTTGCTCGAGGCGCAGACGTGGGACGCGTTTGCCGAGGCGCTGGTTGGCGCTGTGCGCGATTCGTTTGACGCCAAGCGCACTTTTCTGGTGCTGCCCGACGATGACAAAGGCCTGCTGATTCACGCCCAGGCGGTCGTTGGGCTGCGCTCGCTGTGTTTTGCCGAGCCACAAAACCCCGATGCCTTTTTTGGTCTGGCGGTGGAAGAGCTGCACTGGCAGCTGCGTGAGCCTGCTTTGTCGGTACGCCCGGTGGATTTTCAAGTTGAAGACATCTGGGAAGTCGAGGGCGATAGCATTCCGCAACTGGTGCGCTGGATTTTGCCGCTGGAGTACCACGGCAAGCTGATTGCCTTGCTGTACGTTGAGCTGGCTGACGTGCCACGTTTGAAATCCTATCTGGAAACCGCGTCATTCCGGGTTGAGTGCGAGGCACTTGCGGGCATGCTGGCCGACCGGATCGAAGCCTTGCTGACCGGTGGCGTGGTTGAGCGCGACGAAATGACCCGCCGCTTGCAAAGCAGCTTGCAGCGTGCCGAAGAATACCGCGAGCTGCTGCAAAAATTGCACGAAGTCACTTTGCGCCTGACGCAAACCGCCGATCTGGACACCTTGCAGCGCGAGGCGGTGAACGCGGCGATTACCGATCTGGGAATCGACCGGCTGGGCTTGTTTGCAGTCGATCACGACAAAGGGCTGATGCTGGGCACCTATGGTACCGACAACGATGGCCGCCTGACCGATGAGCACTGGTACAGCACGTCCATTCCGCAGCACCAGATTTTTGCTGCCGCAGCCGAGCAGCCGGGCGAGGTGATCGTCAAGGAAGACGCGCCCATTTATTACAATAAAGTCGTCGTTGGCCGGGGCTGGAATTCACTGGTGGGGTTGTACGCCGACGGCATTCATCTGGGCTGGATGGCGGCCGATAATTTCCTGCGCCGCCGTACCCTGATGCCGTATCAGCGCGAGGTAATGAAGCTGTTTGCCGCGATTGTGGCGCAGTTGATCCGCGCCAAACAGGTACAGCAGCAAATGCATTTGCTCAATGCGCGGCTATCGCAGCAAACGGCTGCGCTGGCGCATGCCAAAGATCAGGCCGAGGCCGCCAGCCGCGCCAAATCGGATTTTCTGGCCACTATCAGCCATGAAATCCGCACCCCGCTCAATGGCGTGCTGGGCTTTGCCCAGTTGCTCGCCGATACGCCGCTGAATAAAGAACAGAGCGAATACGTTGGCAATATTCGCAAGTCGGGCGATTCGCTGGTGCTGCTGGTGAATGATTTGCTGGATTATTCGAAAATCGAAGCGGGCAAATTCGAGCTGACGCCGGATTTTTTCAATCTGCAGGAAGTGCTGGAAGACTCGTGCAGCATGCTCGCCTCACGCGCTGTCGAGCGCCGGATCGAGCTGGTGCTCGATATCGCGCCGGTGTTTCCTGTGCGCTACTTTGGCGATGGTCTGCGTTTAAAGCAGGTCATCACCAATCTGGTGTCCAATGCGCTGAAATTTACCGAACAAGGCGGGGTTTATCTGAGCGCCAGCGTGCAGGGTGGCGCGATTGAATTGCGGGTGAAAGACAGCGGCATCGGGATAAGCAAAGCGCAGCAGGCGCTGCTGTTTCAGCGTTTTTATCAGGCCGATTCGGGCTCGACACGCCGCTACGGCGGCACCGGGCTGGGGCTGGCCATTTGCAAACTGCTGCTTGAATTGATGGGCGGCACGATTACCGTTGAATCGGCGCTGGGGCAGGGCTCGTGTTTTATCGTCCGCTTGCCGCTAGGGACTGATGACACGGTACGCCAGCGTGTGTTGCCGACGCTGGCCAGCCTGCAAGGGAAAAAAGTCGCCTGGCTGGGCGATGGTAGCTGGAGCCAATCGTGGATCAAGCGCCTGCTTACCGCTTCCGAGGTCTGCTGGCTTGATGCCAGCCCGGCGGCATTGCGCGAGGCCGAGCTGCTGATTGTTGATGAAGAGGCAAGCAATCTGGCCGCGCTGAACATTGATTGCCCCGCGCTCTTGCTCGGCTGGCATTCGGCGCAGCAGGAGCTGCGCGGCGGTGGCGCGCGAGGTTTTCTGGGCAAACCGGCCTTGAGCGAAGTGGGGCTGATCCGTGGCCTGCGCAAATTGCTGGATGTACGCAGCACTTTGCTACCGCAGCAAGCTGGCTGTGTGCGTTTTCACGGGCATATTCTGGTCGCCGAAGACAACCCGATGAATCAGCGAGTGGTCAGCGCCTTTCTGGCCAAGCTCGGCTGCACGGTGCGAATTGCCCACTCGGGGCAGGAAGCCGTGACGCTAGCGCAACAGGAGGCGTTTGATCTGGTGTTGATGGATTGGCAAATGCCCGAAATGGATGGCATTGAGGCCACCCGTCTATTGCGCAGCCAGCCGCAATTTCAGAATCTGCCGATTATTGCGCTAACGGCGAATGCCTTCGAGAGCAGTGAAGAGCAGTGCCTCAGTGCCGGAATGGATGGATTCTTGCCCAAACCGCTGGAGTTCGCCCGTCTGCAGGATATGCTGGCCTACTATCTGGTCGAGCGCATCGACGAAAGCTCCTGCCAGCCGGGCTAGTTGCGTGCATTGGGGAAATCAGCGGGCGGCAAGCTTGCCATTTTCCCGTATCCTGAAACGCCCCGTATTGCGATTGGTTGAAAAGCATGACTTCGAAGTTCAAAGACGCCCGCTTGCTGGGCCATTTGCTGGTGCTGTTCTGTGTGCTGGTTTGGGGCATTACCTTTGTATCGACCAAAATCCTGCTGCAATGGCGCAGCCCGGTGGAAATTGCCCTTGATCGCTTTGTGCTGGCCTATCTGCTCTTGTTGCTGATGCAGCCGGTTTTCAAACGGCCAAACTGGCGTGAAGAGCTGTATTTTTTCGGCCTTGGCCTGTTTGGCGTCACGCTGTATTTCCTGACCGAAAACATCGCATTGCAATATACGCAAGCCTCCAGCGTGGGCTTGCTGGTTTCGTCCGCGCCTTTGCTGACGGCCTTTTTTGCCCATTTCACCACGCACGACGAAAAGCTCAGCCAGCGCCTGATTATTGGCTCGCTGATTGCGCTGGCAGGCGTAGCGTTGGTGATGTTCAACGGCAGCGTGATTTTGCAGCTCAATCCGCTGGGCGATATTCTGGCGCTGTCTGCCGGGGCGGCCTGGGCGGTGTACTGCCTGCTGCTCAAACGGGCAGGGCAACGCTATGGTTATCTGTATCTGACGCGGCAAATCTTTTTCTACGGCATTCTCACCTTGTTGCCCGCCGCTTGGCTGATGCACTATCGCCTCGATTTATCCCTGTGGCTCGATCCGCTGCAAGGCGGCAATATGCTGTTTTTGGGCATCGTCGCCTCGGCCCTGTGTTATGTGGCCTGGAATAAAGCCGTCGGCATTATTGGCGCGGTCAAAGCCAGCAACTACATCTACCTGATTCCGATGGTGACCATGCTCACCGCCGTGGTGATTCTGGACGAGCGTATTACCCTGGTCGGCGCATCGGGTGCAGCGATGATCTTGCTTGGGGTATACTTCGCTGAGCACGGCCTGGGCTTGCCTAGCAGGAAATAGAGGGGTAGGGTATTTGAGCTGTTTTGTCGCCGCGTGTGAGAGATTACAGGTCAAAATGCACTGGAAGGAATTAATAATATGAAGCTGATTGTCGTCACCGGCGCACAAAAAAGCGGCAAAAGCCGCTACGCCGAAAACTGGGCGCTGGCCCTGTCCGCTCGTCCGGCCTATCTGGCCACCTCGCGGGTGTGGGATGACGATTTTGCCGAGCGAATCGCGCGGCATAAAAGCGCGCGTGACGAGCGCTGGATCAATCTTGAGCAAGACACCGATCTGGCCGCGCACGGTTTTGATGGTGAGGTGATCGTGCTCGACTGCATTACCTTGTGGCTGACCAATCTGTTTACCGATTGCAACTACAACAGAGACGCCACGCTGATCGAGGCCAAAAAACGCTGGGCAGAATTGACCGCTGTCACCGCCCAGACTGTCATCGCTGTGGGCAATGAAATCGGCTGGAGCCTGCACGCCGAAACCCAAATGGGCCGCCATTTTGTCGACCTGCACGGCAGCTTTATGCAGCACATCGCCGCTGAGGCAGAAGAAGTGGTGCTGATGGTGGCAGGCTTACCGCTGAAGGTGAAGTAGGGGGTATTGCTCTGTAGCTATTGATTCAATTGAGCTATAGGGCAATACCTGCCGACTTTATTAAATCAGTTCTTTTAAAGCAACAACCAGCGCCGCGCATTCCGCGTCTGTGCCGATCGAAATGCGCAGGAATTGCTCGATCCGTGGCGCTTTAAAGTGGCGAACCAGTATGGCGCGTTCGCGCAGACCTTGCGCCAGAGTGGCGGCATCGTGCTGCGGGTGGCGGGCGAAAATGAAATTGGCTTTGGATGGCAAGACTTCAAAGCCCAGTTCAACGAGATGCCCGGTCAGGGTATCGCGGCTGGTGTTAATTGCTGCGCAGGTTTGCGAGAAATACCCCTCATCTTCAAAGGCAGCTACTGCACCGGCCAGCGCTACGCGATCAAGCGGGTAGGAATTGAAGCTGTTTTTAACGCGCTCCAAGCCCGCGATCAGGTCGGGATGACCCACGGCAAAGCCAACGCGCAGGCCAGCGAGCGAGCGTGATTTGGACAGCGTTTGCACGACCAACAGATTGTCGTAGCGCTGGATCAGGCTGATGGCGCTGTCCCCGCGACTGTCGCTGAAGTCGACATACGCTTCATCGACCACCAGCACCTGATCGGGATGCGCTTGCAGTAGCGCTTCAATCTGCGCGAGCGGCAGCAAAATGCCGGTGGGTGCGTTGGGATTAGGGAAAATAATCGCGCCACCGCCGATGTAATCGGCCGTGTTGATTTCAAACGCGGCGTTCAGCGGCACCGTGCGATAGTCAATGCCGTATAGGCCGCAGTAAACCGGGTAAAAGCTGTAGCTGATGTCTGGGAATAGCAGGGGTTTTTCGTGCTTAAGCAGCGCCTGGAAAGTGTGCGCCAGCACTTCATCCGAGCTATTGCCAACAAAAACATGAGCGCGGGTCAGCGCATGCTCGCGGTGATAGTGCGCAATCGCGTCCTTGAGTACGTCGCCATTTGGATCGGGGTAGAGGCGCAAATGATCATTCACCGCCGCCTGCATGGCCGCAATCGCTTTGGGCGATGGGCCGTACGGGTTTTCATTGGTGTTGAGTTTGATCAGATTGGTGATCTTGGGCTGCTCACCCGGGGTGTACGGGGTGAGTGTGTGTACGACAGGGCTCCAGAAACGGCTCATGGCAATGATCTTTGGTGAGTTGATCGGGGCAAAGACCGATTTTATCAAGAGCGCCTGTCTTATGGGGAGATTGGGCGAAAAATAGCCGCTTTAAGTGCTGAAGCAAAAGTTCTCATGCATCGCTACTTCGCCTTGTCGTACTCCTTATGTACCGATGTACCGTCTTTAGCTCAGCACCTTGTCTGAAGACTATTGGCCACCCACTTACTCTGCTGCCGCGGGTAGATCCTGCTCCTGATCCCAAGGCAGCGGTACGGCGATGTCGTTCAGAATAAATTTGCCGCCTTTCAATGAGGCCTTGGCCGACAGCAGATCACCCTCTACACGGATCAGGTTCTGATCGGACAGTTTATTAATCTGGCCTTCGACAAACTGGCTGGCCAGAAAATCAATGTCTTCATGATTGATCTGGCCTTCCTCGGCACCAGCAAACATATTGCGCGCCTGCCACATCACCAGCGTTTCGACGACTTTGCGCGGAATGGCAAAATCGGCTTGCGCATCGAGCTTGCTCACCAGAGAAACCGGTTTGTCCAGATCGGCCTCGACAAAACCTTTTAGCCCCACCGAGCCGGCAAAGTGGATTTTGCCGTCCGGCAGCTTCACTTCGAGCTTTTTGATGGCAAATTCAGGGTCATTTTGCAGCAAAGGCAAGCCATGCTCCTTGGCCAGCTTGCTCAGCGCCTCGGTTAGCTGCTCGCGGTTGAGCTTCTGTTTTTGCAGCAGCGTAATTTCATCGCTGATTTTGGCCAGCGTTTTGCCATGCAGGTGGTTGGCTTCGGCAATCATGACCGCCGGGCCGTAAGGTTTGTCATTGAGCAGCAGCTTGCTCAGATCCAGCTGGGCGCTGCCGTTGATAAACTGGCCATCTTCATTCACTTTACCTTGATAAACCAGATTTTCCAGTTTGAGCTTCAGCGGATTGCCTTCCTGCATATCCAGGTCAAACTGCGCAACTTTGGCCGTATTGGTGCCGATCATAATGCCATTGGCCCCTTTGCTCTGATTCAGGCTGACGCTTAGCCCCTGCAGAGCAAACGAACCTTTTTCCTTGGCCTGACCCGACAGACCGGGCACGCTGGCTTCAAACTGGACGCGGTTAAAATCGCCGCCATACGAGAGCGTGGCGTCCAGCCCTTGCCATTTGGCTTTTACGCCAGAAAGCGCTTCTTCGTAATCAAAGCTGGGTACGTTGATTTTCATCACGCCATCGTCGTTAAACGCGATGCGGTTTTCAATGGTGATCGGTTTTTGCTCACCAAAGAATTTGGCCAGAAACTTCTCGGTATCGGCCGAATATTTGAATTCGGTACTCACCACTGCTTTGTACGGCAGCGGATTAAAGCGCAGCAACAAAGGCAGCGGCCCGTGCTGGATATGATTGGTGTAGGTGACTTCAAACGTCTGCAGCTTTTCGCCTTCTTTTTCCAGCAAAAAGCGATACAGCTCGGGGTTGACCTGCAGCGTGGTCACTTCGGTCGAGCTCAGCCAGTTGCGCTGGTAGCTGTGCGATTTAACGATAAAGTAGGGCAGCTTGCTAATCCACTCGTGCTGCTTGAGCATAGTTTGCTCAACGGCTTGCCCGGCATAATAGCTGCCACCCAAGTAGCCTGTAGCCAGAACAATCAGGCCGAGTGCGCTGCCAGCGATTACTTTACGTTTCACCGTGAAACTCCAAATTGAATAGTCGTTTTACCGTCGTTGATTATATCTGATCGACGTAAAAACAGGCGCCGAAGCGCCTGTGATTATTTGCTCGGGACTCAGATCCGGCGAGCAAGTTCCTCTGCGGTGCCAAGGTAGCTGCTTGGCGTCAATGCTTTGAGGCGATCTTTCGCGTCTTGTGGGATTTCCAAGCCATCGATAAACACCGCCAGCGCTTCTTTGCTGATGCCGGTTTTACCGCGCGTCAATTCTTTCAATTGCTCGTACGGATTAGGCACGCCGTAACGACGCATCACGGTCTGGATCGGCTCGGCCAATACTTCCCAGTTATTGTTCAGATCCGCCATCATCGCGTCGCGATTGGCCATCAGTTTGTTCAGGCCTTTGAGCGCCGCTACAAACCCAAGCAATGAGTAACCCAAGCCAACGCCCATATTGCGCAGTACGGTTGAATCGGTCAGGTCACGCTGCCAGCGCGATACCGGCAGTTTCTGGCTCAAGTGGAACAATACTGCGTTAGCAATACCCAAGTTGCCTTCGGAATTTTCGAAGTCGATCGGGTTTACTTTGTGTGGCATCGTTGAAGAGCCCACTTCGTTTTTGTTTACTTTCTGTTTGAAGAAGCCCAGAGAGATATAACCCCAGATATCGCGATTCATGTCGATCAGAATCGTGTTTGCACGCGCGAAGTCGTCGTACAGCTCGCTCATGTAGTCATGCGGCTCGATCTGGATCGTGTATGGATTAAAGGTAATGCCGAGGCTTTCAACAAAGCGGCGGCAGAAGCCTTCCCAATCGAGTTCCGGATACGCCGACAAGTGCGCGTTGTAGTTACCTACGGCGCCGTTGATTTTGCCGAGCAATTCAACATTGGCGATACGGCTCAGCTGGCGCTCCAGACGGAAAGCGACGTTGGCCATTTCCTTGCCCATCGTCGTTGGCGTGGCTGGCTGGCCGTGCGTGCGGCTCATCATTGGCGCGTCGGCCAATTCGTGCGCGAGTTCTTTCAGTTTGGTGATGATTTCAGCCAGTTTTGGCAGCATCACGCCTTCACGCGCGCCTTTGAGCATCAGGGCGTGCGACAGATTGTTGATGTCTTCGGATGTACAAGCGAAGTGGATAAATTCACTCGCAGCAGAGACTTCGGCATTGCCCGACAGACGTTCTTTCAGCCAGTATTCAACCGCTTTCACGTCGTGGTTGGTCGTGCGCTCAATGGTTTTCACTTCCAGCGCGTGTTCGGTACTGAATTGCGCAACCACGGCGTCCAGCTCGGCAATCGTCGCGGCCGAGAATGGTTTGATTTCACCCAGCGCAGCTTCGCTGGCCAGCGCTTTGAGCCAGGCCACTTCGACGGTAACGCGATTTTTAATCAGCGCGTATTCACTGAAATGGGCGCGCAAATCGGCCAATTGTTTTTCGTAGCGGCCGTCTAGCGGCGAAAGCGCGGTCAGTGCTGAAAGTTCCATAATGCCAACCCGTCCGTAGGTCTTAAATCAATCAAAGGCGAGATTCTAGCACAGCCGTTTGTGACTGACTTGGCTGATTGCCTATCACGATCACCACAGATCGACTAGTCTTTTTAGCATTGTGGCAAAAGGCTTGTGACGTTCGTGACGAATCTGGGCTTTTGCGTGTAAGAAAGAGTGACAAGGGCTCTTTTCACATGAATAATGTGGACACCTTACAAAGTGCTCGCGACCCGGATCAACAGGGCGACGAGGCGAACACGCCCGGTTCTGTTGGCCTTGAGTCGATAATGTACCGTGGTGATCCGCAAGACAATGGATGGAGAGGCGTATTGCAATGAGCGGTTTTACCCAAATCACCCCCGAATGGCAGGACTGGATTATCGAAAACCTGCAGCGCGGCTGTCAGGCGCAATCGATTGTGGAAATCATGATCGAAAAAGGTTTCGATCCGATGTTTGCCAATGCGGTGGTCTTTCACTTCTCGAGTAGCCCAACCGAGCGCTATGCCGAATCAGCCAAAGGGGCCGATTCGGCAGTGTGAATAGCCAGCAGCAGTGAAGGCCAGTCAAGGCGATATACCCAGCAAGGTATGTCGCCTTTTTCTTTGGCCGATCTATTTTAGCGGGCAATACCCCCTTCTTTTACAAGCCCAGCTCGGGCTGCTGGATAATCCCCTGGCGCACTTCAACGCTAATCTTCTCGTCGGCAAAACGGATGTTCAGCGCATCGCCTGCGCGCACGTCCAGCGCGCTGCGTACTAGCTCGCCATTGGGGCGGCTCACCAGCGCGTAGCCGCGCGATAGCACCTGTTGTGGGTCCCACGGGCTGAGCTGTAGCTGCGCCTGTTTGAGGTATTGCTGCTCTTGCTCTAGCTTGCGCTGCATGGCTCTGTGCAAACACTGCTGCTTTTGCTGCAGCAAGGGCAATAGTTGCGCCACTTGTGGGCGCACATGCTGCAGTTGCAGCGCTCGTCGCGACAAAGCCTGCGCACGTTGCTGCTGGCTAAAGCGCAGACATTGCTGCAAACGGCGCGCCTGATTGCCCAGCTCGATTTTTTGCTGGCTCAATCTTTGTCCCGGATGAATCAGCCGCCGCGCCAGCTGGTCCAGCTGCTGCATGCGTTGTTGCAACTGCTGCTGCAATACCCGGCTTTGCCGCTGTTTTAGCTGCTGCAGGCGCTGCAATAATTCGCTGCGATTGGGGCTAACCAGCTCGGCTGCCGCCGTTGGCGTTGGCGCGCGAACGTCAGCGACAAAATCGGCCATCGTAAAATCGGTTTCGTGGCCAACACCACTCACGGTTGGAATCGGGCAGGCGGCAATTGCACGGGCGACGATTTCTTCGTTAAACGACCACAAATCTTCTAGGCTGCCGCCGCCACGGCAAATAATCAGCGCGTCTACCTCATTGCGGCTGGCCGCTTGCACAATCGCACGCACAATCTGCTTGGCCGCATCGGCGCCTTGCACGGCGGTGGGATACAGAATGACTTCGATATTAGGCATGCGGCGGGCCAGCGTGGTGAGCACATCGCGCAGCGCAGCCGCAGCGGGCGAGGTGACAATGCCGATCCGGCGCGGAAAATGCGGCAGCGCCTGCTTGCGCTCGGCGGCAAACAGCCCCTCGGCGGCCAGCTGCTTTTTCAATGCTTCAAAACGCTCGAACAAAGCCCCTTGGCCAGCCAAACGCATCGCCTCAATGGTCAGCTGAAAATCGCCGCGCGCTTCGTACAGCGACACCACAGCGCGCACTTCCACCTGCAAGCCTTCGCGCGGCGCAAAATCGAGCAGCGCCGCCCGGCCACGAAACATCACGCAGCGCACCTGTGCATTGGCGTCCTTCAGGCTGAAGTAGCAGTGACCCGACTCATAACGCTTGAAATTGGAGATTTCCCCGGCCACCCACAAGCTGGGAAAGCCGGTTTCCAGCAACAATCTCACATCACGATTCAGTTGTGTGACAGACACTACAGCTTTTGAGGGGCTTGACAAATCAAGATTCACGCCGAAAACACCTTGAGTAATCCACAAAATCCAGCTTCTAAGCCCTGCGTGGGCATGATTGAAAGTTGTAGTTGATAAAAACGATTTAAGTTGTTGAAAGTAATAGATAATATATTTTCGCTATAAGCCGGTAAAAACTGATTATATGCAGCATTTATGCCGTCTTTAGCCGGGTTTTACGCACTTGCTCACAAAGTTATCCACAGTTGTATGACCGAAAACATTTTGTGGCTGCCAATCTGTTGCTTGGCCTGTCCGGCGTAATCATAACCTCTTCCCCCGGCTGCAAATAGCGGCTAAAGTTACGCGGTTTTCGCGAAAGACTTCAGATTCACTTTTCACCTAAGGTTCAAACCACTATGTACGCCATCATCCAGGCTGCTGGCTGGCCGATTTGGCTGATTATCGCCGCCTCTGTCGCCACTGTAACCATCATCATCGAGCGCTTGCTGTCGCTGCGTAAATCCCAAGTGTTGCCGACCGGCCTGCTCGCCAAAGTGGTACAGGAATATCGCGCCCAGGGCGTCAATGCCGAGGGACTGAACAAACTGGCGGCTAATAGCCCGCTGGGCCGCGTACTGGCTGCGGGCCTGAAAAACGTGAAAAGCTCACGCGAAATCATGAAAGAGTCAATCGAAGAAACCGGCAGCGCAGTCGCACACGATCTGAACCGCTATCTGTCTACCCTGGGTACGCTGGCCGCAGTGACGCCGCTGCTGGGGCTGTTTGGTACCGTGATCGGGATGATCGAAATTTTCGGCTCGCAATCGCCCACTGGCGGCGGCAACCCGGCCGCGCTGGCGCATGGTATCTCGATTGCGCTGTACAACACCGCCTTTGGCATTATCGTGGCTGTGCCTGCACTGATGTTCTACCGCTACTTTGCCAGCCGCGTTGATGATTTTGTGGTGGAGATGGAGCAGCAGGCGATTAAACTCGTCGAAGTCGTTCACGGCGAGCGCCACCACTGAGAAAACGGCTGCAAAGGCCAAATACTGCGTCACAAAACAGGCTCGACATCCTCATTTACTTCAGTAAATTCCGGTGTCTCGCCTATTTTGTTCCTTGTCTTTGGTCTTTTCGCTCGTTTTCTGCTTCGAATAAGAAGGCAATGAGAAGGCAAAATAGCAATGAAATTTCGTAAAGGGCGCGAACGCGTCGAACCCGAAATCAACTTTATCCCGCTGATCGACGTTTTGCTGGTGATTTTGATTTTTCTGATGGCCACCACCACGTATTCCAAATTTGCCGAGCTGAAAATCAATCTGCCAACGGCCGACGCGGAAAAACAGGTCGAGCAGCCACAGACCATTCAGGTTGCCATTTCGGCCAATGGCCAATATGCGATCAACGGCGAAACCACTGTTTTCTCCAGCCCGGATGATTTTTCCGTCCAGCTACGCCGCGCTGCGGGAAATAACGCTGAGCCGATGATTGTGATTAACGCCGACGCACAGTCTAGCCATCAGGCGGTGGTGAATGTGATGGAAGCGGCCAGAACGGCAGGGTATGGGAAGTTGACGTTTGCGACGCAGACGACTGGGAAGTGATTGGATTGATGTGAAAACGGCGCTTAGGCGCCGTTTTCATTTGCTAAGAGTATTCAGAAAATGTCATGAAAGGCCTCAATGTGAATGAACATCAAACAAATCTTGAGCAGTTAGAGTTGCTTCAATTGGTTATTACAGGCGCAGGGCCTCTCAGCCTCGGTGCAGAAATTCGCACATTTCCGAAGCAAGCAAAAAAATGCATGGATAATCATCTGTATTTAGCGGCATGCCTTTGTTTTATTACTGGCGTTGAATCTGGGTTGAGGTATCTTCTTAATGATTTCGATGATGATGGAACTATTGCTAAATTAAGTAAAGGGAATATTAATAACTTCCTAATAAGAAAAGTCGGTGAGCTTGGTGTCGATATTACAGTTTTGAAACTCGTTGGGAATGACTATTTTGATTTGCATTGTAATGATGCAATCGAGTTTGATAAAAATATCAATGATGCTACTGGAAAAAAACTTAATTCAAATGATAAGCCCGTTGGTATTGTTAAATTAAGAAACGATCTATGTCATGGCAATTTAGAGTTTGCACATAAGTTTCATTTTCATGATGATTCGAGTGGTAGGAGTAGTGCGAAAACAATTGAGATGCAGAGCTTGGAGGCTATGGCCAACCTTTTAAATAACATATCTGACGCCTTTATTTCCGAGATAGAGAAGCTACGCCGCCCTGATTACTTTTAATCGCATGCACGCAGCCCAACGTGAGTCGAGGCAATGAGCCGGGATTGGCGGCTATGCGCCGCGGCACTCACTTTCTTTGCTTCGCCAAAGAAAGTCAGCAAAGAAAGGCGACCCCGCATCTGCGTCCCGCTACGCGGGATGCCCTCGCTGCGGATAATCGGCAAGGCGGCGGGCTTTAACAAAACAGAGCCCGCCGCAACCCCTTGCCGCTTCTTCCTCGCTCGGCGCTGACGCAGGGGGAACGGTGCAGACCGACGATGGTGGTATATACATGCCTTGGTGTTGCTCTGTATGCCATTATGATGCTGTGCTTTAACGATATACCCATGCTTATTTAGGTCGCTCTTTGTGGTCTGGGGCTTTTAATCCCCTGTCGCCCATCGCCGAGGGAGTGGAGTGAGACAAACAGTGTTTCGTTTGGCTCGCGACCGACTGAGGGAAGCCCGGAGGGCCGCAGGCGGGGGTCGCCTTTCTTTGCTTACTTTCTTTGGCGAAGCAAAGAAAGTGAGTCCTCGTCGCGGATTGCGACTGTAAATCAACGTGCCGAAGGCACTAAAAACATGAAGATCGCTTAAGCGAAAACACAAACAGCTATGAACCTCGAATCCCTCATCCACCGTATCTGGTATCGCCGCCGCCTTTCGCTGGGGGCGCTGCTGCTCTGGCCGCTGTCCTTCATTTTCACCGCGCTGGCCGCGCTCAATGCCGCGCTATTCAAACTTGGAATTAAAAAATCCAGCCGATTGTCAGTACCAGTGATCGTGGTGGGCAACATCACGGCGGGTGGCACCGGCAAAACGCCGTTGACGATTGCGCTGGCGCGGCGCTTGAGCGAGCTCGGCTGGCGGGTGGGGATTATTTCGCGCGGGTATGGGCGTGTGGATGATAACGGTGCGGCGCGCGCGGTTGAGATAGATAGTTTGCCGCGCGAGGTGGGCGATGAGCCGCTGTTGATGCGCCGCTCACTGGCTGATCTGGATGTGCCGGTATTTGTCGCCCGCCGCCGTGCCGAGGCGGGTAGGGCGCTGCTGACGGCGTATCCGGCGGTGGATGTGTTGCTGTGTGATGATGGTTTGCAGCACTATGCGCTAGCGCGCGATTTTGAGATTTGTGTCGTCGATGCAACGCGTGGCCTCGGCAATGGCTTGCGTTTGCCCGCCGGGCCATTGCGCGAAGGTGTGGCGCGGCTGGCTACGGTGAATGCGGTGGTGATTAATGGGGTATTGCCCGCTGGGTTAGATAATGATTTGCCTGTGGCGCAATACAGTGGTGAGTATGTGTCACACCATCAAATGCAGCTACTGGCCGAGCGCTGCTATCGGCTCGACGATGTGCACGATACCCGCACTGCGGCTGATTTTGCCGCATCCTTGCATGCGGTGGTCGGCATCGGCAATCCGCAACGCTTTTTCAACACATTATCGGAGTTAGGTTTTAGCTATCTTGAGCATGTTTTCCCCGATCATCATGCGTTTACGTTGGCCGATTTGCCCGCCGTTGGCGAGATCATTGTCACTGAAAAAGACGCGGTGAAAATTGCTGCGCTGCTCAGCGCGGCTGACACTGAGCGCGCATGGGGTGGTAGAATCTGGGTTTTGCCGGTTCAGGCGGTGATTTCACCCGACCTGGCGCAGCGCATTGATATTCATTTGAAAGCATTGAACTCAAAAAGGTAAATCATGGACGCCAAATTGCTCGAGATTTTAGTCTGCCCGGTATGCAAAGGCCCCCTGGTCTACAACAAGGCGACGCAAGAGCTGATTAGCAAAGGTGCCCGTCTGGCGTATCCGATCAAGGACGGTATTCCGGTGATGTTGGAAAGCGAAGCGCGCCAACTGGCTGCCGATGAAGAAGTTTAACTCTACCCGCCCCCGAGATCGCCGCCCATGAGTTTCATCGCCATTATCCCCGCCCGCCTTAAATCGACCCGCTTACCGAATAAACCGCTGGCTGATATTGGCGGCCAGCCTATGGTGGTGCGCGTCGTTGAGCAGGCGCTGAAATCGCAGGCCGCGCAGGTGGTGGTGGCAACCGATGAGCAGGCCGTGCTCGATGCCGTGACGCAAGCGGGCTACCAAGGCCAGTTGACGCGTGCCGACCATCCATCGGGCACCGATCGTTTGGCCGAAATGGTTGAATTGCTGCAATTACCCGACGAGGCGATTGTGGTCAATGTGCAAGGCGACGAGCCGCTGATTGACCCGGCGCTGATTGATGCCGTTGCGGCGCAACTGGCGGCCAATCCAGCGCTGGCGATGGCGACCGCTAGCCACTCTATTGATAACGCCGAAGACTTCTTTAACCCCAATGTGGTTAAAGTGGTATGCAATGCCGCCGCCGAGGCGATGTATTTTAGCCGCGCGCCGATTCCGTGGGATCGCGATTCTTTTGCCGATGACAATAGCGATGAAGACTGGGTATTGCCCGCCCAGCTAGATGCACAAAGGCATATCGGCCTATACGCCTATAGGGCAGGCTTTTTGCGCGCCTACGCCCAGCTGGCAGCATCCAGATTAGAAGACATTGAAAAGCTTGAGCAGCTACGGGTGCTCTGGCATGGCTATAAAATCGGCGTTTACCGCGCGGCACAAGCACCCGCGGCGGGCGTCGATACGCCCGAAGATTTAGCGCGCGTGCGTGCGGTATTTGCGCAGGCGTGATGAAGCAAAAATACAATTAAAACAGCAGCAGATCACGGTTTTAAGTAGATAGACAAAAGTTTTCAGGCAAGGCGAGGCCGCCAAGCAGGGGAACTTTGGGTTTTAAACTTATTTTTTATGACACGATGGGGAACAAGCAATGCGATTAATCCTTCTGGGCGCACCAGGCGCTGGTAAAGGCACTCAAGCTAACTACATCCGCGAAAAATTCAATATTCCACAAATCTCGACGGGTGACATGCTGCGCGCAGCAGTGAAAGCAGGCACGCCGCTGGGTCTGGAAGCGAAAGCGATTATGGATGCGGGCGGTTTGGTGCGCGATGACATCATCATCGGCCTGGTGAAAGAGCGCATTGCTCAGCCGGATGCGGCCAATGGTTTCCTGTTTGACGGTTTCCCGCGCACGATTCCACAAGCTGAAGCGATGATCGCAGCGGGTGTGGACATCGACTACGTGGTTGAAATTGACGTACCGGACGCGAACATCGTTGATCGCATGGCAGGCCGCCGTGTGCACGTGGCTTCAGGCCGTACTTACCACGTCAAATACAATCCGCCGAAAGTAGAAGGTAAAGACGACGAAACCGGTGAAGACTTGATCCAGCGCGACGACGACAAAGAAGAAGTGGTACTGAAACGCCTGGGCGTTTACCATGAGCAAACCGAAGTACTGGTGGGCTTCTACGGCAAAATGGCCGCGTCTGGCGCTGCAAATGCACCGAAATACATCAAAATCGACGGTACCCAAGCTGTTGAAGCCGTACGCGACGAAACACTGAAAGCGCTGGGCGCTTAATCGTTTTTGTCGGCAGTGCTCAAAAAACCGCATCCAGTGATGCGGTTTTTTTTATTCGCACAACTGAGGGCGCAGGCCGTAGAAATAGCTGATTTTTAGTGCTTTTCTGGCTAAAAAGGAGAAACAGCGGAGGTCGCCATGTACCTGGGTCTTACTTATATCAGCCATTCAAAAAAGCACCTGACCGAAGACATGCGCATGCAATTAATGCGCGAGTGTCAGGTGCGCAATGCCCACAACAACATCACCGGCTTGCTGCTGTATCAGCAAGGGTTTTTCCTGCAATACATCGAAGGTGAGCCCGAGATGGTGCGCGCCGTATTTGGCCGCATCGAGCGCGATCAGCGCCATGAAAATGTTGAGCTCATCAGTGAAGACGTGCTGATGGCGCGGCGCTTTCCCAATTGGACGATGTTTTTTCGCGATTATGATTTTATCTACCCGCATATTCGCCAGGATTTTGCCGAGCTGACCACGCTGGCGCTGATGGTTGAAGCGCTGGACGACAACCCGGAGCTGCAAAACACCATGTTTGCTTTTTTGCAGATCAGCCATGATCAGGCGCTTGAATAAAGCGCCCGTGATCATCCGCCAGCAAAAGCAATCGTTAATTTCAGCATTGAGCCCTTCATACCCCTTGCCGTATGATGCTGTAGCTCAATCCAGTCAAATCTAGTGGGGCAATACCCATGGAAAAAGTCATCTTTGAAATCTTCGCCACCGTGTTGGCGACCATCTCGGCTTTGCTACCGATTACCAATCCATTGATCACCGTCTCGATCTTGCCCGGCATGGCGGCGCATTTATCCGCTGCCGAGCGCGACAGCCAGGTGAAACGCGCGTGTATTTATATGGCGGGAATCTTGGTGACTTTCCTGCTCGCTGGCGCCTTGATTATGGATTTTTTCAATATCTCGATTCCTGGCCTGCGTATCGCCGGTGGTCTTATCGTGAGCTATTTTGGTTTTGATATGTTGTTTGGCGAGCCGCACGACGCGAGTAATGCGCCGAACAATAGCAAGCGCGATATTTCATTTACCCCGCTGGCGATGCCATCGCTTTCCGGCCCCGGCTCGATTGCCGTGGTGATTTCAATGTCGACAGGGGTGCACACACAAACGGCTTTGCCCGTGTGGCTGGGCTATATCACCGTGGTGTGCGGCATTTTGCTGGTGGCGTATATTTCATGGTTGACGCTACGCGCTTCGACCAAGCTGTACCGCTTGCTCGGCGAAGACGGCATTAACGCCATCTCGCGCATTATGGGCTTTTTGCTGATCTGCATTGGCGTACAGTTTGTGATTAACGGCATCGGCAATCTGCTACACGACCCTGCCTTCTGGCCCCTGGCAAAGTGATCAATCAATCATAGCGAAATTGGCTGTCAAAGCTCAATTGGGTAGTGTATCTTTTTAGTTGCTTGTTTTTGATGGGCAATGTAATTTACAGTGGTTGTTAGGTACAATAAAATTTATTTTATTATTTTGGATGTTTTTATGTGGTCTCTGAGAATTATGGTTTATATCATGGTTGCATTTTTATTGAGTGTTGCGGTAAATGCAATTTTAGATAATGCTAAATTCGAAAAAACCGGGAGGCTTGCTCGGATAGAGCCGATTGGCTCATATGAGGATAGGATCGTAACTAAGGAAAGAATGGGTCTAAAGACTTCAGAGCAACATACATATTCAGCTGAAGTTGAATTTAAAACTCAAGATGATCAAATTATAAAAATGAATAAGATAATTCCTGAAGAAGTTCTTGAGGAGATGAAGTCGGGAAAGTCTATATATATTCGATATTTATCTGAAGAGCCAAAGCGTGCTCGTTTTGATGTGGAAAAAAGAAATCCTTTTCTTTGGATATTTCTTTGCTTCGTGTTGATATTTGTTGAATGGAAAGTGTTTAAACGCCTGTCGAAAACACAGGAAGACTAAGAATAACATGAAAAAAATGGCACTGTGTGAGTGCCATTTTTTTTATTGTCGATTCAAATGTTGAGAAAGCGTTGACTCAGCGCCAGCGATTCAGCTGAAATATTGATGCCGCTGCAATCGATGGTCTGCAATTGTTCCATGCTGCGCAGCCAGGTCATCTGGCGTTTGGCCAGCTGCCGGGTCGCGGCGATGCCTTTCTCCCGACTGGTTTTCAAGTCGACTTCGCCATCCAGATATTCCCAGGTCTGACGGTAGCCGACACAGCGCATCGAGGGCAGATCGAGATTGAGTGCGTATTTTTCGCGCAGCGTTTTCACTTCATCAATCAATCCGCCAGCGAGCATCGTGTCATAACGTGCTTCGATCCGACGGTGCAAAACGGCGCGATCTGAGGGCAGCAGGGCGATTTTGAGCAGATTGTAGGCCAGCGTGTCTTGTGCCGGTTCAGCCAGAATCGCCGACATCGGTCTGCCCGCCAGCATGCAGATTTCAATCGCGCGCTCGATGCGTTGCGAATCATTCGGCGAGAGTCGCGCGGCGGTAATCGGATCAAGCGCAGCCAACTTTTCGTGCATTTTCGGCCAGCCAATCGCCAGCGCTTCGGCGTGTATCGTTTCACGCAATGCCGCATCGGCTTCGGGCAAATCGTGGATGCCTTGTTCCAGTGTATTGAAATACAACATCGTGCCGCCGACCAGCACCGGAATCTTGCCGCGTGCGGTGATGTCATCCATCAGCGCTCGCGCATCAGAGCGAAATTGCGCCGCCGAATACACTTCGGTTGGGTCAATAATGTCGATCAGATGATGCGGCGCACGCTGCAATTCTTCGTGAGTCGGCTTGGCCGTACCGACATCCATATCGCGAAAGACCAGCGCCGAATCGACCGAAATCAGCTCAACAGGCAAGCCCGACTCAAGCAAATGCATTGCCGCTGCGGTTTTACCGCTGGCGGTTGGGCCCATGATGAAGATGGCGGGGGGAAGTTTCATTCTGTGGTCGGGATGTTTGGAGCGGCTGTAACTGAAGCCGCTTTTAGTGTGATTGGGTTGGGGCAAGTTGAGCGTAGCCCGTCAATATGCTCATTCAGGCCTGACGGGATTCTTTGCCACATTGGGTCAAGAATAAAATCAATTCCTTCACGGCGAGCGAGTTTGGCTGCAGGTACAAAATCAGCATCGCCTGCAATCAGTACGATTTGATCGACCTGTTTTTTTAGTGCCAGTGAGGTGATGTCAATACCGATGCGCATATCCACGCCTTTTTGACTGAAGCTCGGCGTTACATGCTCATGTGTGATTTCATCCCAGCTCATTTGCTGCTTTAGCAATCTCTGAATGGAGTCGGGTTTGATTGTCCAATTAATATTGCCTGCTAGATGCCCTAGTCGTAATGCAACTTTGCGTTTATTTCGTAATTGTTCGTGAAGTTGATGACGAAAAATCGCTTCATCTGATTTTGAATAATCAATCGCTCGCCCAGAAATAGGATTGTGCAGTTTCTTTTCTAGAGGTGGGCAGTCATAGAAAAAAATGCGGTAAAGCTCATTTCGATGACGAGGGTTTGCAGAAGAGCTTAAGTGAGCAAGTGCCCAACGAAATGCAAGATCGGCAGCTCGTTGATGATCCAGACGATTATGAGGCTCAATCTGGCGGAAGCGTTTTATGAAGAAAGCCCCGTCTATCAGTATCGCTGTACTCATTTTGAATCCCGAAATGAAAAAGCCCCAAGGTTCGGCTCATCCTCGATGATTTGGATGGCTTACTGCTAGGGGCTGGATGACTCGATTATCGAGTATTTGATCAATTGCTTCAAGAAAAACTTTGCATTGACTCTCTTGTTCATTGCCTTAACAAGCGCGGCGTTGCGAAAGAAAGTGCAGGCTCGCGGTACATAGCACCGCAGCCAGCAAGGCGGGGATCAGGGCGGCAAACCCTAGGTGAGGGATGCCCAGTGGCCAGAGTAGGAAACACAGGGCAAAACCCATTAAACCCAGCACAAAGCCACGCAATTGATGTAGCAGTGCAGTGCGTCCATACAGAGCGAAGGTAAAGGCTGGTAAAATCAATGAGGCCACCGGAAAACCAGTGAAGATGCCACTATAGCCAGTACCCAAAACCGGAGCCGTCAAACTCAGAACCATAATCAGTGAGGCCGCCAGTGCCATGCGGGCAAAAAGCTCAACCTTGGGCAGACTGCTGGTGATGGGAAGCTTGTTTTGTTTGGGTATTGCTTTGTAGGCTATGCCCAAAAAGGCAATAGAATAAATACCTCCATACTGTATCTGCTGTGCATCGATTTTAACGAGCACGACCGCCATCAGAAAATACCCGAGTAGGGCGAGCAAAATCGTGCCGCTGACCTTGAAAAATCGACTGGCGCAGGCGAGTAGCAGAATGTAAACCGTGTTGGCAAACAAGCCGATTGGTGCATATTCAATGACGTCTTGGATGAAGTCTGCGCCCTGCTCGAGCCAAATCACGCCAATAATCAGCAAGGCCAAACTTGGCAAGCCTGCCAGCACCCCCGCCATTTGTTGCCCCCAGCGCTGCCCAGCTAGGCTGGTTGCAGCAATGACAACTGGCCCTGCGATCAGCTTGGCGATCAGGATGCTGATCATCACTGCCCCCGCATAAACAGCTTATCCAGATCATTCATGCTCAGGCGGAACCAAGTCGGTCTGCCGTGGTTGCATTGTCCTGACCGCTCGGTGACTTCCATTTCGCGCAGTAGCGCGTTCATCTCGGGAATGGTGAGGCTGCGGTTGGCGCGCACTGAGCCGTGGCAGGCCATGGTTGCCAATAATTCATTCCTGCGGCCAGCCAGGACTTGCGAGACGCCGACCTGACGAATGTCTCGCAGCATCGCTTGCGCGAGCTCAACCGGATTACTGTTTTTCAGCAGCATCGGCACGGCGCGAACGGCGAGTTGTGTTGGTGACGACACCGAGATTTCGAGGCCAAGGCCTGCCAGTTCTTCGGCGTGATCTTCAACAGTGGCAACATCGAGTTTGTCGGCGGCAAAAACGTGCGGGATCAGCAGCGGCTGCATTGGCATTGCTTGCAAATCGAGCGCGGTTTTGAGCTTTTCGTAGACGACGCGTTCATGCGCAGCGTGCATATCGACGACGATCATGCCGTCCTGCGCCTGGCTCAGAATATAAACGCCGTGCAATTGCGCCATTGCAAAGCCCAGCGGCGGAATCGCGCTGTCGTCGGCTTCCGGTAGCGAGGTGTTGGCGGCGCTGCCCGAAGGGAGAAAACCGGTTGGAACAAAATCATTGCTGGTCGATGAGTTAGCTGTTGGGCGAATGGCTTCGAGCTGTTTCATCCATGCTGGCTGCGCCGTGTTATTGCGGCTCGTGCCTGATTGCGAGTGATCCGAGCGCGAATCGCTATACCGCAAGTCGCCGTACATTTTGTCGTATAGCGCCAATGGTTCGCTCGAGACTGTTCCATAGCTGGCGAACGGTTCGTTCGCCATCGGCAGCGGCATTGCTTGCTGATGGCGGTAGGCTAGCTGGGCGTAGTCTTGTGGTTTCAATTCGCCACTAGGGGGTATTGCCGTGGGGGCTAATACTTCTCCTGTCTCTGGGTCAATACTTGCAGGTGTATCCTGAGTTGAAGCTCCGGCCGTCGTTTTCGCCAGCGCCTTGGACAAGCTGGTAATCAGAAAACGATAAATTGCCTGGCTTTCACGGAAGCGCACTTCGATTTTGGTCGGGTGCACATTGACGTCAACGCCTTCGGGGTCAAGCTCGAGAAATAGGCAAAAGGCCGCGTGCATATTGTGGTGCAGCACGTCGCGGTAGGCTTCGCGCAAGGCGTGCTGGACGACTTTATCGCGTACAAAGCGGCCATTTACAAAGAAAAATTGCGATTCGCGGCTCGATTTTCCCAGCGTTGGCGATCCGGCAATGCCGTAGAGCTTGAGCGAGCCAAAGCCTTCATCCACCGGAATACCAGTTTTAACAAATTCATCGCCAATAATCGCCGCTGCGCGTTTATTCAAATCGCCAGCCTGCCAGCGATTTTTGGCGCTCCCGTTATGAATCACAGTAAACGCAACGTCCGGGTTGGCCAGCGCGATGCGTTCGATCATCGCCGCGCAATGCGCGTATTCGGTGCTGTCCGACTTCATAAATTTCTTGCGCGCGGGTACCTGATGATAGAGCTCGTGCACTTCAATCGTCGTCCCAGCGGCGAGCGCAGCAGGCTCGGGATCAAGCAGGCGGCCATGATCGGCTTCAACGCGCCAGGCGTGGGGTGAGAGCTCGCCATTGTCTTTGAAGCGGCTGGTCAGCGTCAGGCGCGACACCGACGCAATCGACGCCAGCCCTTCGCCGCGAAAGCCCAGCGTGCCGACGCGCGCCAGATCGTCCATGCTGGCGATTTTGCTCGTCGCGTGGCGGTGCAGCGCGAGTTCGAGTTCATCCTTGGCAATGCCGCAGCCGTCGTCGATGACTTTGAGTAATTTGGTGCCGCCCGCTTGCAGTTCGATCTGCAGATTTTTGCTTCCCGCGTCGATGCTGTTTTCCAGCAATTCCTTGAGCGCCGACGCCGGGCGCTCAACCACTTCACCGGCAGCGATTTGATTAACCAGATGATCAGATAGCAATTGAATACGTGGCATGGGGCAGGCTTGGTCTAAGATAAAGCACGGTAGGTTCGCCAGTATAACAGCCAGCCTTGTTTCCTTCAGAGCTTGGATAAATTTGATGCCGACTAAAAAAATCAGCTGTGTGATTATTGATGATGATTCAATTATTCGTAATCTGATGTCCGCAATGTTACGGCAATTGAATATCGAGGTACTGGCTCAGGTGGGGCATGCGCACGAAGGTTTGAAGTCGTGTATGGATCTTTCACCTCGTGTGGTGTTGCTCGATATTCATCTGCCCGAGTCGGATGGCATGGAGTTACTGCCACAGCTGCTCAAGCTGACCCCGCAACCGAAAGTGATTATGGTCAGCAGCGAAGCTACCGGCGAGATCGTGCGTGAAGCCATCGGCCTTGGTGCCAGTGGCTTTGTCGTCAAGCCCTTCACGCCAGCGCGCCTGCTCGATGCCATCGGTAAAGCGTTAGGAGTGAAACTTTAAGCAGCGTGGCTCTGCTTGAGCGCTGTAGCCTGTGCCAATGTCGGGCTGAGCCGAGGTAAACCACGTGCTCTCGGGTCTCGCTGTCAACTACATGCGGTAGTGTTTTTTATTGATCAGCAAAGTATTGTAGGGCGCATATTGAAGTTGAATGGAGGGCAATTTGCGCCTGGCTTCATCGAAAATTCGCATCAGCACGACGGCAATCCATACCTCAAATAGGCCGTGATCCTCGGGTGCATATCAGCCCTGAACAGGTACAATGCGGGCTTGATATGGGGTCTAAATATGTTTGAAACTGATGTAGTGATTATTGGCGCTGGCGCAGCGGGGCTGATGTGTGCGGCAACGGCTGGGCAACGCGGGCGGCGAGTGGTGCTGATTGACCATAGCACCAAGCTGGCAGAAAAAATCCGCATTTCTGGCGGCGGGCGCTGCAATTTCACCAATCTAAATATTCACCCAGATTGCTACATTTCGAATAATCCTCATTTTGTTAAATCGGCACTCAAGCAATATACCCAGCATGATTTTATTGCGATGGTGTATAAGCACGGCCTGAGCTTTCACGAAAAAACGCTGGGCCAGTTATTTTGCGATCAAAATTCCGAGGGCATTATTCAGATGCTCAAAGATGAAGTGATGCAAGGTGACGTGACCTGGCGTATGGGCACAAGTATTCACAGCGTGAGGCGCGCAGAGTCTGGCGCTTTTCTTGTTGAAACCAGCCAGGAAGCGTGGCAGTGCCAATCCGTGGTGATCGCCAGTGGTGGGCTGTCGATTCCGCAAATTGGTGCCACCGCATTTGGGTATGAAGTGGCCAAGCAATTTGGCCTCAATATCGTGCCGCAAAGCGCAGCCTTGGTGCCATTAACCTTTCAGCCGGAAGATTTATGGCCAGAATTGGCTGGCGTGGCGATCGAAGAAGCGGTGGTTTCGTGCCAAAACCAACAGTTTCGCGAGGCGATTTTGTTTACGCACAAAGGCGTATCCGGCCCGGCGATTTTGCAGATTTCCAGCTATTGGCAGCCTGGCGAAGTGATTGAAATTGATCTGATTCCGGATCTGGATTTACAGGCTATTTTTGCCCATGCCAGCCGCGATGCGCTGCTGTCAACCGTGTTATCCGAGATTTTGCCCAAGCGATTTGTGCAGGTATGGCTCCAGACTCAAGGTGAAATAAAGCCTTTGAAGCAATACTCTCCTAAAGTATTGCAAGAGCTGGAGCGTCAGCTGCACCACTGGCAAGTCAAGCCATCCGGGACCGTTGGCTATAAAAAAGCCGAGGTGACCCGTGGCGGGGTTGATACTGATGAGCTTTTATCCAAAACCATGATGGCGCGCAAAGTACCCGGTTTATACTTTATTGGCGAGGTGGTCGATGTGACCGGCTGGCTGGGCGGATACAATTTTCAATGGGCTTGGTCGTCTGGATATGTTGCAGGATTGAATATTTAGGACTAGAGTAACACTACAGCAACAAAACAGGAGGCCAGTTTGGGATTCGATGAGTTGTTGTTAAAAACTGAAGCACAGGAGGCCAATTTGAAGAATTGTTTTCTGGATGTTTTAGTACCCAGCCGCAAAGGCTAGCCCTGATCAATACATTGATCGAGAAGCAAGTGGTTTTCGGTATAAGGCAGTCAAGGTACTCGCCTCAATCAATAAAATGCCGAGCCAGCCACGGGGTGTCGATCTGGCAGCCCGTTGATCTTTAGATGACGTTCTTTCGTAGTGGCATGTGTCGTAGATCGTGTTGTGCAGCATCTTTGCTGTGATTGCAGTACTGTTTAGATCCAAGTTAATCACTAACTTTTAACAGTTTTAAATGCATTATTGGTAGTTTGATCTACGAGAAATAGCAGGTATGTTGTAGGAAAGAGCGAATAATCAGAAGTTGAATTTCCAAGCTGATTATTCATTTCATCGAAGGGGAAATAAAAAGCGAGGCCGTTTCCGACCTCGCTTTTTTACATTTGTCATGGCTATCGCAGGTCTTGGAAAATTCAATTTAAACCCAAGACGTCCTGCATATTGAATTGCCCTGCCGTTTTTCCCGCCAAAAAGCGCGCCGCCCGCAAGCTGCCTTGGGCATAAATAGTGCGGTTGCTTGCTTTGTGGGTGACTTCTACACGCTCGCCTGCGCCGGCAAATACCACCGTATGATCACCGATTACATCGCCACCGCGTAGTGCTGCAAAACCAATCGTGCCATCCTGGCGCTCGCCAGTGATCCCTTCGCGCGACCAAACGGCTACATCTTTGAGTGCTTTATCCCACGCTTTGGTGACCGCTTCGCCCATGGCAATGGCCGTGCCCGAGGGCGCATCAACCTTGTGCTTATGGTGCATTTCGACGATTTCAACGTCGTAACCCTGATTCAGTACGCCAGCGGCTATTTCCAGCAATTTAAATACCAGATTAACACCAACGCTCATATTGTAAGCCGATACAATCGCGATTTTTTCACTTGCGCTAGCAATGGTTGCGCGGCCTGCTTCATCAAAGCCAGTGGTACCAATAATCATGTTGACGCCGTATTCTAGGCAGGCTTTGAGGTGTTCCAGCGTGCCTTCGGGGCGGGTGAAGTCGATAATCACATCTGCGCCATTGAGCGCAGCGAGATCGCTTGAAATCAGCACCCCGCTGTTTTTACCCAAAAAAGCTGCAGCATCATTACCGATACTGCCGCTGCCAGCACGATCAAGTGCGGCAAATAATTGGGCGTCGGGTGCATTGATTACCGCTTCGATGAGCATTTGCCCCATGCGCCCGCTGGCACCGGCAATGGCGATTTTCATCGTCATTTAAAATCCTTTATCTATCAGTGGTTTGACTTCAATGTCTTTGCTGCCTGGATTTGCCGGGTCAGCCTGAGTGCGCATCAAATTCTCTGCGACTGGCGCACTGGCTTTACTTCTCAGCGCTTTGCGTGCCGCAGGTTCAGGCAGCACATCGCCTTCCCATTTAGTGACCATATTCTTTTCAAAGAAAACCGTAAATCGTTTCTGCTCTTTGACTTGGCCGCCACGCTGCTCGCGATAAATGTATTCCCAATTATTTTGATGGAATGGATCAACCAGTAGCGGTGTGCCTAAAATAAAACGAACCTGCGTTTGCGTCATCCCGACTTTCAAATTTTCAATCTGATCTGCTGTCACTTCATTGCCTTGCGGGATATCCAGCTTATAAGGCGTGATGACATTGACAACGCTGCAACCTGCCAAAAACAGGCTGCTACTGATGATTACAGTTAAGATTCTAGCCTTCATGCTCGTACGCTTCACTGTGAGGGTCGGTGCGCGGCACCGAAAAACGCTATATGATAACCGTATTGCGCCGACACCGCACATCTGGAAAGTGGGAAAATTAAAATGAGCAAAGCCGCTGAATTAAAAGGCATGGGTTTAAAGGCCACAGGCCCGCGTTTAAAAATTCTGAATTTGTTTGAAACCAGTGTTGAACGCCATCTGACTGCTGAAGATGTTTACCGTTTATTGCTGGCTGAAGAAATTGATGTGGGTTTGGCCACGGTGTATCGGGTGCTGACTCAGTTTGAGCAGGCTGGTATTTTGGTTCGTCACCATTTTGAAACCGGCAAATCGGTTTTTGAGCTCAATCACGGGGATCACCACGATCATCTGGTTTGTGTAAAGTGTGGCAAGGTAGACGAATTCTTTGATCCGGAAATTGAAGCGCGTCAGGATGCGATTGCCGAAAAACACGGGTTCCAGATTCAAGAGCACGAGATGTACCTGTACGGTATTTGTTCTGACTGCCAGCTCAAGCTCAAAAAATAATCGAGCGCTGCCCCAGCATGATTCCGTGGCTTGATCACCGCCATCAATTTCCGCCTTTATCGCAAGCATTAACCGAGCCAAACGGCCTGCTGGCAGCAGGTGGGGATCTTGCGCCAGGCCGGATTCTGGCGGCCTACCGTCAGGGCATTTTTCCCTGGTTTATGCCGGGTGAACCGATTTTGTGGTGGAGCCCGGACCCGCGCATGGTGTTGTATCCGGCGCAATTGCATATCCATCGCTCTCTTGCCAAAACACTGCGCAACAAATCCTACCGGGTTACTTTTGATACTGAATTTGCTCTGGTGATGAGCCTGTGCGCTGCGCCTAGAGGCGAGCAGCCAGGCACCTGGATATCTGCTGACATGCTCGCTGCATATATTGCTTTGCATGAGGCTGGTTTTGCGCACAGTATCGAGTGCTGGATGGATGACGAGCTAGTTGGCGGGCTTTACGGCATGGGGATCGGAAAAATGTTCTATGGTGAATCCATGTTCGCCAAGCGCGCCGACGCATCCAAAATTGCCTTTGTTCACGCCGTGCAATGGCTGCAGGCGCAAGGCTTTGGGCTGATTGATTGCCAGATGTATACCGATCATTTGGCCCGGTTTGGTGCGCAGGAAATTGACCGCGCTGAGTTTATGCGGCAATTGCAACAACTGACCGCCCAGTTTGATGTGTTGGGCCCTTGGTCTTATCACTATGAATCACGAGGCTCTGGCTAGATTAAGCCTTTATCCGAGGTTGCTATGAACGATACGTTTCGCAAGCACACGGTGCAACTTCAGTTTTATGCCACGGCACCTTATCCCTGTAGTTATCTGGATGGTCAGTTAGCCCGCTCGCAGGTGGCGGTGCCTTCCGATCTGATTGATTCCGATATTTACAGCCAGCTGGTCGAACAAGGCTTCCGGCGAAGCGGGTTGTTTGTCTACCGTCCCTGGTGTGACCACTGTCAGGCCTGTGTGCCAGTTCGATTGCCCGTGAATCAATTTGTGCCTAATCGCACTCAGCGGCGTGTGGCGCAACGAAATCAGATTTTGCGGGTGCGGCTGATGGAGCTGGCTTTTCGCGAAGAGCACTTTAGCCTCTATCAGCGCTATCAGCAGTCGCGCCATCCCGGGGGCGGCATGGATCAGGATAATCGTGAGCAATACGAGAGTTTTGTCTTGAAAAGTAATGTCGCCAGCTTTCTGGCCGAATTTCTGGAAGACGGCGTCGTACGCATGGTGAGTTTGATTGATCAGCTGGAAGACGGCATTTCTTCGGTTTATACCTTCTTTGACCCGGATTTGGCGCCGCGTAGCCTGGGGGTATACAACGTGCTCTGGCAGATCGGGCTGGCCAAACAGCTGGGTTTGCCTTATGTCTATCTTGGTTACTGGATCAAGAACTGTCGCAAAATGTCGTATAAAACCCAGTATCAGCCTATTGAGGGGCGGATCAAAGGGCTGTGGCAGTTGCTGCAAGAATAGATTGGGTATATTGATGGAGGTCAATCAGCTATTGCTCTCTATCAATATACCCTTTGTTTTTACCTGATTAGGTAGCCATCTCAGCAAACATTGATTTGCTGAATCATACTGACAGTATGTAGCGCCTATCAGGAGTCGACATCATGGCTATGAATCGCATTCAGTTCCAACCCGGTTTATCGCTCCCCGAGTTTCATCGTCAATTTGCTACCGAAGATCAGTGCCGTACCGCGCTGGAACGGGCCCGATGGCCACAAGGGTTTCGCTGCCCACATTGCCAGCATACCGCCTGCTATCGCATTCAGGGCCGCACTCATCCGCTGTTCCAATGTGCCGCTTGTCGCAAACAAACCTCGCTCACCGCAGGCACCTTGCTGCAAAAAACCTTGCTACCACTGCGGATCTGGTTTCTGGCGCTGTATTTGATTGGTGAAGCCAAAACTGGTTTGTCGGCCTTGGCACTGAAACGGCAGCTCGGCATCAATTACCGCACTGCTTGGTTGATGCAACATAAAATCATGCAGGCCATGCAACAACGAGATTCAGCCTATACGCTCAGTGGCACGGTGCAAATCGATGACGCCTATCTAGGCGGCGAGCGCTCAGGCGGCAAAGTTGGGCGAGGTTCGGAAAATAAAGTGCCCTTTGTGGCGGCGGTTTCGCTGGATGAACAGCAGCACCCCATCTATCTCAAGCTCACGCCAGTGGCTGGGTTTAGTCAGCAAGCCATCATCGAATGGGCGAAGGCGTGTTTAACGCCGGGTACGCAGGTGATTTCTGATGGCTTGTATTGCTTCACAGCGGTCAGCGAAGTGGGCTGTACTCACCAGCCGTATGTGGCTGGCGGTAGGAAACCGAAAGATTTGCCGATGTTTCACTGGATCAATACGGTACTGGGGAATGTAAAAACCAGCTTATCGGGGACGTATCATGCATTCGCATTTAGTAAATATGCGGATCGGTATTTAGCAGCGATTGCCTACCGGTTCAATCGCCGCTTTCGACTGGACACCTTGCCCCTGCACTTACTCACGGCGGCCGTAACTTGCGAACCAAAAACCGAACGCTGGCTGCGTAAGAAAGCTGAGGTGACTACCTAATCAGGTGTTTTTATTAAGCCTTGATTTTGTTTGACCAGGCAGCCAGCGCAATCAATTGGGCGCGAATATTGTCGCGGATTTTCTCGTCAGTCACATTGCCATCACCATCAAAGCCACCGGCAAATGCATTGGCAAAAACCTCGGGTTTGTTCAAGGGGTGAAGGTCGACAAATACACACACCTGCCGTAAATGATACTGCGCTCTTGATGTTCCCATTCCACCGCCAGAGCCCATCAATGCGGCGGCCTTGCCGCCTAGAATATGATTGTTTTCTGCACGTGACGCCCAGTCGATGGCGTTTTTCAGTGCCGGTGAAATCGAGTAATTATATTCAGGGCCGCCCAGGATAAACGCATCAGCAGCGGCCATCTGTGTGAGCAAAGTCTTGACTGCCGCAGGTGGCTCGGTGATATCGGCATTGTAAAAAGGGATAGCTGACAAATCGGCAATCTCAATCTCCATGCCTTCAGGCGCATTGGCTTGCGCGCAGCGCAGCATGCCTTTGTTCGTCGATTTCTCACGCAGGCTACCGCAGATGGCCAGAACTTTCATGATGTGTGTTTCCTGTTGGGTTAAAAGCCTGTTTAGCTTAGCTTCAAGTGCTGCCGCAGCAAAGTGCAATTCTTTGCCCGACTTGTTCAGTTTTTCTGCGCAAGCCAGGCGGTCAATTGATCCAGTACCCACTCTGGCGCGTCCAGCGGCAGATCATGTCCGGCATAAGGATGGGTTTTCAGCGGGCATTGCCAAGCCCGAGCGATGCTGGCAGAGCAAGCAGGATCGACAAGCCGGTCTTGCGCGCTATTGAGCAGTAATGTCGGGACTGAGGGAGGGGAGCGATCGCCGCGGTACTGGCTGGCGGCCCATAATTGCCGAAGCACATTGGTAAAGTAAGCTGGGCATTCTTTGGCGTATTGCTGCCACGCACTTAATGCCGCTGCGTCGCGCTGATTACTGCATAAATCAAAAATGACGCGTTCGCGCTCAGTCGGCCCCAGCAAGGCCAGCGCCACCAGCCGGTGCCAGTTGCGCGCTCGCAAGCGTTGATGAGCAGGGTTAAAGGCCGCCAGGCTGGTGTTGATGAGCGTGCAGCTGGCCACATCCACAGGGCGCAATCGTACCCATTCCAGTGCGGCCATAGCGCCCATCGAAATCGCGATCACATGGTATGGCTGGCTAGCCCTTTGCTGAATGAGGGTTTGCTGGCAATACCCTGCCATTTCTTTGATGCTGTTCAGGCTTTTTTGCCGATAGAGTGAGCCATTGCCCGGCCATTCAAGGCCGATCACCCGATCATCCGGGAAGCGTGTTTGCAATTGCTGCGGAAAATCGCCCCAGTGGCGAGTTTCCCGCATGAGCCCGCGTAGCAAGATCCATGTACTCATTGGCGATACCAGTGTTGAAGTGCCTGTTGCTGCAATTGTGCCCGGTTTGCCTGCTGCGGTAGCCAGCGGCCTGCATCATGGACGGCCCGCATCATGAATTCAAACAGCAGCAGATGTTTGCGCAGCACCCTTTGTTCCCGATGTGGAACGACCGGATTAAACAGCCCACCGAGCGAGAAAAGCTGGCGCGGATTTTTTTTGATCCAGAGCCAGGAGCCGAGTTCGAGAGTGAGCGGCAAAAACACCCGCTCGCTGTGCAGTAATTGCTGCTGATACAGATGATCCCAGATATCGCCGTGCGTAATGTATTGCCTAGATTGTGGCTCAATTAGATACGGATGATGGGGGTAGCTTTCCTGAAACAGCTGGCTGAGCGCATAAATTTCCGCCAGATGCGGAATCGGTTGCTGGGTATGGGCATAGGGAAACCATAATCGGTCCCGCAAGCCAAAGCCGGAATGGCAATCGAGGGCGATACTGAGCGGGCTTTGGAATAATTGCTCGGCCACAAATTGGCATAAAGCTTGGTTTTCCTTGGCCATCGGGGCATTTATCTCGCCACGATACCAGGGCAGGTGTCGGCTGATGCGGTGCCCGCCCAACAGAAACGGAACACGCTGACCAGCCTCAACAGGTGCGTTCCGCATTAGATCAACGCCGTGCGCGTTGCTGCGCCAGCCTTTGGCCATACCAGCTGGATTGAGTAGCGGCATAAATACGAGACGCATGTTTTGCAGTTTGTAATGCAAGCTGCTATCCCAGCGCATACGCACAAACAGGCTGCCCAGCAGTGCCAGTAAAATTTGGCAGCCTATCCGTTCCAGCCCATGGATGCCGCCAAAAAAGCCTAAGACGGCAGCGTTGCTGGATGGATTACCCATGCTCAGGCTGTAGATCGGATATGTCCCTTGTGTCGCCTGAACCTGCCCGTGGGTCTGCACGGTGACTTCTGCCGGAGCTTGCGCTATCAGCTCTTCCAGCTGTTGTAATTCTGGTAGCGTGTGCATACCTTGCCCTTGATGCCATTTGCCAAACTATAGGTGAGGCATGTCAGACTTATGTTACAAGTTATCGCTGCAGTGCTATTGCCTATGCGGATTTTACCGATTGCATTCGGGGGATAGAGCAGGCTGAATGGGAGGCAATTAACCAAGGGTTTTTAATCAATGACGGTCCATGTTTCTCTGTTAAAGACGGCGGCAGATCGACAAATCGGATGTTTGGCTTTGAGTGCGCCAGAGCGGATTAATGCCCAGAATCTGGCCATGGTCAGGCAAATGGCGGCCGCCTTGGTGGCATGGGAGCAAGACGAGCGGGTGGTTGCCGTGGTTTTACTCGGCGCGGGGGAGCGCGGATTTTGTGCTGGTGGTGATTTGAAGTCTTTGCACCAGGCCATGAGTGAGCCAGCGCAGATTGCACAGGGTGATGCTTTTTTTGCCGAAGAATACCGCTTATGCCAAACGATCAGGGAATGGCGCAAGCCGATTCTGGCTTGGGGGCACGGCATTGTGATGGGCGGTGGCTGGGGTTTATTTGCTGCAGCCAGCCACCGGGTGCTCACTGAATCGAGCCGCTTGGCAATGCCGGAAACCGGTATTGGCCTGTTTCCCGATGTGGCCGCCAGTTGGTGGTTGCCACAATTGCAGGGCGTTGGGCGCTTTCTGGCGCTGAGCGGTGCAGCGCTCAATGCGGCAGATGCGTTGCACTTGGGGGCAGCCGACTGGGTTTGCCACGATGCGCAGCGCCATACTATCTTGCTGGCTATGGCCAATTTGCCCTGGTCTGCAGAGGCTGATAGGGATGCATTGCTGCTAAGCGACTTTCTGGACCAGCAGTTGTCCCCCGATTTACCGCAAGCCAATCTGATTCCGTATCAAGAGCAGATTAGCCGTTTTTGCGAGGGCAGTTTTGCTGCTGCGATTGACGGCTTGCTCGCCTTGGCTAATACCGGACAGAGCAGTTATTTGCAACATGCCGCACAACGTTTGGCTGCCGCCTCGCCAACGTCGCTCTATCTGAGCTGGGTTCTGCAGCAGCGTTGCGAAACATTGAGTTTGGCGCAAACTGTTGAGCTGGAAACCAGAATGGCTGCGTGCGCTTTACGCTACGGCGATTTTAAAGAAGGGATTTATTGCACCCTGTTTGACCGTCAGCAACAGCCCCGCTGGCGTGAAGCTTCCTATGCAAATTTGGATATAACGGTGATTGAAGCCCATTTTGTGCCGTTATCTGAACAACCGGGTTGAGAAAAGCACATGACTTGCAAACTTTACTTGAAACTTTTTGTGTTTCACCGCATCTTATCGCGTACGGATAGACGCATTAGCGTCGATTGAATAAGACTAGGAGAGCCTGATCATGCAATACAATACTGCAACGTACGGGAGCGCGACACTGTCGGCGGAACGCAACCGCGTGCTGCGCAATACTTATTTCTTGCTGGCACTATCAATGCTGCCCACTGCAGCTGGCGCGATGCTTGGTATTTCAATGAAATTTGCGATGGGCTCATGGATGGGGCTGATCGTTTTTCTGGGCGTCAGCTTTGGTGCTTTTTACGCCATTGAGAAAACCAAAGAATCGGGTGCAGGTGTGGCTATTTTGCTGGCTTACACCGGTTTTATGGGTTTATGGCTAAGCCAGATTTTGCAATCAGCACTGAAGTTCAGTAATGGTGCGCAATTAATCGGGATTGCAGCGGTAGGCACTGCGGCCATTTTCTTTACGCTGGCAAGTATTGCGACGGTGACCAAGAAAGATTTTTCTTTCATGGGTAAATTTTTGATGATTGGTCTGGTGCTGGTGCTGCTGGCGGCTGTTGCAAATGTCTTTTTTGCCATTCCAGCACTGTCATTAACGATCTCTGCAGTTGCGATTTTGCTCTTTTCAGGCTTTATCCTGTACGACGTGAGTCGTATTGTGAATGGCGGTGAAACCAACTATATCTCTGCCACTTTGAGCCTGTATTTGAACATTTATAATCTGTTTACCAGCTTGCTACATTTGCTGATGGCATTCTCTGGCAATAGCCGTGATTGATTAAAAATCACTGTTGTAATAAAAAAACCGCAGTTCTTGAATGACTGCGGTTTTTTTATTTCCTCTCTGCCTGCTTTAAACCCTGACAGCAGGTGGCGCTAGAGTGCAGCTCACTCCTTGCAAAGGTGCAGCCATCATGTCCAGCTGCTCCCATGTGTGTTTGCATAGCAGGCAGGGTTGCAGATTCACCAGATACTGCGCAGCTTCTTCTACCGAGCAGTGCCCCAGAGGCTGGATGAACTGTTGAATGAAAAAAATGCGGTTGATGCCTTCAATCTGCGGCAGCAAGGACCTGAGCAGCTCGATCGGGATGTCCCGCGCTAGATACCAGTGATGATCATGTACAATCAGCGCATTGAAATGTGAGCCCCAGGCGAGGCCTTTTACAATGTTTTGCGGCGAAACGGCCAGTATGCTGCAGACCATTTCCGGCTCATGGATCAAGGCATTGAGTTGCACCAATGTGCGCGCTATCTGGCTGTGCTGTAGTTCAATCAGATTGGGTTTCACGGCAGGGCTTAGTGATGAAATCAGACCTTTGAATTCTTATTGAAAGCAATGGTAAAGCAAGTAATAAACTGTGGATTAATTGACAAACGATGAATGAAAGAAAAGTAACCCGGGTGGCTGCAGGTATTTTGCAGCAAGCAGACGGACAGTTTTTGCTTGCCAGCCGACCCGCTGGCAAGCCGTATGCCGGTTATTGGGAGTTTCCCGGCGGCAAGCTGGAGCAGGGTGAAACCCCCTTGGCCGCGCTGCAGCGTGAGCTATTTGAAGAATTGGGCATCGAGGTACTGCAAGCCAGGCCTTGGTTATGCCAGCGCTTTGACTATCCGCATGCACTGGTTGAGTTGTATTTTTATCGCGTTACCGCATGGTCTGGGGAGATTGTCTCGCATGAGGGGCAGGAGTTTGCCTGGCAAAGTGCAGGCCAACTGAATGTATCGCCGATTTTGCCGGCCAATGGCCCTATTTTGCGCGGATTAAGCCTGAACGACACGTTAATCTTCTCGCCTGCTGGCCTGATTGATGATGCAGAGCTGATTCGCAAAATGGCGGCTTACTGGCAAGCTGGCCCAGCCTGGTTGGTGCTGCGCGAACCTCAACGCACTATGGATGACTATGCCCAGCTGTGTCAGCAACTGGCGCAGTTGCCACGCCCGCATGGTGGCAAATTGGTCGGTCATGGTGATCTTAGCCATTTGTGCACTTTGGCGCTCGATGGTGTCCACCTGACTTCACGCCAGTTAATGGCACTGAATGGGCGCCCAGATGGTTTTGATTGGGTCGGTGCGTCTACTCATCACCTTGAAGAGCTGCGATATGCCAATGCCTTGGGACTAGATTACACCGTTCTAGGGCACGTGGCGGCGAGCAATAGCCATCCGGCAGAGCCACCTTTGGGTTGGGCGCAGTTTGCCCAGTTACTTGAGCAAGGATGGTCCAGCCCGTGTTATGCGATTGGTGGTCAAAGTTTGGCCACTTTGGCTCAGGCTCAGGCGTTGGGAGCGCAAGGGGTCGCCATCTTGAGTGCGGCATGGTGAGCAAAAAAAAACATCTGCTCGCCGGATTCGTGCTGTTAATTTTGCTTGGATTAGGGCTTTGGGCTGCAAACTGGCAGGGTGCAAAACCTCACTTAATACACCAAGTGGCGTGTCCAAATCTGCAGCAAGCCTGCCAGTTTGTGATTGGCAATGAAACCTATGTCATTCGCGCCAATCAAGCCATTAGTACAACCAAGCCATTTCAGGTATTGCTCAGTGCCAAGGCTGGGCGGGTACGCGGACGCTGGGAAATGCTAGGGATGGCAATGGGGCCAAATGAATATCGCTTTCAATCGGCCGATGGCCTCAACTGGCAAGCCAATATGGCATTACCGCTGTGCACCGAGGCCAGGCATGACTGGTTGCTTGTGTTAGAGATTGATCAAAGCACCGTGCAGATCAAGACCTCATCAAAAATCAACTAAGATACTGATACGGTTTAAATCTGCGGTGTTGAAACGGAATAGTCAGAATGAAAAAAATATCCTTGAGTTTGCTGCTGCTTGCACTTGCAATTAATCCGGCTTTGGCGACCAAAGTTTATCAATGGCGCGATGCCGAAGGCCGCGTTTTTTATTCTGATCAGCCGCCGCCAGTCTCCGGGGTTAAGGAGCGAAGCATTCGGCCCAATACCATCGGCAATGCCAGTCAGGTACAGGCCAAGCCCGCAGTCGCCAAAGATGAGGTTGTCCTGTGGGTGAGTGCCAGCTGTGAGCCTGCGTGTAGCCAGGCTTTGGCGATTCTGGATTTGCGCCAAGTGCAGTATGAAGTGCGCAATGTCGATCCTACCAACGAAAAAACCATGCTGGCTTTTTTTACCGCCGTCGGCACCATGCAGGCAAGGCCGCCAGTACTAATTATTGGTAAAGAAGTCCTTAAGGAATGGAATAGCCCGGTTTGGCAGGCCGCATTGAGCAAGGCTGGCTATCCTTTGCCAAGAAAATAGCAGCAATTTCCACTGGCGTTCGTGGTGTTTTGAGCGTGCAGCCAATCCCTGCATTGAGCTCTGTGGATTAGCAATATTCAGCCTGTCTTTATCTTCTGTTTATCGAGCTTGCCGCAGGCAGATTTAAGTTCTCTTGCAAGCGCAATCCTGCTGTTACAATTTGCCTCCGGATGACTGTCGAGCGACAACGATGAAAATTGCAACCTGGAATGTGAACTCCCTGAAAGTACGCTTGGATCAGGTGCTGGAGTGGATGAACAATAACCCGGATCTGACGGCTTTGTGCCTGCAGGAAACCAAAATGGACGACCCGGTTTTTCCTGCCGAGGCGATTCGTGCCGCCGGTTTTGAAGTGGCCTTTGCCGGACAGAAAACCTATAACGGTGTGGCCATTATTGCCCGCTCGGCGATTGAAGATGTGGTGATCAATATCCCCGGTTTTGAAGATCCGCAAAAACGCGTGATCTCGGCGACGATTGATGGCGTGCGGCTGATTGGCGCTTACATTCCGAATGGTCAGGATCTGGAGTCAGATAAATACCAGTACAAGCTGGCCTGGCTTGCTGCCCTGCATGGCTGGTTGGTGCAGGAGCTAGAAAGCTATCCGCAGCTGGCATTGCTGGGTGATTACAATATTGCACCCGAAGATCGTGATGTACATGACATCCGAAAATGGCAAGGTGGTGTATTAGTATCCCCGCCAGAACGCGCGGCATTTCAGGGCTTGCAGGCTTTGGGGCTGATCGATGTGTTCCGGCAATTTGAGCAACCCGAGAAATCATTCAGCTGGTGGGATTACCGCGGCTTTTCTTTCAAGAAAAATGCCGGTCTGCGGATTGATCATATCCTGATGTCACCCGCACTGGCGGTACGCTGTAGCAGCTGCCAGATCGACGTTGAACCACGCAAGCATGAGCGTCCATCGGATCATACCCCTGTGATTGCTACTTTAGATTGAGCTAGAAAATGGATAAAGCGAAATTACTTTCAGGCAGCAGCCTGTTTTGCCAACTCAGCTATCAAGAGCTGGCCGAACTGGCATTACATGCCCAATCGCGTCTGGTGCGCGCCAAGCAGGTGGTGCTGGCACAAGGCGAATTGAGTGACGAGATGTATGCCGTCATTCATGGGCGGCTGAAGGTAATGCGCAGCAATTCGGAAGGGCGCGAGCTTACTCTGGCTATCCTGGAGGCCGGGGAAGTCTTTGGCGAGCTGGCCATGCTCGACGGCGGCCCCAGAACGGCGACCATTGAAGCGCTGGAAGATTGTGAATTGCTGGTGCTGCAACGCGCCATGGTCGATCAGTACCTGAATGCGCACCCGCTGGTGATGCGCTCAATGATTCAAACGCTGTGCGAGCGTTTACGCAGCGCCGATGAGCTGGTACAAGACACGCTGTTTTTGCCTTTACCGCAGCGTCTGGCCAAAGTGCTGCGGCAGTTGGCACAAAACCATGGTGATGAAACCGCTGAAGGCATTCGTATTGACCTGAAGTTGACCCAGCAGGAGTTGGCCAACTTTGTCGGGGCGACGCGGGAAAGTGTCAATAAGCAGCTCAGCGCATGGGAATCTCAGCAGTGGTTGAGCATGCGCGGGGGGTATATCCTGATAAGTCACTTGAATAGCTTGCCATAAGCCAATACCCGCTGTGGTATCTGGAGTTGTTGATTTGGGCAAACATTGATCATTATTGATTGCAAACTACAACGCACCTTTTCTCTTATCTGCAAACCCGGCATCCAGTGCCGGGTTTTTTTGCATCTGGATCGGTGCTCGATTGCAATGATTTGCCGATATTTTGCCGTTTGTCTGGAAAAATGATTGATTTTTACGCTGAATTATTCAATGTGTTGTAGTGCTGCAATTGATTGGCATTTGTATTTTCATCGAGTTGACTACATAAAAGTAAATCATGCCTAATGACGTTAGTAAGTTAATGTACTAACCCAATTCAGGAATATAAGGAAATTATAATGTTTCGTAAGAGTATGCTTGCTTCGTGCTTGGCATTGAGCTGCCTGTTGGCGGTCCCTGCGATGACTTTTGCATTTAATCCCAGCTCCAATTTGCCGGTGAATGTAGATGACAAAGGCATTGCTTTGCGCGGCTATGATCCGATTTCTTACTTTTCCGGCAAACCGGCACAAGGCGACTCGGATTACAAATTCAGTTACGAGGGCGGCACGTATTACTTTGTTTCTAAAGCCAATTTGGAAAAATTCAAATCTAATCCAGCTCAGTATGCCCCGCGTTTTGGTGGTTTCTGCGCCCAAGCGGTAGCCAAGGAAAAGAAAGTTGATAGCGACCCGCTGTCGTACAAAATCGTTGATGGTTATCTGTTTCTGACGGCGAAAAGCGCTTACAAAGATTGGACTGTGAATGTGGATGGCTACGTCAAACAAGCCTACGTTCGCTGGCCAGACATTAAGAATGTGCCACCAAAAGGGCTATAATTGTCGCGGCTGTGACTAGGTTTTGTGCTTGCTGAATAAAAACTGGGTGATTTCAGTGTAGAAATCACCCAGTTTTTTTGTGAACTACATCACGCTGTATGCTTTGAGGGATTAGCGACGCCCGCCACCCCGGTTGGGCCAGTGCGCAAAACGCCAATCCTGATACGATTTGGCATCGACAAAGCCGGGGGTGTCTTCGGGGAAATTGGCGTTCTTGAGCGGCTTTAAGCCCGATTTGCTGGCAACACCAACAAACCCTCCACCGGGCGCGCCGATATATTGCCAGTCATCCCCCGTAATCGGGTCTTTGTAGGCCTTGCGCAAATAGCGTTTGGGAAAAGCGACTCGCGGGTCTTGTACCAAGTCTTGCAAGGTTTTGGGGTAGGCCGTTTGCGGGTTGTCGCCAATATTGTTTTCGTTGTAGCGTTTGACTGCCATTTTGATTTCAGCACCCATGCGCAGCAGCTCTTCTTCCTTGGCGCGCTGGATGCGGTTCTGCCACGCTTCGCCGACTTGGCCCAGATAAATACTCATCACCAGCACCATCATCAAGGCCCACATATAGGCAAAGCCTTGTTGCGTGCGCTTGAGTCGGCTGCGGCTTGCCGGTTGATTACCAGGTGTTGTAAAGCGTGCCATCTTTGGCCGTTGCATCAGAGCCGCTGCGGATATCATAAACGCCAGGCGAGCCTTCGGCATTGATAATGACCCAGCTGTCACGGCGGTTGGTGATTGGATCAAGCGGCACTTCACGCAGGTATTTGCGCTCTACCATTTCCTCCAGGCTATTTGGATAGCGGCCAGTATCGGCAAAAAATTTGTCGATCCCTTCACGAACGGCAACCAGATTGTGTTTAAGCACAGTTTCCTGTGCCCGATCAGTTTGCTGGAAATAGCGAGGAACCACCAAAGTGAGCAGGCTGGCCATAATTGCCAGCACCACCAGCAGTTCAATCAGGGTGAAACCAAATCGACGGGACTTACCAATCACGGTAGCTAACACCATTTAATCCAATATTGCGGGATAAAGAATAGACATCATACACGTCACGACCTTCGGCAGGGGCTTCAGGCGGGCTGGCATAGCTGCGTAAGCCCCAAGTTTGCGCATTGCTCTTGCTGGGGCAATCGCAAAATGGGTCACGCGGCATGCGGCGCAGGAAGTAAATCTTGCGTCCTCCCGGATCTTTCAGATCTTTGCTACCCTCGACCAGAATATCCAGCGTTGGCGGATAGCCTGAATCTTCCAGCGATTTACTGATTTTGCCTGCATCACTGGCCAGCTTGTATTGATCAATGGCGCTGCGGATTTGCCAGAGGGAGCGGCGCAGCTCTTCTTCCCGGTTCCGGGTCGAGGCGACTTGCGACAGTGGTAAAGCCACTGTCGCAAGTACAGCCAAAATGGTCAGTGTGACCATCAGTTCAATCAGGGTAAAGCCGCGTTGCAATTTCACCGCTTAGCGTCCTCGCGATCCACGCGTAAAAGGCTGTGTAGGCTGACTGCTATTGCCATCGGTTGGAGCCTGGGGCTGGGGAGCTACAGGCTGAACTTCAGGTGCCGGAGCAGGGGCGGGTGGGATATAGGTACCACCTTGTCCACCCTGATTATTAATATTAAACGTTGACGATGGGCGCAGGCGCAGTGGATCGGTACTGATCATGCCTTCTGTACCGCTGTCAAAGCTGGTGATATGCGATGATGGCAGTGGCAGCGTACGGACAACGCGTGGCGTGATCAGCATAATAATCTCGGATTTGTTGTTTTCGGTTTTCTTAGTGCCAAAAATACGATCCAAGACTGGCAAGCTACTCAGGAAAGGCAGCCCTTGACCGGTGTCAGTTTCGTTGCGTGAGAGCAAGCCTGCCAGTACCTGAGTTTCGCCGTCGCGTGCGGTCATATTGGTTTCTGCGCGGCGAGTACCGATCTGGTAAGCAATCAGACCGCTTTTGCTCGTAATTGATTTAACAATATTCGAGACTTCCAGATTGACCTTGACGCTGATTTCATTATCTACTGTCAGAATCGGTTCAACATTGAGCGTTAAGCCGACATCTTGGTAGTTTACACTTTCACTACTCACGCCATTCGATGTGGTTGTCGTCACAACTGGCACTCGGTCACCAATCAGGAATTTGGCTTTGTCACGATTTTTTACCCGAATTTTTGGATTGGCCAAGACGTTGGTATTGCCTTTCGATTGCAATAGGTTGGCTGTGACCGTTGGGGAGCCTAGGTTGACCAGAATATCGCTTTTATTGATATTGCTGATTTGATCCAGCGTGATTTGTCCGGCCACTTTAGTGGGCGTTGTTGTTGTTTTGCTGCCGTCAGTGTTGGTCACTGTAACTGGCGTGCTTCCGATGGTATTGCCATAGACAGTACCACTGACACTGCCTGGATAGAGTATACCTAGGTCGAGTACATCATTATTGCTGACCTCGAGGATTTCCACTTCCATCAGCACTTCAGATTGCGGCAAATCCTGTGCGGCAATCAGACGCTCGGCCACGGCAATGGCATCCGGCGTGTCGCGCATCACCAGCATCGACAATCGCTCGTCAATGTAAACGTCACGGGTTTTGACCATCTGTTTGATCATGGCCAGAACCTGTTTCGGGTCGGCATTCGATAAATAGAATGTCCGCATCACCATGTCTTTGTAATCACGATCTTTATCCGGGCGACGTGGATAAATTAGAATGGTGTTGTCGTTGAGGATTTTTTTGTCGAGCTGATTGGTTGCCAGAATCAGATTGATGACGTCTTCCACTGTGGTATCACGGGCGTAAATCGTCGTTTTCAGATTTGGCGGAATATCCTTGTCAAAAATGAAGTTGACTTTGCCAATTCTGGAGATGATGTCAAAGACACTCATCATACTCTGATCGCGAAACTGCAAAGAAATCGGGCTCTTTAGCGCTTGAGCTAGTGCTGGCCGCAGGCTGACTTCGCGTGATTTACGATTTTCAATTTCATTTTTAATCGTTTGTGCTTGCACATTGCGCGGATTATCCAGCAAAACCTGGCTGACAATTCCGAGGACTTCATCAGGCTTGCTATCCTTGTTTTCGCGGGCGTAACGCAGAATGGAATCGTGACGTATCCCGATTTCAATATAACGAATCCCTTCCTGTGCGCGGATATTGCTGCTGTCCCACTGTAAAACCTGCTGGTAGCTGCTCATGGCCAACGCAGTATTGCCTTGTTGACGAGCCTGATCGCCTTGCGCCAGCAAGTTCAGAACGAACTTATAAACGTTGTTTTGATAAGCCCCGCGCAGCTTCAGATCATTGGGCGAGCTGGCAAGCTGCGCTTTCAATGTTTTAAGTGCAGCTTCGGGGTTGCCCGCATCGAGCTGATTTTCTGCTTCATAGCGTGCCATGTCTGCTGCACAGCCGCCCAGAAAGGCCAGAGAAATAATTGAGGTCATTAACGCACGTTTCACGGCGTTCCTCCTGTCGGCAGCGATTGCTGCTGATTAAGTGGTAAATAGGTAATCGTTAGAACATCACGGCTTAGTTTATCCAGCCGATAGACCCCCATGAAGGAGTCTCCTGGCTGGATGCGGCCCAGAGTGTCGCAACGCGAACAAAAAACCAGAGATTGGCCTTGACCTTCCAGCACATAGTAATCACTGACTTTATCGTGCCAGGTCGATGTGATTTGTAATGGAAATGGCGGCGCCACGGGTACTGGCGTCGGGGTCGGTTTTGGAACCGCAGTCGGTTTTGGCGGCGGCGGGGCCCAGTTTTGTTTTGGAAATAAGTCGGAAAGGCTCATCGCCTCGCTGGCACTGCTTGCAATGCTGCTGGCTGCGCTTGCTTCCGATGCGATGGTACTTTGCTTGATCGCACTGGCGATACTGCGCGGCACAGGTCTGGCGGTCGATTCCAGCTCGGCCTCATGCTGCGAATCGCTCCAGAATGTGTAAGCCGTTAAAGCCAGCGTGCCCCCCAGCACAAACTGCATAGGACGGGATAACATCAACGTACCTCCGTCAGATAGGAGAGCTGGATTTGGATGGACAATTGTTCGTCACCAATCGACTGACGTTGCATATTGATTGCTTCGATTCGCACACCCGGGATCTGTTCCATGGCTGCAGTAAAACGGCGGAATTGAATATACCGTGCGGTTGCCGGAAACTGCAGGCTAAAGCGTTTGAGTTTGCCATCGGCTTCAACTTGAGATTTGTAATCGACCTGATTGATGTCAACCTGATTTTTCTGGGCAACTTCATTGAGTCGACGCAAAAAGAAAGTGAAGGTATCGGCCTGATTGAGTTTGGGTAACTCTGCTGCGACGCTACTGGCTTCAATGGGCGTACGCAAAGAGCGGAATTTTCGCTCCAGCTCGACTTCACGCTCGACCAGATCTTGCTCGAACGGCTTCAGATCCTGTGTATAGAGCAACAAAGCAAAACCGAGTAAACCCAGACCAGCCAGACCCAGCACCCCAGCGTACTTGGGAATTAGCCGCAAGTAATAGAGCATTTGCGATTTTTTCATCGTACTGCTCCTGTAGATATGCTGGTGATGGCCGAGGCTTTGGTTTCGCTGGGGCGGTCATCGCGCCAAAAAATTTCAATCGATGCGACAGCTGGTTTGAACGGATCGCCAACCTTGCTGGAATTGCGCGCTAAAGAGACTTGTTTGACTGCTGGGTGCTGATTGAGTCGATCCACAAAGAGCAGAACATCATTCAGTGTTTTGGCTTCCAGTTCCAGCTTGATATCGCGCTCCAGATTGGCCACTTCCAATCTGGTCAGTGCTATTTCTGGTAACCAGACTTCTTCCAGTACGGCAATGCCAGCTTCAGGGCTGAATGTTTGCGACAGCACAATTTTGCCCACTTTTTCCGATACAGGTGAGGCTTGTTGCGCAGCAAGGCGCTTGCTTTCCAGCTGCTTGATTCGCAAGGCGACTTCATCTTCGCGAATCTCGATTTGTGCCTTGTTTTCTTTGGCGACATCCAGTTGAGTCATCACCCACAGCACCGCAACAATGCCAAGCACAGTGAGGAGCAAACCAAGCCAAGGAACGACGCTGGGATTGCGATTAAAATCAAGTTGCAAGGTTTTCATGCGTGAACCTCGCCAGCTATAAACTGCGGATGCGCCGCGCCTAGCCATTCAAAATCAAAGTCTGCAGCCTTGATACTCGATAGCGCCAGATCGGACGAAGTCAGATAAATATGTTCCGGCAAAAATTGACCCGATAACACAGCCGCTTCGCGCACAATGGCTGACAATGAGCCTGCCATTTCGGCATTGTCGATCTGGATTGGCAGTGCAATAACGCCTTGCCAGGCATTTTCACGGTAAAAACCAACAATCGCATGTGATGTTTCCACCACCATCAACGCGTGTTCGCGATCTTTCATCGCGCGTCGATGCTGATTGGATGCGGTGGTAAACAGCGGTTCAACTTCGGCTAGTTTCAGCTTGCTGGCGCGGCAGAGCTCGACGATAGTTTGATACAGCCCTTCTTCAATCGCTGCGGCAACGCGTGGTTTGCCATAGGCACCCGCTGAGACACGAACCCGCCAGTTCTCAGCGCTGACGCCATACTGCTGAGCCAGAATAATGCGGGCATAATTTTCCCAGTCCGCATCTTTATTGAGCGAGTCCTGCCATGGCAGGCACGCGTAACGCACCCAGGGTGAACCAAAAATCAGCTTGATCTGGTCCAGCCCCAGCTTGCCGCGCGGCGTATTGCTCAGCAAATCCTGCAATCGTGATACCAGCACATCCGGTGATGGATCAATTGTGCCACGGCGGCGGCTGAGTACCTCCCCTGACAGGGACAGGCTGCTAAGCCGGACGCGTTGCTTGCCAAAGCAGGCGTGATGTTTAATCAACAAAGGTGACACGGTTGATTTCCTGCAAGGTGGTTTCTCCACGAGAAACCGCGTTCACCGCGATTTGTCGCATCGAGACAAAGCCTTTTGCCAAGGCGATTTTTTTCAGTTCAACGGCGGGTGCATGATTGGCAATGGCCTGCTTCATGTCATCGTCCAGACGCAAGACCTCGGCAATGGCTTTGCGGCCCAGATAGCCAGTATTGCGGCACGCGGGGCAGCCTGCGCCTTTACGGAATTTCCAGCCCTTGACCTGTTCTGTGCTTAAGCCCGAACTGATCAGTAAACTCTCTTCGGGTTGATCATCGCCCACGCAGTGCGGGCAGACTTTACGGATCAGTCGTTGGGCAACAACGCCAATCAAGGCATCGACAAAGCTGTTTGGCTCAACGCCCATATGAATAAAACGATCAATCACCGAGAAGGCATTATTCGCATGCACCGAAGTGAGTACCAAGTGACCGGTCAATGCCGCTTGCACCGCAATATTGGCGGTTTCTCCGTCACGAATCTCGCCGACCAGGATTTTGTCCGGATCGTGCCGCAAAATCGAGCGCAAACCACGGGCAAAAGTCAGGCCCTTTTTATCGTTGACCGGAATCTGCAAGACGCCAGGTAGCTGATACTCGACTGGGTCTTCAATGGTGATGATTTTTTCTTCACCATTATTAATTTCGGATAGTGTGGCATACAGCGTCGTTGATTTACCCGAGCCAGTCGGGCCGGTAACTAGCAGTAGGCCATAGGGCTCGTGCGATAGGCCGCGGATGGCGGCCATGGTTTGCTCTTCGTGGCCCAGCGTTTCCAGGCGCAATTGCTTGAACGTATCGCCGCCGCCTTGTTTGTCCAGAATCCGCAATACGGCATCTTCGCCGTGGATGGACGGCATGATAGAGACACGAAAGTCGATATCGCGATTATTGATCAGTGCTTTAAAGCGCCCATCTTGAGGAATACGGTGTTCAGAAATATCCAGCTCAGCCAGTACTTTCAGTCGCGAAATAATCTGTTCGGCCTTATCGGCACCATTGGTGCCGCCCGCATGCAGCAGTACTCCATCAATCCGGTATTTAATGGTCATACCCGATGGCGTGGTTTCCATGTGAATGTCGGACGCTTTGGCCTTCAGTGCGTCATACAGCGTCGAGTTAACCAGTTTGACGACCGGATTCGCGTCTTGTGAGAGCGTCGAGAGCGAAATCTCGGTAACGCCATCATTGCTGATTTCTGCGTTTTCTCCGCCGCCGAGTTGCTCCATCGCCCGGTGCGAGGTTTCGTATTCGTTGAAGTAAGTTTGCAGTACTTCGTAATGCGCGAACGCCGAGCGGAAGGCGACAGTAATTCGCTGCTGCGCCCAGTTGCGCACCACTGGGCTGAATGGGTCCGACATGACCAGCACGGTGCCATGCTGTGAGCTTTCGGCTAGAAAGCAGTGGTGTGCGGCAGCATCGCCGAATGACAGCAAATCATAACGCGGTTTGAGTTGATATAACTCCTCCCGGGTAATGGCTGGAATGCCAAGGTAGCTGCTGACTTCAGAGCAATACCCCTCATCGGTTAAGCCAAGTGACTGCTGAACCAGCATCGGCAGCGGCTGATTGCCGCCTGTCGTGCGCAGATGCTGGATAAGATCAAGCGTGAGTTCGCTCATTGCATATTCCCGGCCAACTCAAAAATCGGCATATAAAGCAAAAATACGATGCCACCAATCAAAATACCGATAATCAACATCAGAATCGGCTCGAACAGGCGGGTGAACATTTCAATGGCCCGATCCAGCTCCTCATCGCAAAACTGCGCGGCGCGCTCCATCATGGTGGCCAATTCGCCACTTTGCTCGCCTACGCGCAGCAAGCGCTCGGCTACTGGCGTGGTCAGCCCGTATTTGGGCAAGGTCGCTGAGACCTGCTGGCCGGATTTGATATCAACCAGTGCTTGCGAGAGGGCCAGCCGCATCTGGGCGGGTAGCAGCTGTGCCGCCAGTTCCAGTGCAGCAACAATCGACAGACCACCTGACAGTAGCAAGCCAAGGGTTCGGTAAAACCGGGTTAACGAAAACAGTCGGCGATAGCTATCGAGCTTGGGTAGCTTCCAGAAGATTTCGCGCAACATTGTTTGCGCGGCATCGGTTTTAAACAGTAAATAGCTGCCGACCAGCGTAGCGATGATGCTAGCAAAAATCACTTGCCCGTGTTGGTGAACCAGATCACCCCACCACAACATCACTTGGGCGGCAAAGGGCAGATTGCGCATCGAGGCGTAAATCTGGCTGAATTTTGGAATCACGTAAAACAGCAGGAACAGCATAATGCTGCCACCAATGCCGATCACCACCAAAGGATATACCAGCGAGGCAACGATCTTTTTCTTTACCGCAGCCAGCCGCGTTTCATAGTGGTGATAGCGTTTAAGCGCATCGGCCAGATGGCCGGTTTTTTCTGCTGAACCCACGGTGGCGATATACAGCGGTGGAAACAGATTGGGCATTTGCGCCAGTACTTTGGACAAAGGCAGGCCCTGATACAGACCTTCAATCATGCGGGTGAGCACGGTGCGGTTCTGATCATGGCCGCTTTTCTCTTTTAGCGTTTCCATGGCCTCGACCAGCGTCAAACCAGCCTCGAGCAGGGCAATCAGCTCCTGAGTGAAGAGAGAAACCTGGAATTCATTTTTACCGAATGAAAATCCCAGCTGACGCTCCGCCTGAAAGCTGACAAGCTGCAGGCCTTTGCTGGCTAGCTGGCTGCGTAACTCGTCCGGGTTGGCAGCGTCCAGCTCCAGTTCCTGCAGCACGCCTGCCGCGAGGGCTTTAACCTTGTAGTGCATATCGCGCTAACCGTTATTGCCAGTAGCTAACATCAGCGTCTTCACCTGTGCCGCCTGCTTTGCCATCCAGACCGTAGGTCAGCAAATCATAGTCGCGGCCATTCTCACCAGGAATACGGTATTCGTACGGTTTGTCCCAAGGATCATTTGGCACGTCTTTCATCAGATAAGGGCCATTCCATTTGCTCTCGTCAGCGGGCTTTTTAACCAGCGCATTGAGGCCTTGTTCGGTGCTTGGATAGCGGCCGGTATCAAGACGGTAATGGTCGAGGGCATCGGCAATCGATTTCATCTGGCTGGCGGCAGTTTTGGTTTTGGCCTTGCCAACCTCACCAAACAATTTCGGGCCAACATAGCCGGCCAGCAAAGCGATAATCAACAGCACGACCAGCAGCTCCAGCAGGGTGAAGCCAGATTGAGCCAAACGCGGAAAACGAAGCTTTTTCATAATGAATCTCGTGTGGGTATCTTTATTGTCGAGATGTAATTTGTTGCCATCCTCAAGCTGACATCCTAACTGCCAAGCAGTCTGAAAATCAAGGCTTTTTCGTCGGTTGTGCAACTGAAAAACCCAGTATTTATGCGGCTTTGCCCGTTTACTTGGCCTTGGTGGTGGGCTTGGGATGTACAATATGCTGATGCAAAGATCCTGTCAGGATTTAAATAAAAAAACCCCAACCGAAGTTGGGGTTTTCAAGGTGGTTTGTAACTTGATTAATTACTTGTTGATGTGAGTCATTGCTTCAACCAGCTCGCCGTTGGCCGTGTCGCCATCTGCTTCCCAGCTGAAGATACCGCCCATGCCCATTGATTTGGCGTAGTCAGCTTTCAGTTTGATGTCACGTGGTGTGTCATAAGACCAGAAAGTTGAACCGTCAAACTTGTAGGTTTGCTGAGTCACTGGGTGGATGTACTCAGTGCCTGGTGCAGTTTTCAGTACTTTGTAGTCTTCAATGCCTGACTCGTAAGTGCCTTTCGCTGCGCCGGTGGCTTTTTGGTACAGACCGTTGTTGACATTAGTCACGCCAGTCCAGCCGCGGCCGTAGAATGGAACGCCGATGTGCAATTTAACAGCTGGTACGCCGCGTGCGATCAAATCTTTCACAGCAGCGTCAGTGTAGTACTTGCTCACTTTGCCGGTTTTCGGATCTACAGTGCGTGGGCTTGCAGGATCTTGGTACAGGTTAGACTGGAAGTCTGTTGGACCTGCAGCATCCCAGCCGCCGTTGTAGTCGTAAGACATGATGTTGATCCAGTCGAGGTATTTGCTGTATTCGCCTGGTACGGTTGCAGCAATTTTCTCGTCGCCAGCACCGATTGCAACGGTCAGCAAGTAGCGTTTGCCAGTTTGCGCAGTGATTGCATCCAGTTGTGCACGGAATTCTTTCATCAGCAAGGTGTTGTTTTCTTTGTCAGCAGCTGAAACAGTGTTGGTGCCGATGCCTTGAACGCCTGGGTATTCCCAGTCGATATCGATACCGTCAAATACGCCAGCGCCAGTGCCTGCGCCACCTGCGTTCGATGCAGCATCAAACGGCAAGTTGCCTTTGATCCACACGTCGATACAAGAAGCTACCAGAGTCTTACGTAGTGCATCAGTTGATGCAGCAGCAGAGAACCACTTAGACCAAGTCCAGCCACCCAGAGAAATCAACACTTTCATGTTCGGGTTTTTGGCTTTGAGTTTTTTCAGCTGGTTCCAGTTACCTTTCAGGCTGCCTGTGCCGTCGGCGCCCCAAGCATCAGCTACGCCGTCAACAGACTCGTTGGCAGCAAAACCTTTCTGATACAGAGCCCAAGCGTCGCCGCCGTCTTGGTTACCTGTTTCAGCTTTGTTGATGTTGGCTTGACACTTGTAAGTGCCGTCTGCTTGTTTGTAAACGTTACCGAATGAGTAGTTCAGGAAGGTTAGTTTGGCTGCTTGGCCGCTGTCCTGTACGTTTTTCAGGAAGAATTTACGGCCGTAGATTGACCATTCAGCAAAGTAAGTACCAACTTGTTTTGCGCCAGTGCTTGGTGGCACGGTTGGCGTTACTGCTGGTGTTGGCGTTGGGCCAACTGGTGTTGCTGTTGGTGTTGGTGTAGCAGTTACAACTGGTGTTGCCGTTGGTGTTGGCGTAGCAGTTACAACTGGTGTAGCCGTTGGTTTTGGTGTTGCAGTTACCACTGGCGTTGCGGTTGGGGCAACAGTAGCGGTTGGTGTTGGTGTTGCAACGACTGGGCCGCAAGCGCCTAGATCTTTCCAAGGTTTGCCTGAGCCAGTGTTCAGATCTGGCTGATCACCACTAGTCCACCATTGTGCTTGGTAAGTGCGGCCGTTGTAGCTAACTTTCTGGCTGCCAGTGTATGCAGTTGAGCTGTTCCATACTGCGTCAACACAAGTGCCAGTAGCTGGCGTTGCGGTTGCAGTTGGTTTTGGTGTTGCAGTTGGGGCGCTAGTTGCAGTGGTAGCTGGTGTAGCAGTTGGTGCCGTTGTCGCTGTTGGAACTGGTGTTGCGCTTACAGGACCTTGTGCTTCCCAAGGGCCCCATTGTTCTGCGCCGGGTACATTGCCTTGTGTCCACCATTTAGCTTTGTAGTCGGTACCTTGGTAGGTCACGATTTCGCCGCCAGTGTAAACGGTGGTGCTGTTCCAAGCGGTAGCAGCGAAAGAAGCTGATGAAGCGAATGCAACAACAGCAGAAATTGCGGTTAAACGAAAGTTCATTGTGTTTCCTCTCATCCTTAGAATGGGCGTCGTTTTGTTTACTCACTGCAAACAAGGTGGCAAAAGCCTCTTGCGACTTACAATCGGTAGGAACACATCACTTGATCGTCGTTTTGCGCACGAGCGAGAGATTTGCCGATTGTAAACATTCGGTGCTGGCGGTTTTTTTAGATACCAGTCACCTCAACATTCAAATCTGAAAACACTTGGGTTAGGTGTCGATCTGATCGTTGTGTAGCGGTAATTTTGCAGACTACGGAAATGTTGTCAATAGTGCGGCTTCACAGACGAACCCAATAAAACCTTGGTCTTTTGTATGTTGTAAGTTTTTGTTGGGGTGTACAAAGTGTGAATAGTACCAGTTGGGGGAAGGGGTGCTGGAGTGTATTCGACTGCAGAACGGTGATTGCTTTGGAGACCTTATGATTTGCTTGGCTAATACCACTTTTCAGCTTGGCTGTTCAAATGCGCGGTGGTATTTTTTGCGGTGAAACAAAAAACAAAAGAGCGCCAGTTGGCGCTCTTTTTATTTTTTATTCAGGTAAATTTATTTACCGTTTTGTGTAACTGCTGTGGAAATTAGGCCGCAAAACGGTTAGCGACGACGTTCCAGTCAACCAGTTTCCAGAAACCTTCCAGGTAGTTCGGGCGGCTGTTGCGGTAGTCGATGTAGTAAGCGTGCTCCCAAACGTCACAGGTCAGCAGAGCGGTATCGGCTGTGGTTAGTGGTGTGCCCGCTGCGCCGGTGTTAACGATGTCAACGCTGCCGTCAGCTTTTTTTACCAACCAAGTCCAGCCCGAACCGAAGTTGCCAGCTGCAGATGCGTTAAACGCCTTCTTGAATTCGTCGAAAGAACCCCATTTGGCGTTGATGGCATCAGCCAGTGCGCCAGCAGGTGCGCGGTCTTCGCCGGCTGGGTTAGGTGCAAAACCGAACCAGAAGAAGGTGTGGTTCCAAGTTTGCGCTGCGTTATTGTACAAGCCGCCTGCTGGGGCAGTTTTTACGATTTCTTCGAGCGATTTGCTCTCGTTGTCGGTGCCCTTGATCAGGTTGTTCAGATTGGTGATGTAGGTCTGATGATGTTTGCCGTAGTGAAATGACAAAGTCTCAGCCGACATGAATGGCGCTAGGGCGTCTTGTGCGTACGGCAGTTCGGGTAGTTTATGTTCCATGAGATTTTTCTCCGGTTGGGTGGTCATCGTTTGAGATATGGCGCTGTGGCGACATTTTTCAAGAGGCGTTGTTCTGTTTGGTTTGCTCTCGTGCGCTATGGTATCGTGAAAGTATTCGTGTCGCAGCAAGCTGGGCGCAAAAAGTAGTTGGCTATTTGCTGTATGTTGGCGGATGGCCCTTCATCATGGTGAGCTATGAGTATTTTATCGTTGATTTTGGCTTTGGCCCTGGAGCAGTTGCGTCCGATCAGTAACCGCAATCCCGTCTATTTGCTGTTTGTGCGTATTGCCAATCAAATGGCGCGTAATCTGAATGCGGGCGAGTATCGCAATGGGGTATATGCCTGGCTGCTCGCTGTGATCCCGTTGTTGCTGGGTGCGGTGGGGGGGTATGTGCTGCTTGCCGAGCTGGGTTTTGTGGCGGCCATGTTGTGGAATGTGCTGGTTCTGTATCTACTAATGGGTTTTCGCCAGTTCAGCTATGCCTTTACCGGAATTTCCAAGGCCTTGCAGCGCAATGATCTGGATGGTGCGCGCCAGATGCTGGCCGATTGGACTGGCCAATCAACATCCGAGTTGAGCGAGCCGGAAATTGCCCGTTTGACGATAGAGCAAGGGGTGATTGATTCGCACCGTTATGTATTTGGCACGATTTTCTGGTTTGTCGCCTTGTCGTGGTTTGCCGGCCCTGCTGGGGCGGTGCTGTATCGTGCGGCAAGCTTGCTACAGCAAAAGTGGGGCGGTCATGGCGATGCTTTTGGCCGTTTTGCCGATACGGCAATGGATGTGCTTGATTTTATTCCGGTACGCCTGGCTGCGGTCAGCTTTGCGATTGTTGGCAACTTTGAAGATGCTGTGTATTGCTGGCGCGAACAGGCAGCCCAATGGATGGATCAGGATTACGGCATTTTGCTGGCCTCTGCTGCGGGCGCGCTGGGTGTGCGCCTTGGTGAGGCGCTGCATCAGGATCACACGGTGAAATTCCGTCCCGAGTTGGGGGTGGGCGCGCAAGCCAGTACCGATGATCTGGTGAGTGCGGTGGCGCTGGTGTGGCGGGCAGCCATTTTGTGGTTGGCGGTGATCTTGCTGTTCTCGATTGCGCAGTGGTTGTCTTAGGGGGTATGTCGCTATGGCTATTATTCGGCTTGGTGTGCAGCAATATACTGTCAATAATATTTTCTGCGTCGCGCGTAATTATTTGGCGCACGCCAAAGAAATGGATTCTGTCATCGCTGACGAGCCGATGTTCTTTATCAAGCCCAATTCCGCCGTGTTGCAAAGTGGTGAGACGATTGTCCTGCCATCGTGGTCGCGTGATGTGCACCATGAGCTGGAACTACTGGTGTTGATTGGCCGAGGCGGTAAGCAGATTGCCGAGGCTGATGCGCTTCATCATGTGGCTGGCTATGCGCTGGGGCTGGATCTGACTGCGCGTGATGTGCAGGCGCAAGCCAAAAAAGCGGGTAATCCATGGACTTTGGCCAAAGGTTTTGACGGTGCCGCCGTGATGACCCGCTTTGTGGCTGCAGAAGGCCTCGATCCGGCGAATCAGGCGTTTACGCTCACCATTAATGGTCAGTTGCGGCAGTCTGCGCACACGCAGGATATGGCTTTTTCGGTGGCGCAGCTGATTGCCTGGCTGTCGGATAAATTCACCCTGCAACCGGGTGACTTGATTTATACCGGCACGCCCGAGGGGGTTGGCCCGATTGTGGTGGGGGATGTGCTCACGTTGGATTGGCCGGGCTTTGTGCAGGAAAGTTTTGCGGTCGTCTGAATTGGTTTGATTTGTACTGAATTAAAAAAACCGCCTGTGTGGCTAATGCCGTTCACTTAAGGTCTGTTTTCATGATTTTTCGTGTCGGATAGCGTTTGGGTAGGGCTTTGACCACACGGGGGCATTCACGCCCCCGTCGTTGTTTGGGTAGTAATAATTCCCTCAGACGTTCACGAAGATGGTGCAATTGTTTCGGAATCTTGCCGGGGCTATTGGTCGCCAGCCAACTCCATTCATACTGCAAATAGCCCAGTGCCATTTGGAAGCTCAGATCGGTCGCTGCAGCGCCTACTTCTTTCGCCACCTCGACCATTTCTAATCGAACCAAATTGTAGGCGAGTAAGGCGCCCCAAACCTCTTGTCGCACCGTCGCTGGCGTGCCGCTACGTAGTGTGATTCTTCACGCGATAGTCTCGTTCGTTCGACTCGAGGCGCTCCCATTTGGTATTGCTTTTGGCGGGGATCAGCCAATGCCGCTGCTGACCATTGAGCTGGAGTGGCAGTAAGATTTCGGCACTCAGAAATCCTTTGTCGAGGACGGTGAGTGAATAATCGGGAATCAATTCAATCACTTCCTGTGCATACAACATTTCATTCTTACCATACTCGCCAAACACCACCTCGCGGACGAGGTGAGTTGCCAGAGCGGTTAAGGTAACCATCCGCAGCTGCGGGTAACTGGAGACCACCTCCGATGCATAGGCCTGTGCGCCAAAGTGCTGGCGATTCTCTGGAGTGTCACTGGTGCGCAACGTCGTCCCATCAATGGCATAACGTGCCAAGCCTCGCCAGCTTTGACCACGCTGATGGCGTGTATCCCAAGCGCGGGCGCAAAGCGAAAAAAGTTGCGCTAGGGGTTCTTCCCCTAACCGTTGCCGAGCTTGCGTCAGTGCGCTATTGGCAATGTCGGGATCGTGCTCATTGGGGAGTAGCAAATCGAGATGAACAACGACTTCTGCAATGGATTGGCGGCGAAACAAGGCCAGAGCGATGACCAGCCAGATGACTTGCTCGGCGGGCATTTTACGCTTGCGGATACTGGCAGTTCCCGTTGCTGCTGGCGCCTGTGCAATCCACTGCGGATCAATCGCAGCAGAGAGAGTGGCAAAGTCGTAGTCAAGCTCAGAGCGAACGCGTTGGGTCGGCATAAAAAGCCGTGATGGTACGTGGAATAGGGTTGCGATGAGCAGAAAAATGCCGTTCACTTGGCTTAAGTGAACGGCATTAGCCTGTGTGGCGGTTTTTTTAATGTCGTCATCATATTGTGCAAGCTCAAAGCGCCTAGGTTGTTCCGGAATGGTTTAGCATGGGCCTTGGCATTGTACTGCGAGCAGAAAACTTGCCATCGACCTATCAAGGTGGGGTATTGGCTGGAAAAGCTCGTCAGTATTAGACTTTATGGTTATACCCTAGCTGACCTTGTCTAGGCTGGCCAAATCCCAGCGTGGCTGAATCGCGAATGATCCTGCGGTCTGCTGAAATTGCAGGCGTTGAGCGCCTGCATAGGCAATCATTGCGCCGTTGTCGGTACACAGCGCCATCGGCGGATAAAACACTTCTAGTTTGCGTTTTTTTGCCGCATCGTCCAGTGCTGCGCGCAATTGGCGATTGGCACCAACCCCGCCGGCAATGACCAGCCGCTTCATCCCGGTCTGTTTGAGAGCTGCGAGCGACTTTTTGACCAATACCTCAACGATTGCTTCCTGAAAAGCCGCGCAAATATCGGCACGTGTGTCGTCGTCGAGTGGTTTTTCCTGTGTTTGTTGTGTCACTAAATTCAGTACCGCCGTTTTAAGCCCGGAAAAACTCATATCCAGCGTGCCCGAATGTAGCATCGGGCGGGGCAGGGTGAAGCGGCTTGCGTCGCCGGTATCGGCCAGTTTTGAAAGCGCCGGTCCGCCCGGGTAGCCCAAGCCCAGTAGTTTGGCTGATTTATCAAACGCTTCGCCAGCCGCATCATCGACCGTTTCGCCGAGCAATTCATAATGGCCTACGCCATGCACGGCCATCAGTTGGGTGTGTCCGCCGGAAACCAGCAGTGCGACAAAAGGAAATGGTGGTGCTGGATCGGCCAAGCAGGGTGAGAGCAAGTGCCCTTCCAGGTGGTGAACGGCAATCGTGGGTTTATTGAGCGCAAACGCCATGGCATTGGCCACGGATGCGCCCACCAGCAATGCACCGGCAAGGCCGGGGCCAGCGGTGTAGGCAATCGCATCAATATCGGCCAGCTGGCGCTGGGCGTCTTTCAGGCATGCGGTTGTTAAGGGCAGTACGCGCCGGATATGGTCGCGCGACGCCAGCTCGGGTACCACCCCGCCGTATTCGCTGTGCATGGCGATCTGGGTATGCAGTTGGTGCGCAAGTAAACCGCGCTCGGTATCGTATAATGCAACGCCTGTTTCGTCGCAAGATGATTCAATTCCCAAAACCAGCATGTGTTGCCAACCTGCAGAAGCCACAAAAACAATATGGTAGCTGGCGTGGACGCAACAATAAAGCACAAGATGGTTTTCTGGCTTTGACAAGTGTGGAGAAATTGGGGATAATGCCACACTTTACTAGTTTCTCTAGCCGTTTTTGGCTATAGCTTTTTATTACAGGACTCGATTAATGCCTTCAGTTCGCGTTAAAGAAAACGAACCGTTCGAAGTAGCAATGCGCCGCTTCAAGCGTTCTGTTGAAAAAACTGGCCTGCTCACCGAACTTCGTGCTCGCGAGTTCTACGAGAAGCCAACTGCTGAACGTAAACGTAAATTGGCTGCTGCTGTTAAGCGCCAGCACAAACGTCTGCGTAGCCAGCAATTGCCAGCAAAACTCTACTAAGCTCATCCTTAGCTAAAGTTTGCAGCAATAAGCAAAAGGTCGCCATGTGCGACCTTTTGTTGTTTATACCCTTTGTGTTTGCTACTGTTGCACCTCGTTGATGCACGCTAGATGGGAGTCAAAAATGAGTTTGAAAGCGCAAATTACCGCTGATATGAAAACAGCGATGAAAGAAAAGCAGGTCGAGCGTTTGGGGACGATTCGCTTGTTGCTGGCCGCGATGAAGCAGCGCGAAGTGGATGAGCGTATTGAATTGACCGATGCTGACGTGGCGGCAATCGTTGAGAAAATGATCAAGCAGCGCAAAGACAGTATTTCGCAATTTGAAGCCGCGCAGCGCCAGGATTTGGCGGACAAGGAAAAGAGCGAAGTTGAAGTATTGATGGGTTATATGCCGCAACAATTAAGCGCCGAAGAAATTGCAGTCTTCCTTGATGAAGCAATTGCAACGCATGGCAACACGCCAGCGAGCATGGGCAAAATCATGGGCGATCTAAAGCCCAAGCTGGCTGGCCGCGCTGATATGGCTGAGGTGAGCAAGCTGATTAAAGCGCGACTGGCTTAAGGCGTGACGGTCCACTTGGCTGGGCAGGCAGATTTGCCTGCCTATTTGCGTCTTATGCGCGAATTGAATCCGGAAGACCCAGTTTTGGATCCGGTGGCTGTCGAATCGACGTGGGCACAAATGCGTTCAGGCTCTTTGGTGTGGGTTAAAGAGCGGGATGGAGTGTTGGTGGCCACGTGCACGCTGCTTGTTGTGCCCAATTTAAGTCGAAATGCGCGGCCGTATGGACTGATCGAGAATGTGGTGACTTTGGCTGCCTTTCGTGGGCAGGGTTATGGCCGTGCAGTTTTGCAAGCCGCTTTGGCTGAGGCCTGGCAGCGCTCTTGCTACAAGGTGATGCTCTCAACGAGTGCGCGTACTGCTGGTGTGGTGGATTTTTATCGCCGATGCGGTTTTCAAGATGGTGTCAAAATTGGTTTTGTTGCGACTCCGGATTAGCTAAATGGCGCGTATTCCAGAGGATTTTATTCAGGATTTGCTCAACCGCGTAGATATTATTGACGTGGTTGAGCGCTATTTGCCGCTCAAAAAAGCGGGCCAGAATTACATGGCTTGCTGTCCGTTTCATAAAGAAAAATCCCCTTCCTTTACCGTGAGTCAAACCAAGCAGTTTTATCACTGCTTTGGCTGTGGTGCGCATGGCTCGGCCTTGAGCTTTGTGATGGAGCATCAGGCCTTGAGTTTTCCCGATGCCGTACGCCAGTTGGCCGAGTCGGTGGGTATGCAGGTGCCGGTGGAAGATAAACCGCAAACCGAAGAGCAGAAAAAAGCGCCAGGTATTTACGATGTACTCAAAATTGCGTTTGATTTTTATCGCGCCCAGTTAAAAACCGCGCCACAGGCGATTGAGTATTTCAAAAAACGCGGCGTGACGGGTAAAACCGCGGCGCGATTTGGTCTGGGATTTGCAGGTGGTGAATTTGGCAAGCCTGCCTTGAAGGCTGTGTTTGCAGATTACGACTGGAATGCAGTCTTGGTTGAGGCCGGGCTGGTGATTCAGAATGAAGAAACTCGTCAGCGCTATGATCGGTTTCGTGATCGGGTGATGTTTCCGATTATGAATCAGCGCAGCCAGATTATCGGCTTTGGCGGGCGAATTATGGGGCAGGGCGAGCCGAAATACCTGAATTCGCCCGAGACGCCGGTGTTTGTCAAAGGTCATGAATTGTATGGTCTGCCGCAGGCGCGCGCAGCGATTCGCGATCATGGCCGCGTGCTGGTCGCGGAAGGCTATATGGATGTGGTGATGCTGCATCAGCACGGCATTGAATACGCGGTGGCCTCACTGGGGACGGCGTGTACGCCGGAGCATATCCGCAAATTATTGAAGCTGGCCGATGAGGTGGTGTTCGGCTTTGATGGTGATAAGGCCGGTCGGCGTGCCGCGTGGCGGGCGCTGGAAAACAGCATGCCCGAAGTGCGTGATGGCAAGGAGTTGCGCTTTCTGTTTTTGCCCGCCGAGCATGACCCCGATTCGTATGTGCAGGAATATGGTAAGGCGCAATTCGAGCAATTGATCGCGCAGGAGGCGCTGCCCTTGTCGCAATATTTATTGAAAGAATTGTCCGCCCAGGTGGATTTGACAATGGAAGAGGGGCGGGCAAAATTATTGCGTATCACCCAGCCCTATCTTGAACAGCTCACGCTTGCCCCCATCTTGAAACTCATGCTGAGTAAACGTCTGGCAGAGTTATGTCAGCTAACCATGGAAGAGATGAGCTTATTGTTATCTGGGGTATCTTCCGCTAAATCAGGTGGGTCTTATCCTATAGAGCAATACTCCAGTGATGTACCTGCTGATTTCGCGATGGATCATACTGCTCAGCATGCTGGATTTCAGCGCCAGAGGCGATCGTTTCAGCAAAAGCCATGGCAACCCAAAGGGAGTTATTCGGGCGGGCAGGGTAAACGCTGGCGCAATGATGAGCCGCAGCGAGTGCCTTTGCCGCCGCGACCACGACAAGATCCATTGCTGCGGGTTTTGCAGCTCATCCTGTTTCGGCCGGCTTTGCTCGCGAAGTGCGAGCCGTTGGAAAATGATTGGCCGCAGCAAGGATTTGCCGGGCTGGTGCGTACAGTTCTGCAGTATGTGCGTAGTCAGCCGGAAGTTTTGCCACAAGTTTTGCTCGAGCATTGGCGCGATGAGCCACTGTACGCGCGCTTATTGCAAGTGCAGGCCGAATCTCAGAGCATGTTTGATCGTTTTGACGAGGCTGAGCTCTTGGCCGAATTGCAAGATACCTTGCAAACAGCAGCGCAAAGTCAGGATCGGAGTTCTACACTGGATCGCAAGGCGCAGCTGGAATATCGCGATGCCAATGGCGGTTTGACTGATGAGGAGCGCGAGGAATATCTGGCGCTCTTGCTGCGAAAGTGATGCAGTGATTGTTTTTGGTAGGAACGGCAAAATTTTTGCCAAACGGATCAGAGCTTCGGGACAAGAGTGCCCCGGTTCTGGTATAATTTTCGGTTTTGCTAGACACACCAAGTAGAGTCATGGCAGCAGATAAAAAATACGACAAAGAAAATCCTGAATTGAGCGGCAAATCAGAGCCAGAAAAGCTGGACCCTGAGGCGCGTAAGGCCAAGTTCAAAACGCTGATTGTGCTCGGTAAAGAGCGCGGCTACCTCACGTACGCCGAAATCAACGACCACCTCCCTGAAGACATGTTGGATGCCGAGCAGATCGAAGGCATTATCAGCATGATCTCGAATATGGGCATTCAGGTCTACGACGAAGCGCCTGACGCTGAAGACCTGCTGATGTCGGATGCGCCAGCAGCGGTGGCCGATGAAGATGCCGCCGAGGAAGCTGAAGCAGCGCTGTCATCGGTGGACGCCGAGTTCGGCCGCACAACCGACCCGGTGCGTATGTATATGCGCGAAATGGGTACGGTGGAGCTGTTGACACGCGAGGGCGAGATTGAGATTGCCAAGCGGATCGAGGACGGCTTGCGTCACATGATTACCGCTATTTCTGCATGCCCGACGACCATTGGCCAGATTATCGATCTGGTTGATCAGGGTTTGAACGATGAAATCCGCATCGACGATGTGATTGATGGCTTTATTGACCCGAACGCCGTTGAAGAAGAAGAGCAAGAGCCGGATCTACCCGATCCTGATGCCATTGCTGATGAGGCTGATGACGACGAAGACGAAGATGAAGACGATGGTGGCGCAGCAGCAGCCAGCGCTAATCTGGAATTGCTGAAAACTCAGGCGCGTGAGTGCTTCGAGCGCGTGCGTGATTTGTACGCCAAAATGCTGGCGGCGCTGGATAAAGACGGTACCAATAGCCCGAAATATCAGGAATACCAGCAAGCCATCGCTGCAGAATTCCAGACGATCCGCTTCTCGGCACGCCAAGTTGAATCGCTGTGCGATGTGATGCGCGGCATGGTCGACGATATCCGTACGCACGAGCGTCAGATCATGGATCTGTGTACACGTCGTGTCGGCATGCCGCGTGAGCACTTTATTAAAGTGTTCCCGGGTCGTGAAACCGATCTGACGTGGGTGCCGGAAGAAATTGCTGCTGAGCATAGCTACTCAGGCGTCATGTATCGCTACAAGCACGCGATCATGGAAAAGCAGCAAAAACTCAACGAGCTGCAAGACGATTCGCGCATCAGCATCAAAGAGTTGAAAGAAATTTCACGCCAAATGAGTACCGGTGAGGCCAAAGCACGCCGTGCGAAACGTGAAATGATCGAGGCCAACTTGCGTTTGGTGATCTCGATTGCCAAGAAATACACCAACCGTGGTTTGCAATTCCTTGATCTGATTCAGGAAGGCAATATCGGCTTGATGAAAGCGGTGGATAAATTTGAATATCGCCGTGGTTATAAGTTCTCGACTTACGCCACTTGGTGGATTCGTCAGGCGATTACCCGCTCGATTGCCGACCAAGCCCGGACGATCAGGATTCCGGTGCATATGATCGAAACGATCAACAAAATGAACCGTATTCAACGTCAAATCCTGCAAGAAACTGGTTTGGAAGCGACGCCGGAAGAATTGGCTGAACGCATGGAAATGCCGGAAGACAAAATCCGCAAGATTTTGAAAATCGCCAAAGAACCGATTTCGATGGAAACACCGATTGGTGATGACGACGACTCGCACTTGGGCGACTTTATCGAGGACCAGAATAATATGGCCCCAGCTGATGCTGCGGTCTATGCCGGTCTGCGTGAAGCCACCAAGGAAGTACTCGATACGCTAACGCCACGCGAAGCCAAAGTGCTGCGCATGCGCTTCGGTATTGATATGAGTACGGATCATACTTTGGAAGAAGTGGGTAAACAGTTTGACGTCACGCGCGAGCGTATCCGTCAGATCGAAGCCAAGGCGCTGCGTAAGCTGCGTCACCCAACGCGTTCAGAAAGATTGAAATCTTTCATTGAAAATGCGGCAAGTGAGCAGTAAAATAGCCCCTCTGTAGAACTTGGTGTACGCCAAGTTCAAACGATTACGGGCCTATAGCTCAGTTGGTTAGAGCAGAGGACTCATAATCCTTTGGTCCACGGTTCAAGTCCGTGTGGGCCCACCAAAAATCAAGGACTTAGCTTCGGCTAAGTCCTTTTTTCTTGTCTACTGTCAACCAAGTGTCAACCGCGCCAGCGGATTCAAATTTCTAACCTCTTGCAAATGTTCTGGCGACAAGTGCGCGTAGCGCATAGTCATCTTCAAGTCGCTATGGCCGAGTACACGTTGCAGCGTCAGAATATTGCCCCCATTCATCATGAAATGGCTGGCAAAGGTGTGGCGCAGTACGTGAGTGAGTTGCCCGTCTGGTAGCTTTAATCCCGAACGATCTACCGCTTCCCTAAACGCTGAATAGCAGCTAGCAAAAAGCCGATGACGGCCATCTTTCGCTATCGTCTTTAGCTGCGCTTCTAATTCCGTTGAAATCGGTATGGTGCGATTGCGCCCGCTTTTAGTCATGGCGTATTCGATTGCACCTTGCCTGAGCTGTGTAGAGCGTAGCTCTTCAGCTTCGCTCCACCGTGCGCCAGTCGATAGGCAAATCTGGCTAACGATCAGCGCATCGGGATTACTGCTTGCCTCTAGTGCCGCAAAGAGGATTTTTATCTGTTCATTGGTGAGAAAACTCAGCTCTTTCTCAACAATCTTGAAGCTGCGTATTTCCGATAGCGGATTGTCGCCGCTCCAGTGATTGAGACGCTTCAGTTCATTAAACATGGCGCGCAAGTAGGCGTGTTCACGGTTGATGGCATTTGCTGAAATCCCGGCCACCAGACGCTTAGCGCGGTAGGCCGCAAAATCATCGGCGGAAAACTGATCAGCCACCGGGTTCCCGATTGCGTTAATTAATAGCTGCAGGCGAGAGTGAGTGTTTTTACCCGCACGAAGCTGCTGGCCATGATTGACCCACCACAGTTCTAGCAATTCGCTTAGCTTGCGCGTATCGCGCTTCTTGGGTTGCCAGTCAGGTTCTTGTTGAATCTGACCTTTAACCCACGTTTCCCAAGCCAATGCTTCAGCTTTGGTGGCAAAGCTCTTGCGATAGCGTTTGAAACCGCGCCCACCGGGTTGGATGTCCACGAGCCATCCTGAGCTAGCTTTCTTAATCGCCATATTTAAGGCCCTGTTCCGCATTTATGGAGTCGGCCAGTTTTTTGATTTTTTCGGCTATCACTGGTTGTTCCTCATGCCACACTAAGCGTATCGCTGCATTCAGTGGGTCTTGAGGCTGAAGCTGCAGCTCATTTGAGAGTCGCCCGCACACGATCCATTCACTGAACTGAGGGTTTATGTTGCAGAGCGCTTCAATTAGCTCACTAGTTGGATTCTGTTTGCGATTACATAATTTTTTCCATTTCTCTTGAGCCACGCCCGTATGTGACTCCAGCCAAATGTATCTAAGCCTTGAGCTAGTCACCGTCTCATTTATGACGAGAATCATTCTTTCCCGTAAGTCAGTGTTGTCCATGTGCTATCCGGCGATAAATGGTTTGAGGGGCATTTTGATCATATCGTAACTCAAAAAGCCACGATATGTTGATTATTGCAGTGCAATGGGTTATCGTGGCTTTATGTGCCACGATAAATCTGTGCGAAGGAAATGAAATGGAAACAGGCAATCTACCTTTAAGTGTCAATTCACAAAATGTTCCACTGATGACCCGTCAGCGTTTTGCACAGCTGATTGGTTTACCAGAAGGGGTATTGAATGCTCAGGCTGATAAGGGGTACTGGCCAATGGTCAAAATTGGCAAATATAGCTTCGTAAATATTGCTTTATTGAATAAGCAGCTGCTAGAGCGTGAATTCAAGCTTTAATGCTATTCCTGAGCTATATGTTTCACTTAAGCCAGAAGGGTGTGGTGTGAGTGCAAAGCAGGAATTGCTGGGGCTTGTCGAAGATATTCGTGCGCGCCAGATGCTTCAGCTGCAAAAGCACATAGACCAAGTTCCGCATGAAAAACTCTATCTACCGTTGTGGGCGGAGATTGCGCGTGCTATCCCAAACGTGCTGTTACGAAGTGCGCTATTTGGTATTCAGTATCGACGTCAGCCCGAATATTTGGAACGCAAATTAATTTTCGCACTGTCCGGCACATCCGTTTTCTATACTGGCCCGAGCTTGGATCAATTTGATCTGACCGTATGGGAGTCGGTTTTGCATGCCACGCGGGCGCGACATTTGGGCGATGAATGCAGTGTCACAGCTTATCAGTTGCTGAAGTTGATCAGATTGGAAGATACGGGCCCGAATCGCAAGTTGCTGAATCGCCGTCTCAGTAGACTCAATGCGACTGCACTAGACATTCAAAATGGCGCATTGGCCTACGAAGGCAGCCTGATTGATTCGGTTACGCGTGACCATGCCACACGACACTATGTAATTAAGCTAAATCCAAAGCTGCGTTACTTATTTGAAAAAGACCAATGGACTGCACTCGATTGGGAATTGCGGCAACAATTAGCAGGGCATCCTTTGGCGCTTTGGCTGCATGGGTTTTACTCAACCCATGCCAAGCCCTATGCCTATTCAGTTGATACGCTCCATAGTTTGTGTGGGAGTGAAAACCGTGATCCTTATGGGTTTAAGCGGGATTTGCGTTCTGCATTCGCTTTAATTACCACGGTTGCAGCCAGCCACAGCCAAGTGTTTCAAGCCACGTTCGAGGGCAATCTGGTGCATGTGACCAGAACGCCAACACCTTCCCAGAAAAAATACTTACAGCGCCACAAGACGTAGTTGCGGCCTATTGCCTGCTGCCCTAGATATCCGATAAGTCAGGGCTGCTCACATTTTCTTACCCAACTATTTGCAATGCATAGCCTGTCTAGCAGGCATATGACTGTGGGCGTTCGCCAGTCATGATGCAGAATTTACGCAGTAATTTCGTGGATAACTTCGATGGTTACGACTCGGCAACAGACAAAATCGACCAAATGCGTACCGTTATGGCACACAGAAAATACCGTTATACGGCACAGGAAATGCCGTTATGAGACACAGAAAATACCGTTATAGCGCACATGACATACCGTTATCTGGCACAGGTAGTGCCGTTATATGGCACAGACAATACCGTTATAGAACACAGGAAAATAATGCTTAAAAACAATGTATCATCATGAATATAAAGGGAATAATCTGAATGGTGTGCGAGCCCTAATCTTCTTTAATCTTTTAATAATCAGTAGACCAGCAGTTGCCCTATGGACAGCAACTATTGCAGCACTTTGTAGAGCTGATTGATGATTTTGCATCAATAATGGTATTGGTACTTTTGTAAACACTCATCAGCTTGATGGGGGCTTGCCGATTGATGATTCTGAGTGGAGTAGCTAATCAAATAATCGTCGGCTAAATAACCACAGGAGAAACTAAACAATGAGCACACGAAGATGGGCAACTGATGACGAAGAACTTTTTTATGATGTTGCACGGGCTATGATTGGCACGCGTGTAGCGGAATGTTCAGAGCTACTTTACGCTGAAGAAACCAAAGTTGAGGCAAAACAGGATAAAGCCTTTATCGCTGAAATTACGGCCATGCAGTGGCGGTTTGTACAGCAAAGCCGGAGTTTGGATATTCTTGATATGGCTGGAAACAAGGCACTGATTGATGCTATGTCGAAAGATGTCGAGCATAAAACTTGGTTTTTGCTTCAGCAACTCATGCACCCCATGCATGCAGACATCATCGACATGGCCAACTTACCCGACCCCGACGACATCCCCAATATGGGTCGTGATCTTGCTCTTGCCCATATCAATCTAATGCGGGAAAAAGGCGAGCTAATTTACCCATCGCTGCTGGCACTCGAACAGCGCTTGAAGGGAAGTAAGTAGCTGCAAACTTGCGTATCCGACAGTCCCTGGGGATGTTAAAGCTAGCTGATACAGGATAGGGAATTTGTTAGCAATTTATATCTAAGTCTCCCCACTCTCATTATTCACCATTTCCACGCGCAGACCTGTTGACCAATACAGTCACTTTCGCATGCGAAAGCGTTTGGCAAGGGGGTTGGGGCTAACGCAGGATAGGGTTTCAGATAGCAATATTAATATCCCGCTATCCCCTTGCTACAAATCGTGTCGTCCTGCTATTCGACTTTCTCATGTGAAAGTTGCTCTGAGTGGGGCTGAGCTAACGCAGGATAGGGAATTTGATAGCAATGTATATCTGGCCCCTAAAAGTTTCGTCAAATTGAAGATTTCTGACTGGTTTCGTCATTTATTGATCGGCTGATTTGTACTGTTTCCTGTAAGTCGGTAAATTACGCCTTTAGGCTGCTTTGCCCTTCAATCCGGCGCAAAGCATTCGCCATCTAGTTAAAGTGATCCATCCCATGTTTGAACAAGCTTTTAAAAATATCGACGACATCTTGCACAAGGAATCTGGCTGCACCACCGAGCTGGACTACACCGAGCAAACCTCTTGGCTGTTGTTTCTGAAGTATCTGGACGCGCTGGAAGAGGGCAAGGCGATGGAGGCCGAGCTGGAAGGCCGTGAGTACACCTACATTTTGGCCGAGCCGTTCCGCTGGGGTTATTGGGCCGCGCCGAAAGATGCTGACGGCAATATCGACCACAACGCTGCGATGACAGGCGACGACTTGCGCCAGTTCGTTGATATTCGCCTGTTTCCCTACCTGCAAGGCTTCAAGCAAAAAGCCGCAGGCCCGAACACCATTGAATACAAAATCGGCGAAATTTTCGGCGAGATCAAAAACAAGATTCAAAGTGGCTACACGCTGCGCGATGTCATCGACCATATCGACGAACTGAAATTCGGCTCGCAGGTGGAAAAGCACGAGCTATCGCACCTGTACGAAGCCAAAATCAAGAACATGGGCAATGCCGGGCGTAACGGCGGCGAATACTACACGCCACGCCCGCTGATTCGGGCCATGATTGCCGTCACCAAGCCGAAAATCGGCGAGCGCATTTATGACGGCGCATGCGGCTCGGCGGGCTTTTTGTGCGAAGCCTTTGATTACCTCAATCAAACGCCCAATCGCACCACCGACGACCTGAAAACGCTGCAAGAGCGCACTTTCTACGGCAAAGAGAAAAAATCGCTCGCCTACGTGATTGCGATCATGAATATGATCCTGCACGGCATCGAAGCGCCGAATATTCAGCACACCAACACGCTGGCTGAAAACCTTGCCGACATCCAAGACAAAGACCGCATGGATGTCATTCTGGCCAATCCGCCGTTTGGCGGCAAAGAGCGCAAGGAAGTGCAGCAAAACTTCCCGATCCGCACGGGCGAAACTGCATTTCTGTTTATGCAACATTTCATCAAAATGCTCAAAGCAGGTGGCCGGGCTGCGGTGGTGATCAAAAATACTTTCCTATCCAATACCGATAATGCTTCGGTCAGTTTGCGCAAGCTACTACTGGAAAGCTGCAATCTGTACGCCGTGCTCGATTGCCCGAGCGGTACGTTCCAAGGTGCTGGCGTTAAAACCGTGGTGCTGTTTTTTGAAAAAGGCTCGCCCACGCGCAAGGTCTGGTTTTACCAGCTTGATCCGGGCCGCAATATGGGCAAAACCAACCCGCTGAACGACGACGACCTAGCCGAATTTATTGCGCTGCAAGCCAGCAGCGCCGATTCAGCGAAAAGCTGGAGCCTCGATGTCGCCGATCTTGATACTGCCACCTACGATTTGTCGGTTAAAAATCCGAATGGCGGCGAAGAGGTGATTCACCGTAGCCCGCAAGACATCATGGATGAAATCGCCGAGCTGGATGCTGAAAGTGCCGAAGTGCTGGCTGCGATTCGGGGTTTGTTATGAAGGCGGGGTGGGTGACGAAAACACTGGGCGAGGTTTGTTCTTTCGATAAAGTGCAGAGTATTCATTGTGGCTTGCCTTATGTCGGACTAGAGCACATTGAGTCGCACACGGCCCGCTTTATCGGCTCAAGCGAGCCGCAGCCAGTCAAAAGCTCGACTTTTCGTTTTTCCAATGAGCACGTCCTTTATGGACGACTTAGGCCTTATCTGAATAAGGTGCTCGCGCCAGATTTCGACGGCCATTGTTCAACGGAAATCTTCCCGTTAAAGCCGTGCTCAGAACTATCACGGTCGTATCTTTTGTTTTGGCTTCTTGCTGATACGACGTGTGAGCGAATCAATGCAACCTGTACTGGTGCACGAATGCCACGTGCACAGATGAATGACGTGCTCGGCTTCGAAATTCCAATTCCCCCGCTGGCCGAGCAGCAGCGCATTGTTGCCATTCTGGATGAGGCGTTTGAAGGGATTGCCACGGCCAAAGCCAATGCCGAAAAAAACCTACAAAACGCCCGTGCTTTATTTGAAAGCAATTTGCAATTGATTTTCACGTCTAAAGGTGAAGGCTGGACTGAGAAAACGATTGGCGAATTAGCGAAGCATTCACTTGGTAAAATGCTTGATAAAGCAAAAAATCAGGGTGAAATGCAGCCCTATCTACGAAATATAAATGTCCGATGGTTTGATTTTGACCTTTCAGATGTACTTGAAATGCGTTTTCTTGAGACTGAAGTTGAAAAGTACACTGCGGTTAAAGGTGATGTTTTAATTTGTGAAGGTGGGTATCCGGGGCGCTGTGCGATTTGGGAAAAGGATGAGCCCATATTTTTTCAAAAAGCACTCCATCGGGTTCGCTTTCATGAGCAAAACCTAAATCAGTGGTTTGTTTATTACCTGTTCTTGCTGGATAAAACTGGCGGTCTTAAGCAATATTTTACTGGCTCGGGTATTCAGCATTTGACTGGCGAGGCTTTGAAACGCTTTAAGTTGCCAGCTCCACCATTGGCGCAGCTACCAGCGTTGCTTGAGCACATTGACCAATTAGCCGTCGAAACCCAACGCCTCGAAGCTATTTACCAGCAAAAACTCGCTGCGCTTGACGAGTTAAAAAAAGCCTTGCTGCAGCAAGCATTTAGTGGTGAATTGTAATGGGGTATTTGCTTGTAGCCATTATTGATATTGTCCTATATGGCAATACTGCTAAGGGTATGCCATGAGCGAAATCACGATCTATCAGGCCGACAACGACACGGTTGAAGTGCGCGTAGCGCAAGAGATGGTACGGCTGTCGCAAGAGCAGATAGCCAATGTGTTTGGCGTACAGAAAGCGGCGATCTCCAAACACCTAAAAAACATCTTTGCCGGCGGCGAGCTGGAGCGCGAGGTGATGGGTTGCCAAAATCCAAGCGTTTCCAAAATGGAAACAGTTGCCATTGAGGGCGTTTGTAATGGATGAGCTGATTATTTTTCAAGCTGAAAACGGCGTTGTGGAAGTCCGTTTGGCGCAAGAAACGGTGTGGCTGACGCAGGCGCAAATGGTCGCTTTGTTTGCGCGTGATCAGTCGGTGGTTTCCCGGCATATCGGCAATATTTTCAAAGAGGGTGAGCTGGACAAGGAAAGCAGTATGCAAAAAATGCATATTGCAAACTCAGACAAACCCGTCGAGGTTTACAACCTTGATGTGATTATTTCGGTGGGTTATCGCGTCAAATCTATACAGGGCACCCGTTTTCGCCAATGGGCCACACAACGCCTGCGCGAGCATTTAACCCAAGGCTATACGATCAACCGCGAGCGCTTTGAAGCTAACGCCCGCGAGCTGGAAGCCGCGCTGTCTTTGGTGAAAAAGGCATCGCAAAGCCCCGAACTATTGGCCGATACCGGGCGCGGCTTGGTGGATATTGTGACCCGCTACGCGCAAACCTTTTTGCTGCTGCAGCGATACGACGAAGGGCTGCTGACCGACCCGCCGACCATCGCGGGCGGTGCGCTGCCTAGTGTGGATGAGGCGCGGCAAGCACTGGCACGGCTGAAGGCTGATTTGATGACCAAAGGCGAGGCCGCCGAGCTATTCGCCCGCGAGCGCGGCGATGGCTTTAGCGCCTTGTTGGGTAATCTGGATCAAAGCGTGTTTGGTGAGCCTGCTTATCCAAGCGTAGAAGCCAAGGCAGCGCATTTACTGTACTTCGTTATCAAAAATCACCCGTTCGCTGATGGCAACAAGCGCAGCGGCGCGTTTTTGTTTGTTGATTTTCTGCACCGCAATGGCCGTTTGCTTGATGCGGTAGGCCAGCCCGTAATTAACGACATCGGCTTGGCTGCGTTGGCGCTACTGGTCGCTGAATCAGACCCCGCGCAGAAAGAAACCTTGATTCGATTGATTATGAACATGCTGGCCAAGGCTTGAGTTTCTTGATCGTGTTTTGATTGTGGTAGGTGTGTAGATGGTTTTTTGAGCCGTAGACCGATGAAAATCAAAGGTTTATGGCTGGTTGGTAGTGCGATTTTTTCTTGATTGGGTTTTGATCGACGCCGTTTTTGCTGATGTTTTAGCCAGCAGCGGCGAGCGATGAAGCCATGTTAGTCCGTGTAAAACTGATTGCTGTGTGCCGTGAAAAAATAACAGGAATGTTTCATGAACGAAGCCGAAACCCGTGCCGAACATATTGACCCCATGCTAGTAGCCGCTGGCTGGGGTGTGGTCGATGAAAGCCGTATTCGTCGGGAATACCCGATTACGCTGGGGCGGCTGGAAGGGCATGGCAAACGCGGCAAGGCATTGAGCGCCGATTATGTACTGATCTACCGCAATACCAAGCTAGCTGTTGTGGAAGCCAAAGCTTGGGATAAACCGCTGAGCGAAGGTGTAGGGCAGGCCAAGGATTACGCTGGCAAGTTGTCGATTCGCTTCACCTATGCCAGTAACGGGCAGGGCGTGTATGCGATTGATATGGAGCAGGGTACGGAAGGCGAGCGGGTTGGTTTCCCAAGCCCGGATGAGCTGTGGAATCTAACCTTTGCCACGCAAAATGCTTGGCGTGATCGTTTTGCGGCGATTCCGTTTGAAGACCGAGGCGGCTATTTCCAAGGCCGTTACTATCAGGATATTGCCGTTGAGCGCGTATTAGCTGCAGTGGCCGAGCAGCGCAGCCGCATTTTGCTGACGTTGGCAACGGGTACAGGCAAAACCTTTGTTGGCTTTCAACTGGCGTGGAAGCTGTTTCAATCGCGCTGGAATCTAACCGACTGGAAAACCAGTAACGAGCCACAACGCCGCCCACGCATTCTGTTTTTGGCTGACCGTAATGTATTGGCCGATCAAGCCTATAACTCTTTTTCTGCCTTCCCTGAAGATGCACTGGTGCGGATCGAACCGGACGACATCAAGAAAAAAGGCAAAGTCCCGAAAAACGGCAGCATCTTTTTCACCATCTTTCAGACGTTTATGAGCGGTAAGGGCAAGGATGGCCAGCCTTTACCTTATTTTGGTGAATACCCCGCTGACTTTTTCGATTTCATCATCATTGACGAGTGCCACCGTGGAGGCGCGAAAGACGAAGGCAACTGGCGCGGTATCTTGGAATACTTTTCGCCCGCCGTGCAGCTGGGTCTAACAGCCACGCCAAAGCGGAAAGATAACGTCGATACCTACGCCTATTTTGGCGAGCCTGTGTATAGCTATTCGCTGAAAGACGGCATCAACGATGGCTTTTTGACCCCGTTCCGCGTGAAGCAAATATCGACCACACTGGATGAATACGTTTACACCCCGGATGATGCGGTGATCGAGGGTGAAGTCGAGAAGGGCAAACGCTACGAAGAAAAAGACTTCAACAAAATTATCGAAATCAAAGAGCGTGAGCAGCATCGGGTGAAGCTGTTTATGTCGAAAATTAACCAGAACGAAAAAACGCTGGTTTTTTGTGCCAACCAGATTCATGCGCTAGCGGTACGGGATTTGATCAACCAGATCAAAACCAGTAGCAACCCGAATTACTGCCACCGCGTTACCGCCAATGATGGTGCTTTGGGTGAGCAGCATTTGCGCGATTTTCAGGATAACGAAAAGTCGATACCGACGATTTTGACGACCTCACAAAAGCTATCTACGGGCGTGGATGCGCGCAATGTGCGTAATGTGGTGTTGATGCGGCCAGTGACTTCAATGATCGAATTTAAGCAGATCATCGGGCGCGGTACGCGGCTTTACGATGGTAAAGACTATTTCACGATTTATGACTTTGTGAAGGCGCACCACCTGTTTAGCGACCCGGATTGGGATGGTGAGCCTGTTGACCCGGCGACTTGCCCAACGTGCGGGCTATACCCCTGCAAATGCGAGAAAACTCCGCCAAAGCCATGCAAAACGTGTGGCCAGCAGCCGTGCGTATGCCCACCTGAAATCTGCAAAGAATGTGGGCAAGAACCTTGCGTATGCAAGAAAAAACCTAAAGCCAAAGTGAAGCTGTCCGATGGCAAAGTGCGAGCCATTCAGCACATGACTTGCACTAGCTTTTGGCATCCAGACGGCACACCAATGGCCGCGCAAGAATTCATGGAAATGCTGTTTGGCCAATTGCCGGACTTTTTCAAAAACGAAGAAGAGCTGCGTACTTTGTGGATGTCACCCGATACGCGCAAGAAGCTACTGGAAGGCTTGGCTGAAAAAGGCTTTGGCAAGGATCAGTTGCAGGAAATGCAGAAAATTATTGAGGCCGAGAATAGCGATTTATTCGATGTGCTAGCGCATGTGGCCTACGCAATGAGCCCGTTGACGCGAGAAGAGCGCGCAGCCAAGGCGATGGCGTTGATCAGTACCAACTTCAACAGTAAGCAGCAGGTGTTCTTGGATTTTGTGTTGTCGCATTACGTGAATTTGGGCGTGGAAGAGCTGGATCAAACTAAACTCACGCCATTGCTGAAACTGAAATACCACGACTCGCTAGCAGATGCCGCAGCTGATCTTGGCAAGCCCGCTGAAATCAACAAGGTTTTTACCGGGTTTCAAAAGTACCTGTATCTGGAAACGGTTTGATTTTCGATCAATATTAAATCGCAGTTTGGCGAGCCGACCAGCAGGTAGGCTGCCAGCCAGTACGGCCCAGCAGGGCGGTGCTGGCGGTTTTTAATGGGCGAGAAGATGAGCTTAAGCGCAAGATGCTTCTCGGTGTTGAATCTATTAAGGTTTAGTCGATTTCTAGATGATTATTAAAAATCCAGACTCAAAACAAGCCCAGCTTGATGAACTTAATCAACTACTGGTTTTACCAAATGTGAGCACCAAGCAGCGTGAGCTAATCACCAAAGAAATACATGCTCTCAAGCAAGGGGTTCAGGGCGAGCAAAACAGTGAGTATGAAATCAACTTCTACCTGAAGGATTCAAAAAACTGGGCGGTGATTCATGACCTGCGTATCGAGCACAATGGACGAGTGGCGCAGATTGATCATTTGCTGATCAATCGCCTGCTTGATGTATTTGTGATCGAAACTAAGAACTTCAGCGCAGACTTGCAAATTAACGAGCAGGGCGAGTTCACCGCTTGGTACAACAAGAAGCCCATCGGTATTCCCAGTCCATTAGCGCAGAATGAAAAGCACATTGAAGTGCTAAAGGCCCTTAGCAAGACGCTGCCGCTACCTACACGCCTTGGTGTAACGCTGATGCCGTCCTTTACTAGCGTGGTGATGGTTAGCAACAAACAACGCATTACGCGTCCTAAAAATTTCGACACCAAAAACGTCATCAAGGCTGAACAGGTATTGGAATGGGTTACGAAGACCAATGCTGATGATGCAAGCTTTGGACGTATGTTTGGTAGCTTGGCCAAGATCGTCAGCGGCGAAACTGTAATGGAAGTTGCTGAGATATTCACGAGACACCATCGCCCAATAAAGCCCGACTACAAAGCCAAGTTTGGGATCAATGAGCTTGCAACTTTAGCTCAAGCAGAAGTAGCAAAAGAGGCGAACACGGCGCAGCCACCTGTTGAGGTTGCACCTACCACTGAAGTTGTGGATGAGGTATCAAAACTCACCAGCTCCAAGCTCGCAGCCAAGCTAGGGCTCAAAAATACCCAAGAACTGATTGATAAATTGGCTGAAAAGGGCTTTGTCGAGATCGTTGATGGCAAGCCCAAACTTACCGTGCAGGGCAAGGCTGCGGGTGGTGAGGCGAAGTTTAGCCCGAAATTTGGGGCTTATTTTATTTGGCCTGAAAGCTTGCTGATTTAGCTTGGTAGAAGCAGACGTTGAGTTGCTCTGTACTGCACGCTTAGGTTGCAGTACAGTCGCTATTTTGCCCCTTTTTTAGAGAAAACCTTTATGAAGCTCTGCTACCATGATTTGTATGACAGCCAATTTGAGCTTTTGGTTGTTGAAGTTTGTAAAGGGATTTTGGGGCGCGCTATTCAAGGGTTTGCTACAGGTCCAGATGGTGGGCGCGACGGTCGTTTTCATGGCGTTGCAGATGATTGGCCATCGAAGTCTGAACCGTGGTCTGGAAAAATTATTATTCAAGCAAAGCATACATCTGAATTGAATGCAAAGTTTTCAGATTCTGACTTTGGCGAGTCAGAGACCAGTATTCTGACAAAAGAAATTAGAAGAATTAAAAAACTTTATGATGATGGTCATCTTGATGCTTATATGCTATTTTCCAATAGGAAACTAGGCGCTTTAGCTAATGAATCTATTTTAGATCGAATTGCTTCCGAGACCGGGTTGTGTAAGTCTAAAATTTCAATACTGGGAGTAGAAGCTCTCAATTCATTACTTAAGGATTTTCCGCAAGCAATAAGTAATGCTGGTATTAACATTACAAATCTACCTTTACAGATTTCACCTGATGCATTAGCCAATGTTCTATTGTCAATTAAAGGTCACTTGAATAGCGGTGTGAGACCGGGTCGAGATTGTAATAATATTAATACTGACTTTGTGCGCGAACCATTCAATGAAAAAAACCTAAGGCACGGACTTTCGGCAGAGTATGCTGCCGAAATTTTAGACAGAGTTATTGATTTTTACACAATTGAAGATTTTTTGCAAAATCCAATAAATTCAGATTTAAAATTGACTTATAACGATGCCTTGGATGAATTTACTAGATGGTTGCTTGATAATAGAATGCAGAGTCAATCATTTGATGGGCTCTTGAATTGGCTAATTAAATTGCTTCTAGAACGTGATTCAGATCTTGGCCGTAATAGAAGGCTAACGTCTACCTTTATATATTATATGTATTGGTGTTGTGACTTGGGGTTTAAAAATGCAGCTAGTGTTAAGTAGACACACTCATCCAGATAAAACAGTGATTGCTGTAGCTACGTTTTTGCTAAAAAGGATGAGGAAGGATAGGGTGGAAAGTTTCGAGAAACTTAAGAACTTACTGGTTTCGTCTGTTGCAGACTCTGCCCCATTATTTCTGCCTGCCATCAATGTTTTATTTTTGCTTGGGCTTGTTGTATATCATCCAAAGAATGATACTTTTGAGTATGTAGGCTCATGAAATTATCTAAAATTTATTGTAGCAATGAGCATGTCTTTCCGTCGATTCACTTCAACGAAGGGTTGAATGTGGTGTTGGGTGAGATTCGCGATGAAAGTAATCGAAATAAAGATACGCACAATTTGGGAAAAAGTACGTTAGCTTTATTGATCGATTTTTGTCTGCTTTTGAAGAGATCCCCTGAGTTTTTTTTATTTAGCCAGTTTGATAAATTTAAAGATTTCATTTTTTATTTGGAAGTTGAGCTGGCGCCATCTTCATTTCTAACTATTAAGCGATCTGTTGCAGAAAATTCTAAAATTGCTTTTAAGAAAACGACCGCCAAAGAAAATGATTTTAGGTCGTTGGGTGATGCTGACTGGGATCATGTAAAAGTAAAAATAGACAGCGCAAGAATTATGCTTGATAACTTCTTAGAGTTGTCAGGATTAGGCACTAATTTTGATTATAGAAAGCCGCTTGGCTACATCTTACGTAGGCAAAATGATTATGATGATGTTTTTCAGCTAACAAAATTTAAAGGTTCCCATAGCGAATGGAAGCCCTATCTTGCACACATTTTGGGTTTTAATGCTGAGCTAGTTGCAAAAAACTATGAATTGACTCAAAAAATAGAGTCGCTTAATCATGATTTGAGCACACTTTCTACTCGAATTCCAGAGAAGGTTGATGGAATTGATAAACTTGATGGTGTTTTGCTTTTAAAAAGAAGTAAAGCATTGGAGGTTGAGAGCGCTCTTGACGCATTTGATTTTTCACTACGTGACTCTGACTACAATAAAGAACTCGTTGATGTTCTTGACGTTGAAATAGCGCAGCTTAATAAAGAAAAGTACTACTGCACTGCAACAATTAAAAAGCTTAAATCATCTATTGTGGTTGACTCTGTTGCTTTTGATCCTAAAGAAGCTGAGTCTATTTTTCTGCAGGCAGGCGTAATATTTCCGGGTCAATTAAAGAAGTCGTACGAGGAATTAATTGAGTTTAATCGGAAAATAACTGAGGAAAGAAATGGAGTTCTTCGTGCTGAGTTGAGTCGTATGGAAGGTTCTTTAGAGTCTATTGTAGCTGAAATTGATGAGAAAAATAAAAAAAGGTCGGATCTTCTATCTTTTCTTAGTGACGAGGATGTATTTAGAAAATATAAAGAAATTAGTGCTCAACTAACCAAGATTAAGGCAGAGATTACGTATTGGGAAGGGGTTAGGTCGCAGGCAGGGGAAATAATTAAGTTAAGAACTGAAATCGCCAAGGCACTTAGTGATCTAGCAAAAAATCAAGAGGAATTATCTAATCATCTGCATGAAATGAATTCTCCCGAGTCTCGCTATGGGAAGATAAGAATTTATTTTTCTGAAATTGTGAAGTATGTAATTGATCGTGATGCAATAATTTCAACTTCAACAAATAAGGAAGGCAACCTCCAGTTCAAAGCCGATATTATTGGTTCCGAGGGGCCGACTGAGGCAGGTAGAGGACATTCTTATCGGAAGCTTTTGTGTATTGCATTTGATCTTGCCGTTGCAAGGGCTTATTCATCTACTGAATATCCACATTTTGTATATCATGACGGTGCTTTAGAAACGCTAGATGATCGTAAAAAAGTTAAGTTGTTAGACATCTTTAAGCTGTATGGTCGACAGTATGGAATTCAAGAGATTATGACTTCCATCGATTCTGATCTTCCTTATGTTAATGGAGAGCGCCTCCGGTTTGTTGATGGTGAGGTTATTCGCTTGCTGCATGATCAAGGGGAGGATGGCCTGCTATTTAAGTTGCCATCATGGTAGTCAACCGACTGTCAACGCTGTAGCAAAACATAGCAGAATATTGCGGCGTTATATGTTGCAGAATGTTGTTTATGCAGGGTATAGAGAGGCATAGAAGTTTATTGTGTGTGACTCATAATCCTTTGGTCCACGGTTCAAGTCCGTGTGGGCCCACCAATAAAATCAAGCACTTAGCGGAAACGCTAGGTGCTTTTTTTTTCGCCTTATGATTTTAAAGTACGGTTGTGAAGGCTCTGTGTAGCCAACAGTGATCAATTGAAGTCGATGTGCTCATTCAGCAAAACATTCGGGCTTGAAAGCCAATCGGGCTAGTGTGCTCACTCATTATGATTAAGCCGATTTCAATGTAGTGTGCGATTTCTGCGGCAAGGAATACACTTTTGATCCGGTCGATATTGGTGTTTTGTACGCTGGTGATAATGGGCCGATAAATAATACGGTGCAGTAGTATTTGTTTGTAGGCTAATAAGGTATTGGCCTATGAGGTGATACCCTAAAGCCGGCGTTTAGATACGCTGGCCTTTTGTTTTTAGTGCCTTCGGCACGATGTTTTACAGTCGCAATCCGCGACGGGGACTTACTTTCCTTGCGTCGCCAAGGAAAGTAAGCAAAGGAAGGCGACCCGAGGCGCTGGCGGCTCCGCCGTTCCCTCGCTCGTTGCGAGCCAAGCGATAAAACTATTTGTCTCGCGCCTCACTCGGCCAGCTTGGACGGGATTTTAAGTCCCAGAACAATCAGCTCGCTTCGTATCAACGTGCATTGAGAATATTCCTTTGTTGGGTGAGTATATCGTTGCAATCGTTAAAAATATTCTTACGGCAATACGTGATGTAAAGAAATACTGCCTGAATAGCTCATGCTAACAGCGTTGAAATTATTTCACAGTCCCAATTTAGTGGTAATTTGTTGCCGTAAAGCATGGCACATTGGGTGGTTTGATGGCTGCTCAAGAATCGCATTTAGGGTTTTAAGCGCAGTTTCAATTTCGCCTATGTTAAGCAATGAAGTTACGTAACCTGCAGTATAGCGATCATTAATTTCTCTGCGTGGTTCACCTGCAGCTAAACCAAGTGTGTAGCACTCACGAGCGTCAGTGTAATTTTCGTGCCTTAAAAAGTATTCACCTGCAACCCCACAATGATCAATTGTTAAATAGGCAGAAGAAATTGAAATTCCGGTTAGTTTTTTTGCTACTATCCACCAAAAGGCTGGGTTTTTTGCATTAATTAATATTGCTTTCTTTAGTCCTGATGTATTTTCTTTGTATAGAATGCCAAATTCACCTTGAAGGCAATAAAAGCTAGGTTCAGTCCCCATCTCTTTACCAAGGTTGTTGCTGAAAAATTCGACACTAAATCCATCTTTTTCAGCGGACCCAAAGGTTATTGGTGTGGGTGTTGTTGGCAGGTTTTCAAGAATAATTGGATCGGAGTTAATGTCGGCATATCCCATATACCTAAATTTTCCTTGGTGACTACATAAAGGAACTAGGACTCCTCCTGTTGTTGCATTATTAGGGTCTAGCATTGTCTTTTTAAAGGCATTGAAACAATTTGAGTAATCTGATCTTTGTGGGTCAGGTTGCTGAACTATTTGAAGAGTTGCGGTGTTTAAAATTTGGTTTTCATTTGACTCTGTATGGTAATATTTTTGGTAAATCTCAAACGCACTTTTGTCCCCAAGATATCCCGCTATAGTATCGCTTACTATAGAGTTCTTTATGAATTTTAGTGATAGATTACTTAAGTCGGCTAGCAGAAGCTCAAAGTCAGCCCCTTCTTTTTGAGCCGCACAAGTGATGTTGATAATTTCTTCTGTAGTATTAGCTTTTTTGATTTTTGGTAGAGCTTCTTCAAAATGCTCTTGAAGTCCTGCAAAAGCAATTGCTGTTGTATCATTTAATATGTACTGCTTTAGGCATCCATCTTTGTATGGGTTTGCTTTTGGATTTTTATGAATGGTTAACTTGGTGTCGCCAATTATATTAATTTGATTTTCAGTAATTTTAGCAATAATTAATGTCATTTTTTCTCAAAAAATGGAGAGCCGTTAGCTCTCCATTTTGAATTAAGCGATTAGTGCTTTATTGACGATTTCAAACGTATCCGACGACAATCCCTGATGATCGCGAATGCGTTCGAGCTCCTGTTGTATCAGTTGACGGCGTGATGGTTCGATTTTCTTCCAGCGGTTAAAGCAGCTAGCGAGCCGGGCGGCGGTTTGTGGGTTGATGGCGTCGAGTTCGATGATTTTCTCGGCGGCAAATGCGTAGCCGTAGCCGTCTGCGGCGTGAAAATGCTGTAGATTGAGGACGCAGAACGAGGTGATCAGCGAGCGCACTTTATTCGGGTTTTTGAGCGAAAACGCCGGGTGCGCCAGCAGAGATTGCACGCGGTTGAGCGTGCCCTGGCGGCGGCTGGTGGCTTGCAGTGCAAACCATTTGTCCATCACCAGTGCGTCGTCTTTCCATTGCGCAGCAAAATCGGCCAGCTGCTCTTCGCCTTCGTCGTGGCCGTGGCGGTTGACTAGGGCTTTGAGCGCGGCGAGGCGGTCGGTCATATTGTCGGCTTTGCGGTATTGATCGGCCAGCAGGCTGGCAATCATTTTCTCGTCGAGCTCGGCCAGATAGTCGAGGCAGACATTTTTCAGGCTGCGGCGCGCGACTTGTTCGCCATCGTAGCGGTACGGCGTGCCGTCGTTGAGGCGCTGATAAATGGCGAGCAATTCCTGTCGCGTTTCGCGGGCGATATGCTGTTTCAGCGTCTGGCAGACCAGTGAAAGGCGGCTTGGATCGACGTCGGATAATTGCTCAAGCAGGTAGTTTTCTGCCGGCAGCTGCAGCATCAGTGCGATCAGCGCGGGGTCAAATTTTTCGGCGTGTTCGATGTAGCCGCTGAGCAGTTTGCGGTAGGCGGCGATAAAGTTATCCGGTGCGGCCAGCGGCAGGCTGGCTTCCTGGGCATACAGGCGTTTGATCAGCAGGGTGGCAAAGGTATTGGCCGCTTCCCAGCGCGCAAAGGCATCGCTGTCGTGCGCCATCAGGAACACCAGATCGTCGTCGCTGTAATCGTATTCCAGTACCACTGGTGCGGAAAAATCGCGCAGCAGGGACGGCACGGGTGGACAGGGCACATGCGTGAAGGTAAAGCTTTGTGTTGTTTCACGCAGCTGCAGGACGCGCGTCGTTGCGCCCGCGTGGGCTTCGCCTGCCAGCTGCAGCGGTAAATCCTGCCCACGGCGGTCGATCAGGCCGATGGCAAACGGAATATGGAACGGCAATTTATGGTCTTGCCCCGGTGTAGGCGGGCACGATTGAGTTAGGGTGAGGGTATAGCTCTGCGTCTCAGCCTGGTATGAGCCCTGGGCAGATACCCTAGGGGTGCCTGCCTGGCTGTACCAGCGTTCAAATTGCGTTAAGTCCACATGGTTCGAGCCTGTTTGATTTGCGTCGGCCATCGCCGCACGGAAGTCATCACAGGTCACGGCCTGACCATCATGACGTTTGAAATATAAATCCATGCCTTTGCGGAAACCATCGCGCCCCAGTAGTGTTTCATACATCCGCACCACTTCGCTGCCTTTCTCGTAAATGGTCATGGTGTAGAAATTATTGATTTCCAGATACTCATCCGGGCGGATCGGGTGCGCTTGCGGGCCCGCGTCTTCGGCAAACTGGCTGGTGCGCAGCGTGCGTACATTGCCAATGCGTTGCACAGCGCGGCTGCCGATGTCGCTGGAAAATTCCTGATCGCGATAGACGGTGAGGCCTTCTTTGAGCGAGAGCTGGAACCAGTCGCGGCAGGTGACGCGATTGCCGGTCCAGTTGTGGAAGTATTCATGCGCCACCACGGCGTCGATGCCGTCAAAATCGATGTCGGTCGCGGTTTCCGGCTTGGCGAGCACAAACTTGGTATTGAAGATATTCAATCCCTTGTTTTCCATCGCGCCCATATTAAAGTCCGACACGGCAACGATCATATAGGTATCCAGATCGTATTCAAGACCAAAGCGTTCTTCGTCCCAGGCCATGGCTTTTTGCGCGGCGGCGAGTGCATGGTGGCATTTATCCAGATTGCCCGGCTCGACGTAGATCTCGATATTGATCGTGCGGCCCGATTGCGTTTGATGTGTGCCGGATAGTACGACCAACTTACCAGCTACCAGCGCAAACAGATACGCGGGTTTTTTAAATGGATCGACCCATTTAACCCAATGACGGTTTTTGTCTAGCGTACCCGCGCCAACGCGATTGCCATTCGAGAGCAGCACCGGGTACTTGCTCTTGTCGGCAATGATCGTCGTGGTGAATTTGGCCATCACGTCCGGGCGATCAAGGTAATAGGTGATTTTGCGAAAGCCCTCGGCTTCGCACTGGGTAAAGAAATTACCGTTCGATTGATACAGCCCCATCAGGCTGGTGTTGCTGGCCGGATCGACGATGGTGATGATTTCCAGGATGCCGTCCTCGGGCATCTTGCTGATCGACAGGGTGTGTTCATCAATACAGTAGTTGTCGGCCGTGAGCGCAGCGCCGTCCAGCTTGATGCTCTCCAGCTGCAAAGCTTCGCCATGTAGCACCAGTGGCGCATCGGCGGCCACCCCCTTGTTGCGCCGGATGATCAGCCGGGAACTAACTTTTGTCTGGGTATCGTCCAGATCGAAAGTCAAATCAACGCGGTCAATCAGATAGCTAGGGGGGGTATAATCAAGGCGATGGATGGCTTGGCGGCTGCTCATAAATGCGGCTCTTCAGGCTGGCAGATAAAGTCTGCAAGATTAACCCTAGGCTGCGTGTAAGACAATGGCGAGTCTGTGGTGATTATCTTCAATTGCCGCCAGTCGGCAAATGTGCAACCGGGGCGAGGCTTGCTGCAGGCTGCTGCAGGCTGCTGCAATCGGCGCTGCAATCATTCCGCGCCCTGGGGTTTGCGTTGGGTCAGATAGAACTAAAAAACTGATACATATTCAAAAAGAATCGTTCTCTTGAATATAGAAGGGCTGGTATTATTGCAGACTGTTAGCCGTATAACCGGATAGAAGCCATGTATATTTACGACGATTACGACCAAAAGATCGTGGACCAGCGCGTAGCGCAGTACCGCGACCAGACGCGCCGCTATTTGGCTGGCGAATTGACCGACGATGAATTCCGCCCGCTGCGCCTGCAAAATGGTTTGTATATTCAGCGTCTGGCCCCGATGTTGCGTGTGGCTATTCCATATGGCCATTTGCGCAGTGCGCAAGTGCGCAAGCTGGCCGAATTGGCGCGTAAATACGACAAAGGCTATGTGCATTTCACCACGCGCCAGAATGTGCAATACAACTGGCCTGCGCTGGAAAACGTGCCTGAGATGCTCGCTGAGTTGGCCACCGTACAAATGCATGGCATTCAGACTTCGGGCGCCTGTATCCGCAATACCACGTCGGATCAGTTTGCCGGTGTGGCGCACGATGAAATCGTCGACCCACGTCCATGGTGTGAAATCATCCGCCAGTGGTCTACTTTCCATCCGGAATTTGCCCACCTGCCGCGCAAGTTCAAAATTGCTGTGAATGGCGCTGCCGAAGATCGCGCCGCTGTGCTGGTGCACGATATTGGTATCAATGTAAAACTGAACGCCGCAGGTGAAGTGGGCTTCGAAATTTACGTCGGTGGCGGCCTCGGTCGTACGCCGATGATTGGTGATCTGATCAAGCCGTGGCTAGAGCCAAAACATCTGCTGACTTATCTCAATGCCGTGCTGCGCGTGTATAACCGCTACGGCCGTCGGGATAATAAATACAAAGCGCGGATCAAGATTCTGGTCAAAGCCATGACGCCGGAAGCGTTTGCCGCCAAAGTCGAGCAAGAATGGGCATTCGAGAAAGACGGCCCGCAAACGCTGACCGATGCCGAAATCGCACGTAATCACCGCTTCTTCACTGCTCCAGCTTATGAAACCTTGCCAGCTGACGATGCTGAATTCGTCGCGGCCAAAGCCGCCAATCCGGCTTTTGCACGTTGGGTAGAGCGCAATGTCTTTGCGCACAAAGTACCTGGTTACGCTGCGGTGACGTTATCGCTGAAGAAAACCGGCGTACCACCGGGCGATGCAACCGATGCGCAACTCGATGATGTCGCTAATCTGGCTGACCGCTTCAGCTTTGGTGAAGTGCGCGTCTCGCACGGGCAAAACCTGATTCTGGCTGATGTAAAACAATCTCAATTGTTTGCCCTATGGGAAGAAGCTAAACGCATCGGCTTTGCAACGCCGAATATTGGTTTGCTCACCGATGTGATCTGCTGTCCGGGTGGCGACTTCTGCGCCTTGGCCAACGCCAAATCAATTCCGGTGGCTCAAGCCATTCAGGAGCGTTTTGACAATCTGGATTATCTATTTGATCTGGGCGAAATCGACGTCAATATGTCGGGCTGTATCAATGCCTGCGGCCATCACCACGTTGGCAATATTGGCGTACTGGGCGTGGATAAAAACAATGCCGAGTACTACCAGATTACGCTGGGTGGCCGTCAAGGCGCCGATGCGAAAATTGGCAAGGTGATTGGCCCGTCTTTCGCGCAGGAAGAAATGCCTGATGTAATGAGCAAAATCATCGACGTGTTTGTAGCGAACCGCGAAGGCGAAGAGCGCTTTATCGATGTGTTTGACCGCATCGGTGCCGAGCCTTTCAAAGCCAAAGTTTACGAAGGCAAACCGATTCGCAAGGAGAAAGCCGATGTCTAATCAACTCATCATTAATCGCGACATCGTTGATAATCGCTGGACCCGGGTTGTGCCTGATGCCGAAGGCGGGGTATCTGTTCCTAGCGAAGGCGCTATCTTGGTTCCATACCAATACTGGCTGGGGCATAGAGATGAATTGGCCGGACGCGAAGTGGCTATCTGCTTTGCGCCGGACGATGAACCCGAATCATTGCCAGTCGATGCCAATACATTTGCCATGATTGCCTGCGACTTTCCGGTCTTTACCGATGGTCGTGGCTTCTCGATTGGCCGTCTGCTGCGCGTGCGCTATGGCTTTACTGGCGAATTGCGCGCTGTGGGTGATGTATTCAAAGACACTTTGAACTATCTGGCACGTTGCGGCTTTACAGCCTTCGAAGTGCGTGCCGACAAAGACATCAACGAAGCGATCAAAGGGATTGACGATTTCACCGAGTTCTACCAATCCAGCGTTGACGTGCCCAACCCATTGTTCTTGCGCCGCCCCGTGACTGCTTAGTCACCAAAAACGAGCCTTATATATACCAACTCAGCCCGCGCCAGCGGGCTGAGTGCTTTTCGGGTCTGGTTTTGCACTGTTTGAGCGTTCCTGTTGGGTTGCTTTTGCCCACTGCTCGCCGCTTTAGCTGGTTTTGCCGCGTTTTGTCGGTCGTTGTGCCGGTGCAGTTGTTTGTCTTTCTGCGCTTTTTGCCAAAATAATTCGATTTTCGTTCCCTTTCCGATCAATCACTTAGCACCTTTGTTGGATTTTCTTCGCCGATAGGTGTTGACGTGTTTCAGGGGCGTGGGTATAGTTCGGCCTCTCTGCTGATGACGCAGCGAAACGAAGTAGTCGTTTCTCTGGTTCTTCAGCCCGATCTTTAACAAATTACAGCCGATGAGTGTGAGTGCTTGATTCGTAAGTCAAATCAAGTGCTTGCACTCAATTGAAAAGAAAATTGAAAGACAAATTCTTCGGAATTTATCTCGCAGTTTCTTTGAGTATTGAAGTACAAGCCAAGTAGTACATTTAGCTTAGAGATTAAACGAAAGAGTTTGATCCTGGCTCAGATTGAACGCTGGCGGCATGCTTTACACATGCAAGTCGAACGGCAGCACGGACTTCGGTCTGGTGGCGAGTGGCGAACGGGTGAGTAATACATCGGAACGTACCCAGTAATGGGGGATAACTATCCGAAAGGATAGCTAATACCGCATACGCCCTACGGGGGAAAGAGGGGGATCGCAAGACCTCTTGTTATTGGAGCGGCCGATGGCTGATTAGCTAGTTGGTGAGGTAAAGGCTCACCAAGGCGACGATCAGTAGCGGGTCTTAGAGGACGATCCGCCACACTGGAACTGAGACACGGTCCAGACTCCTACGGGAGGCAGCAGTGGGGAATCTTGGACAATGGGCGCAAGCCTGATCCAGCAATGCCGCGTGCGTGAAGAAGGCCTTCGGGTTGTAAAGCGCTTTTGTCAGGGAGCAAATCCTTGTGGCTAATACCCACCGGGGATGAGAGTACCTGAAGAATAAGGACCGGCTAACTACGTGCCAGCAGCCGCGGTAATACGTAGGGTCCAAGCGTTAATCGGAATTACTGGGCGTAAAGCGTGCGCAGGTGGTTTGTTAAGCACGATGTGAAATCCCCGAGCTCAACTTGGGAATTGCATTGTGAACTGGCTAACTAGAGTACGGCAGAGGGGGGTGGAATTCCACGTGTAGCAGTGAAATGCGTAGAGATGTGGAGGAACACCGATGGCGAAGGCAACCCCCTGGGCTGATACTGACACTCATGCACGAAAGCGTGGGGAGCAAACAGGATTAGATACCCTGGTAGTCCACGCCCTAAACGATGTCAACTAGTTGTTGGGCTTTTCGGAGCTTAGTAACGCAGCTAACGCGTGAAGTTGACCGCCTGGGGAGTACGGTCGCAAGACTAAAACTCAAAGGAATTGACGGGGGCCCGCACAAGCGGTGGATGATGTGGATTAATTCGATGCAACGCGAAAAACCTTACCTGGTCTTGACATGTACGGAATCCTTGAGAGATCGAGGAGTGCCTTCGGGAACCGTAACACAGGTGCTGCATGGCTGTCGTCAGCTCGTGTCGTGAGATGTTGGGTTAAGTCCCGCAACGAGCGCAACCCTTGCCACTAGTTGCTACCATTCAGTTGAGCACTTTAGTGGGACTGCCGGTGACAAACCGGAGGAAGGTGGGGATGACGTCAAGTCCTCATGGCCCTTATGACCAGGGCTTCACACGTCATACAATGGTCGGTACAGAGGGTCGCTAACCCGCGAGGGGGTGCCAATCTCACAAAACCGATCGTAGTCCGGATTGCACTCTGCAACTCGAGTGCATGAAGTCGGAATCGCTAGTAATCGCGGATCAGCATGTCGCGGTGAATACGTTCCCGGGCCTTGTACACACCGCCCGTCACACCATGGGAGTGGGTTTCACCAGAAGTAGGTAGGCTAACCGCAAGGAGGCCGCTTACCACGGTGGGATTCATGACTGGGGTGAAGTCGTAACAAGGTAGCCGTAGGGGAACCTGCGGCTGGATCACCTCCTTTCAAGAGAAAGACCTGCGGGTCAAGTACTCACACTCATCGGCTGTAGATTTTGAAGATACAGAGAAAGTAGCTGAGCAATGAAGCAATTCATTGTTGGGTTACGGACTTGGTTGGAAGCTGGGTCAGTAGCTCAGTCGGTTAGAGCACCGTCTTGATAAGGCGGGGGTCGCTGGTTCGATTCCAGCTTGACCCACCATTGATTCATCAGTGGAAACAGCTTAGTAATGCCAGATTGGGGGATTAGCTCAGTTGGGAGAGCACCTGCTTTGCAAGCAGGGGGTCGTCGGTTCGATCCCGTCATCCTCCACCAATCAAACTGTGAGGTGTTAGGCGTGAAGAGTAAGGTGTAAAACCTGTTCCAAACTAGCTTAAACGAGATATCACAATTGAAGCAATTAACACCGTTAGTTGTTTGAATTCTGATTTCTTAAATCAGCAGCGATTTAATTGGCTGTATCGTTCTTTAACAAAATAGAAGAAGTAATATCTCCTAATTAAACAATGTAGGAGTGAAGTTGGGTTTGAGGTTTACGCCTCACGCCTTACGCCTCACTCCTTACAGTATGAAATTGGGTTGATTGTATCTGCTAGTCAAAAGACTAGCCGTTGAATGACCTGAGAAATCATTCAACAAGTCGTAAATACCGATACTCTAAACCGAGATCACGGTAAAACGTGTTTGAGGTTATAGGATCAAGCGAATAAGTGCATCTGGTGGATGCCTTGGCGATGATAGGCGACGAAGGACGTGATAGCCTGCGATAAGCGTGGGGGAGCTGGCAAAGTGCTTTGATCCCACGATTTCCGAATGGGGAAACCCGGCCCTTTTGGGTCATCCATGACTGAATACATAGGTCATGTGAAGCGAACGCGGTGAACTGAAACATCTAAGTAACCGCAGGAAAAGAAATCAACCGAGATTCCCAAAGTAGTGGCGAGCGAAATGGGAAGAGCCTGTACGTGATAGCAGTCGTGTTAATAGAAGGCAATGGAAAGTGCCGCCATAGTGGGTGATAGCCCCGTATATGAAAACACAATTGTGGTACTAAGCGTACGAGAAGTAGGGCGGGACACGAGAAATCCTGTTTGAAGATGGGGGGACCATCCTCCAAGGCTAAATACTCATCATCGACCGATAGTGAACCAGTACCGTGAGGGAAAGGCGAAAAGAACCCCGGGAGGGGAGTGAAATAGAACCTGAAACCGGATGCATACAAACAGTGGGAGCAGACTTGTTCTGTGACTGCGTACCTTTTGTATAATGGGTCAGCGACTTACGTTCAGTAGCAAGCTTAACCAAATAGGGGAGGCGTAGGGAAACCGAGTCCGAATAGGGCGCACAGTTGCTGGGCGTAGACCCGAAACCAAGTGATCTAGCCATGGCCAGGATGAAGGTGCGGTAACACGCACTGGAGGTCCGAACCCACTGACGTTGCAAAGTCAGGGGATGAGCTGTGGCTAGGGGTGAAAGGCTAAACAAACTTGGAAATAGCTGGTTCTCCTCGAAAACTATTTAGGTAGTGCCTCATGTATCACTGACGGGGGTAAAGCACTGTTATGGCTAGGGGGTCATCGCGACTTACCAAACCATGGCAAACTCTGAATACCGTCAAGTGCGAGCATGGGAGACAGTCCTGGGGTGCTAACGTCCTGGGACAAGAGGGAAACAACCCAGACCGCCGTCTAAGGTCCCAAATGATCAATTAAGTGGAAAACGAGGTGGGAAGGCATAGACAGCCAGGATGTTGGCTTAGAAGCAGCCATCATTTAAAGAAAGCGTAATAGCTCACTGGTCGAGTCGTCCTGCGCGGAAGATGTAACGGGGCTCAAATTGATAACCGAAGACGCGGATATGTACGATGTACATATGGTAGAGGAGCGTTCTGTAAGCCTGTGAAGGTGTCTTGAGAAGGATGCTGGAGGTATCAGAAGTGCGAATGCTGACATGAGTAGCGATAAAGGGGTGAAAAGCCCCCTCACCGAAAACCCCAGGTTTCCTGCGCAACGTTCATCGGCGCAGGGTGAGTCGGCCCCTAAGGCGAGGCAGAAATGCGTAGTCGATGGGAAACAGGTTAATATTCCTGTACTTGGTATTAGTGCGATGTGGGGACGGAGAAGGTTACCTCAGCCAACGGTTGGAAGAGTTGGTTTAAGTGTGTAGGCGTGTGGCTTAGGCAAATCCGGGCTGCTTTAACGCTGAGGCATGATGACGAGTCTACTTGTAGACGAAGTGAGCGATACCCTGCTTCCAAGAAAAGCCACTAAGCTTCAGCTAATATCGAACCGTACCGCAAACCGACACAGGTGGGTAGGATGAGAATTCTAAGGTGCTTGAGAGAACTCGGGAGAAGGAACTCGGCAAATTGACACCGTAACTTCGGGAGAAGGTGTGCCTCTAGTCAGTGAAGGTGTACAACCGGAGCTAAATGAGGCCGCAGAGAAATGAGGGCTGCGACTGTTTATCAAAAACACAGCACTGTGCTAACACGAAAGTGGATGTATACGGTGTGACGCCTGCCCGGTGCTGGAAGATTAAATGATGGGGTGCAAGCTCTTGATTGAAGTCCCAGTAAACGGCGGCCGTAACTATAACGGTCCTAAGGTAGCGAAATTCCTTGTCGGGTAAGTTCCGACCCGCACGAATGGCGTAACGATGGCCCTACTGTCTCCTCCCGAGACTCAGCGAAGTTGAAGTGTTTGTGAAGATGCAATCTCCCCGCTGCTAGACGGAAAGACCCCGTGAACCTTTACTGTAGCTTTGCATTGGACTTTGAAGTGGTTTGTGTAGGATAGGTGGGAGGCTTTGAAGCTGGAACGCTAGTTTCAGTGGAGCCGTCCTTGAAATACCACCCTGACCCCTTTGAGGTTCTAACCTTGGTCCGTTATCCGGATCGGGGACCGTGCATGGTAGGCAGTTTGACTGGGGCGGTCTCCTCCCAAATTGTAACGGAGGAGCTCGAAGGTCGCCTAGGTACGGTCGGACATCGTACTGATAGTGTAATGGCAAAAGGCGGCTTAACTGCGAGACCGACAAGTCGAGCAGGTGCGAAAGCAGGACATAGTGATCCGGTGGTTCTGAATGGAAGGGCCATCGCTCAACGGATAAAAGGTACTCCGGGGATAACAGGCTGATTCCGCCCAAGAGTTCACATCGACGGCGGAGTTTGGCACCTCGATGTCGGCTCATCACATCCTGGGGCTGTAGCCGGTCCCAAGGGTATGGCTGTTCGCCATTTAAAGTGGTACGTGAGCTGGGTTCAAAACGTCGTGAGACAGTTTGGTCCCTATCTGCAGTGGGCGTTGGAAGTTTGAGGGGGGCTGCTCCTAGTACGAGAGGACCGGAGTGGACTGACCTCTGGTGTACCGGTTGTCACGCCAGTGGCATTGCCGGGTAGCTAAGTCGGGAATAGATAAGCGCTGAAAGCATCTAAGCGCGAAACTAGCCTCAAGATGAGACTTCCCTAGGTCTTTAAGACCTCTAAAGGATCGTTCGAGACCAGGACGTTGATAGGTCGGGTGTGGAAGCGCAGTAATGCGTTAAGCTAACCGATACTAATTGCCCGTGAGGCTTGATCCTATAACCTGAGACGCGTTATGCGATGAAGGTGCAATCGACCCGATTGCGAATTGTTGAATAAAGAGAGACCGGCGAAGCGAAAGCTGAGCTGATGAAAGATTACTTCTTCTATTGATTTCGAGTGGTTGCAAAGGTGAAAGCCTAAGCAGTCAACTCACCCAGTTTTGTCTGGTGACCATAGCGAGGTGGTCCCACTCCTTCCCATCCCGAACAGGACAGTGAAACGCCTCAGCGCCGATGATAGTGCGGATTGCCCGTGTGAAAGTAGGTCATTGCCAGACTCCCCTAAGTAAGCCAGAAGCCCAGTTCGAAAGAGCTGGGCTTTTTGCTGTCTGCGAGATTGGCAATGTGCAGGACAGGTATGTGGCTGGAGGGTATGCTCAGATTGCTCTGTAGCTAAATACTCTTTGAAACTACCGCATCCACAGCCGATACGTTTATTTTGGTGTGACGTTTGTAGAACATTCGTTCTTTTTGTTCTTGAGTTTTGCGAGTTTACCTTGTATTGTGAACGTACGTTCTATATTAATCAGGGAGAAATTCCATGGCTTACCGTTTCCGTGTATCTCATTCTGCTTTTGTCCAGTTACGCCAGCTTGAAGTGCCGATGGCCTTGCTGGAATATCTGGCGCAGCCTGCTTTGTGCGGTGCCGCAGCGATGCTGTCGCAGCGTATGATTGCCAAAATGCCACGTCACTTGCGCGTAGTTGCGCAGAATTTTATCGGCCTTTATGTTGTTGCGGATGGTCAGGGTGAGGTCAAAGAGGTCAAGTGTATGAAGCATCGTCTGGCTATTGCCGAGCAGGCTGAGCAATATGGCTTTTCTGCTGATTGCACAAGAATCGAATTTGGCAAAACTACCGGCTGGCGCACTTCGATTGGTGCTTGATGGGTATATGGTTGTAGGATTTTATATTTTTGCTTTACAAGTCAATACTGCCTATGGGTATGTAGGATGATAGGGCGCAAGGCCCAAGATTTTGCTACACTCTGCGCATTCGTTTGCAAAGGGTAAAATCCATGGCTCAGTATGTAATGTCAATGCTTCGCGTGAGCAAAATTGTTCCACCCAAACGCCAAATTATTAAGGATATTTCGCTGTCTTTCTTCCCCGGCGCAAAGATTGGCCTGCTGGGTTTGAATGGTTCGGGTAAATCGACCGTGCTGAAAATCATGGCCGGTGTTGATAAAGAATACGACGGTGAAGTGCAACACTTGCCTGGCATTAAAATCGGCTATCTGGCCCAAGAGCCTGAGCTCACTGCGACCAATACCGTGCGCCAGGAAGTCGAAAGTGGTTTGGGCGAAGTATTTGAAGCGCAAGCCAAGCTCGAAGCTGTGTACGCCGCCTACGCCGAAGAAGGTGCGGACTTTGATGCGCTGGCCGAAGAGCAAGCTCGTCTGGAGGCGATTATTTCTGCTGGCTCAGGCGAAAACGTCGAGTTGCAACTGGAAATCGCTGCCGATGCACTGCGTCTGCCAGAGTGGGATGCGATTGTTGGTAATCTATCCGGTGGTGAAAAACGCCGCGTTGCTTTGTGCAAATTGCTGCTGTCCAAGCCCGATATGTTGCTGCTTGACGAACCAACCAATCACTTGGATGCCGAATCGGTTGAATGGCTGGAGCAATTCTTGGTGCGCTTCCCTGGCACCGTGGTGGCCGTAACGCATGATCGTTACTTCCTCGATAATGCTGCTGAGTGGATTCTTGAGCTGGACCGTGGTCAGGGCATTCCATGGAAAGGCAATTACTCATCTTGGCTGGAGCAAAAAGAAGCCCGCTTGAAGCTGGAAGAGTCACAAGAATCTGCGCGCCAGAAAGCCCTGAACAAAGAGCTCGAATGGGTACGCCAGAATGCCAAGGGGCGCCAAGCCAAATCCAAAGCGCGTATTGCCCGCTTTGAAGAGTTGAGCAGCTTTGAGCATCAGAAACGCAATGAAACCCAAGAGATCTTTATTCCAGTTGCCGAGCGTCTGGGCGATAAAGTCATCGAATTCAAAGGCGTTTCCAAAGCCTTTGGTGATCGCCTGTTGATCGACAATCTGAGTTTCAATGTGCCAGCTGGTGCGATTGTCGGCATTATTGGCCCCAATGGCGCCGGTAAATCGACGCTGTTTAAAATGATTGCCGGTAAAGAATTGCCCGATAGCGGTGAAGTGGAAATCGGTCAAACCACGCAAATGGCTTTTGTCGAGCAAAGTCGTGAAGGCTTGGAAAACAGCAAAACGGTGTTTGAAGACGTGTCAGGTGGCCATGATGTGATTACTGTTGGCAAGTTCGAGATGAGCAGCCGCGCGTATTTGGGCCGCTTTAACTTCAAAGGTGCCGATCAGGCAAAAATCGTCGGCAATCTGTCAGGTGGTGAGCGCGGTCGTTTGCACTTGGCCAAAACACTATTGAAAGGTGGCAATGTGCTGCTGCTCGACGAGCCATCAAATGACTTGGATGTGGAAACTTTGCGTGCACTGGAAGACGCTTTGCTGGAATTTGCTGGCACCGCGTTTGTAATTTCCCATGATCGCTGGTTCCTCGACCGTATCGCGACGCATATTTTGGCGGCCGAAGGCGATTCGCAATGGACTTTCTTTGACGGTAACTACCAAGAGTACGAAGCCGACAAGAAAAAACGTCTGGGTGAAGAAGGCGCGAAACCAAAACGTATTCGCTACAAGCCAATTTCTCGTTAATTGAATCAGTAATAAAGCAAAGCCACTCTGCGGAGTGGCTTTTTATTTGAAAATGCATTTTCCAGCGTGCGCGATACAAGCGCAGGCTCTGGTTTAGCTGCGTACGATTTGTACGATAGTGCGTTGCAAGGCGGGTAGTACGGCTTGGGTATTAAGGCGCGGGTTGCTGATGGCGCGCATGCTCAAGCCATCAAACAGGGAAATAATCAGGTCGCACCGCGCATTATTGTCTTCCTCGCTGAGTGCAGGCAGGTCTACGCGGGCTTTGGTGATAATGTCTTTGCCAAACTCATGCAACACGCGATTTGACGCTTGCAGCATTTCGGCAACTTTGGGGTTGCGCGATGCTTCGGCGATCATTTCAAAGTTGAGTGCCGAATTTGATAAATCCAGACTGTCGGCCAAGCCTTGTTCTGCGTGCTCAATCAGCGCCTCAATCGTGTTTTCTGCGCGCAGCAACATATGGATGACCTGCAGCTGCTTGTGCTGCTCGCGATCAATAATCGCCGAGATAATCGCTTCCTTGTTTGCAAAATAATGATAGATATGACCCACGCTCATGCCCGCTGCTTTAGCGATTGAGGCCATGCTGGCAGCATGAAAGCCGGCGAGGCGAAAACAGGCCGCCGCTGCATCCAGTACTTGCAGCCGGCGTAATTCTGCTTTATCAATATCGGGTAAATCAGCAGAGTTGGCGCTCATTGTCACAATTTCCTAAGGTATTCAAGCTAGATTCGGTGTGGAATTATACTCACTTGCCATTTTTTTGCTAAGAAATTAGAATGATCGTTCATTCTAGAGTGAGCGCTCTAAATTTACAAGCCAGCTGCCAGCAGGATCTGCTTGGCTTTCTACTTCATGCATTCAGATAAAGAGACCCAATATGCCCAGACAGCCAAAGTCCCTGCCACGGTTACTGACAATGACATTGCTCGCTGCCGCGCTGAGCGCTTGCGGCCAGCAGGCGCCCCAGGGTGGTGCGGGTGCCAACGGACCCATGCCGGTAGGGGTGGTGAGTTTGAAAACTCAGGATATTCAGATCGAGCGTGAACTGCCCGGCCGTACTGTGGCGCACCGCAGTGCTGAAATTCGCCCGCAAGTGGGCGGCATTTTACAAAAACGCCTGTTCACCGAAGGCAGCGAAGTGAGCGCCGGACAAGTCTTGTACCAGATTGACGACGCCAGCTTTAAAGCTAGCTATGAAAGCGCCAGTGCGGCACTGGCGCGGGCTCAGGCCAGCTTGCTCAGCAGCAAACTGAAAGCAGAACGCTATCAGGAGCTGATTGCGATCAACGGCGTTAGCCGTCAGGAAAACGATGATGCGCAGGCTGCTTTTCTGCAAGCCAAGGCTGATGTGGCTGCCGCAACGGCCGCACAGCAAGTCGCCAAAATCAATTTGAACTACAGCCAGCTTCGCTCGCCGATTAGCGGGCGCATTGGCAAATCCAGCGTGAGCGAAGGGGCTTTGCTCGCAGTTGGGCAAGCCACAGCCTTGGCCACCGTGCAGCAGCTTGACCCGATTTATGTTGATATCAGCCAGTCCAGCGCAGAATTATTGCGCCTGAAAAGCGAATTTGCCACTGCGCAGCCGACCAAGCAAGGCTTGCCAGTCCGTCTGATTACTGAAGACGGTCGTGAATTTGCCCACGAAGGCCGCTTGCAATTTGCCGATGCGACGGTTGATGCCGAAACCGGCGGCGTGACCTTGCGCGTGTTAGTGCCTAATCCGGACAAAACCTTGCTGCCGGGCATGTTTGTCCGTGCCAAATTAGCCACTGCCGAAGTACAGAAAGCGGTGTTGATTCCACAGCAGGCGCTGATCCGCACCCCGAAAGGGCAAGCCAATGTCATGGTGGTCGATAAAAATGGGCAGGCACAAGCTGTTCCGGTGAAAGCCAGCCGCACTGTGGGTGATCAGTGGCTGATCAGCGAAGGTTTGCAAGGTAATGAGCAACTGATCGTTGAAGGTTTGCAGAAAGTGCTGCCTGGCATGCCGGTGAAAGCCGAGCCAGCCAAAACACAGAGTCAAGCCCAGCCACAAGCCAGCGCAGCAGCGCGTCAATAAAGGAGTTTGAGCATGGCGCGTTTTTTTATTGATCGGCCCATTTTTGCATGGGTGATCGCTCTGATCATTATGCTGGCCGGTATTTTGGCCATCCGTGGTCTGGCGGTTGAGCAGTACCCTCCCGTGGCTCCGCCCGCAATTACGATTTCGGCTGTGTACCCAGGAGCTGCGGCCAAAACGGTGGAAGACTCAGTCACTCAGGTGATTGAGCAGAAAATGAAAGGGATCGATAAGCTGAGGTATATCAGCTCAAGCAGCGACGAATCTGGTGCGGTGAGCATTACCCTCAGTTTTGCTGCCGATGCCGATGCCGATATTGCGCAAGTGCAAGTGCAGAACAAATTGCAGCTAGCGCTGACCCAATTGCCGCAAGAAGTGCAGCAACAAGGGGTGACGGTCACCAAATCTTCATCGAGCTTTTTGATGGTGGTTGGCTTTGTTGCCAAAGACGGCAATATGACCAAAACCGATCTGGCCGACTATGCTGCCGCGAACATTGTTGATCCGCTCAGCCGCATTAACGGCGTGGGTAATGTGCAACTATTCGGTGCGCAATATGCGATGCGCGTCTGGATTGATCCTAGCAAGTTGGCCAATTACAAGCTCACCACCCAGGATGTGATTGCTGCGATCAAGGCGCAAAATGCGCAGGTATCGGCAGGTCAGATTGGCGGCATGCCTTCGGTACCGGGGCAGCGTCTGAATGCGGCAATTATTGCGCAAAGTCGTTTGGAGACCCCTGAGCAATTCGGCCGGATTTTACTGCGCGTGAAGCCCGACGGTGGCCAGATTCGGCTTGCGGATGTGGCGCGGGTAGAGCGTGGTGCAGAGAGCTATGACATCGAAAGCCGCTTTAATGGCAAACCTGCTGCGGGGATTGGTATCAATCTGGCGACGGGTGCGAATGCCTTGGAAACTGCGAGACTCGTGCGCGAAAAAATGGCTGAAATGCAGCCGTATTTCCCGGCAGGCATGGATGTCGTCGTGCCATATGACACCACCCCTTTTGTGAAACTCTCGATTGAAGAAGTTGTTAAAACTCTGATCGAAGCCGTGATTCTGGTGTTCTGCGTGATGTATTTATTCTTGCAGAATTTCCGCGCCACGCTGATTCCAACGATTGCCGTACCGGTGGTCTTGCTCGGTACTTTCGGTGTCATGGCCGCGTTTGGGTTCTCGATAAATACGCTCACGATGTTCGGCATGGTGCTGGCGATTGGTTTGCTGGTGGACGATGCCATTGTGGTGGTCGAAAACGTCGAACGGGTGATGAGTGAAGAAGGCCTTACCCCGAAAGAAGCCACGCGCAAATCCATGTCGCAGATTACTGGCGCGCTGGTGGGGATTGCGCTGGTTCTGTCGGCGGTATTTGTGCCGATGGCCTTCTTTGGTGGCTCCACTGGCGTGATTTATCGCCAATTCTCGATCACTGTAGTATCCGCTATGGCGCTGTCGGTCTTGGTGGCCTTGACCTTAAGTCCTGCCTTGTGCGCCACCTTGCTCAAGCCGATTCCAAAAGGTGGCCAGCATGGCTCGCACGGCTTCTTTGGCTGGTTTAATCGCCAGTTTGAAGCGCTGAACGCGCGTTATCAGAATATCGTTAGCCGCTGGTTGCTCAAATCAGGCCGCTATATGGTGGTGTATCTGGTCTTGGTGGGCGTGATGGTGGCGATGTTTATGCGTTTGCCAACATCATTCTTGCCCGATGAAGATCAGGGTATTTTGTTCACTCAGGTGATGTTGCCTGCGGGATCAACCCAAGAGCAAACCTTGAGCGTGCTGGAAAAAGTTGAACGTCATTTCTTGCAAGATGAAAAAGACAGCGTGGCGTCGATCTTTACCGTTGCAGGCTTTAGCTTTGGCGGTAGCGGGCAAAATGCCGGTATCGGTTTTGTGATGCTCAAAGACTGGTCTGAACGGCAGGGTGCAGATCAGCATGTGCAAGCCGTGATGGGGCGTGCCTATGGCGCGTTTGGCCAAATCAAGGAAGCGATGATTTTTGCCTTTGCCCCTCCGGCGGTGATGGAGCTGGGTAATGCGTCGGGCTTTGATCTGCAGCTGCAAGATCGCGGCGGTGTGGGCCATGAGAAGCTCACCGAAGCGCGCAATATGTTGCTGGGTATGGCGGCTAAAGACCCGAATGTGGTCGGGGTTCGCCCTAATGGTCAGCCAGATTCACCGCAGCTGCGGCTCGATATTGATCAGGAAAAAGCCAGTGCACTGGGCCTCTCGCTTAGCGATATCAATCAGACGCTCGCGGCGGCTTGGGGTTCGGCCTATGTCAATGATTTTGTAGATCGCGGTCGGGTCAAGAAAGTGTATTTGCAAGCTGATGCGCCATTCAGGATGAAGCCGGAAGACCTGAATCAGTGGTATATCAAAAATGCCAGCGGGAAAATGGTGCCGTTCTCGGCCTTTGCCACTAGTCGCTGGGATTATGGCTCGCCACGGTTGACGCGCTATAACAGCGTGCCATCGATGAATCTGCAAGGTCAGGCCGCACCGGGTAAAAGTTCGGGCGATGCCATGCTGGCCATGGAAGCCATGATTGCCAAATTGCCAGCCGGTATTGGCTATGAGTGGAGCGGTTTGTCGCTGGAAGAGCGTGAAGCGGGGGCGCAAGCGCCTGCGCTCTATGCCTTGTCCTTGCTGATCGTTTTCTTGTGCCTGGCGGCGCTGTATGAAAGCTGGTCGATTCCATTCTCGGTGATGCTGGTGGTGCCACTGGGCGTGATCGGTGCGCTGGCGGCGACGATGGGGCGCGGCTTGAGTAATGACGTGTATTTCCAGGTCGGGTTGCTGACGACGATTGGTTTGTCGGCGAAAAACGCAATTCTGATTGTCGAGTTCGCCAAAGAGCTGGTTGATGACGGCATGGAACTGATGGCGGCCACTTTGAAAGCAGTTCGGATGCGTTTACGGCCGATTATCATGACCTCACTGGCCTTCGGCTTTGGCGTCTTGCCGCTGGCCTTGGCGGATGGTGCAGGTTCTGGCGCGCAAAACGCGATTGGTACTGGCGTATTGGGTGGCATGCTCACCGCCACTGTATTGGGTATTTTCTTTGTGCCGGTCTTCTTTGTGCTGATCAGCCGCTATTTCTCGGCGAGCCGCTATCGCTCTGCCGAAATCACTAAGGAGCCACGTTAATGACGCGCACGCTGATTTCAATCGCCATCGTGGCGATGCTCTCGGGCTGCATGAGCCTTGCGCCCACCTACGAGCGTCCGGCCAGCCCGGTGCCATCGGAAGTTAAAGATGGGTATAGAGCTGCAGAGCAATCTGTATCTGATCTACAGCCCTATACCCAGTGGGAAAAATTGTTCACTGATCCACAATTGCAAACATTGATCCGCAGCGCACTGGCGCAAAACCGCGATTATCGCGTCGCGGCGCTGAATATTGAAAAAGTGCGGGCGCAATACGAGATCAGCCAGGCCAGCCGCCTGCCCGCCATTGGCCTTAACGCCGGTGCCAATCTCACCGGCGAGACCCGCGGCGAGAGCAATGTGCGCCGCCAGTACACGGCCACAGTGGGTTTGAGCAGCTATGAAATCGATTTTTTTGGCCGCATCAAAAGCCTGAATGACGCTGCGCTGGCGCAGTATCTGGGCACGCAAGCCGCGCAGCAAAGCCTGCGGCTGAGCCTGATTGCCGAAGTCGCCAATGCTTATTTCACGCTGGCCGCTGATCAGGCCAATCTGCAGCGCGTGAGCGCCACGCTGGCCTCAAGACAGGAATCGCATGCGCTGATCGAGCGCCGCTTTGCCGCCGGGGTGATTGGCGAGCTGGATGTACAGCAGTCAAAAATCGCCGTCGAAACCGCCCGCGCTGATCAGGCGCGCTATCAGGCTTTGCTGGTGCAGGATCAAAATGCCCTGCGTGTTCTGCTGGGCGGTGAAACCGGCTTAAGCGATGCCACAATCGACGTGCAGCAAGCGCTGGCTGCACCGGTATTGCCGGCGCAATTGGCCTCCGATGTACTGCTGCGCCGCCCTGACGTGCAGCAGGCCGAGTTTGCCTTGAAAGCGGCCAATGCCAATATTGGTGCGGCGCGTGCGGCGTTTTTCCCTAGCATTACGCTCACGGCCAATACCGGGTTTTCCAGCGCCAGCCTCTCCAGCCTGTTTCAGTCCGGCAGCGGCCTCTGGTTGTTTGCCCCGCAATTGAATTTGCCGATTTTCGACGGTGGGCGCAATCAGGCTAATCTGGACATCGCTAAGGCTGAGCGCGATATTGCGCTGGCCCATTACGATAAGGCGATTCAAAACGCGTTTCGTGAAGTGAGCGATGGTTTGACCGTGGCCAGTAGCCACCGGGATCGGGTCGCATCCCAGCAAGCCCAGCTGGACGCCGCCCGGCGCGCTTTCCAGATTGCCCAGGCACGCTATCAGAAAGGCGTGGGCGCGTATCTGGACGTACTGGATAGCCAGCGCGCGCTGTATCAGGCCGAGCAGGCGCTGACGAGCCTGCAATTGCAGCAGGCGCAAAATCTGGTCAATTTATACAAAGCCACGGCCTTGTATTAATTTGACATTGTTTGGCTGCACCGCGGCTGCATCGTAAAAACCGGGCCAATCTGGCCCGGTCAGGCTGCAGACAAAGTGGGAAATTACGATTTTTAAGTCTCGGCAAAGCCGAGCCTAGGAAATAAGGCCTTTAATCTGCAGCCTTGATGTTTTATTCCCACTCCTCCCGTCCCCTCCTTGAGGGGAGCACCCCAAGGGCACTTCCTGCGGGGCGCCTCGCTTCGCGAGTGGGTTTTTTTATCAATCTGACCGGGCTTATCTGGCCCGGTTTTTTTTATGCGTTTTACCGCGAGAATAAATTTACTCGGTGGGTATGTTTAGCTAGAGCAATAACAGATTGATTTAGCTGGCAATACCCACGGCTTCGGTCTGGCTGATTCGATTCAGAATGGCTTGTTTTTCTTCGTCACTGGCCTTGGACCAGCGGCGCAGCTCGTCCAGCGTCCGCAGGCAGCCAATGCAATGGGCGCCGCTCTCGTCAAGCTGGCAAAGTTTGATACAGGGAGATTGAATCGTCATCAGGATTTCCAAACCGGGTGCGGCCTGCATTGAAACGCAAATCAGCGCGCTTGGCAATCTGTCTGGGTGGTACCGGATTGTCGCTTGCTTGCTGACAAGTTGCAGATTACAAAGAGACTATCAGCCTCTGTGGCCATACCGCGCACGACTTATCGCGATATCAGATCCAGATCCACATTCACTGCCGCCTTCACGCCAGCGACTTCGCAAGTGAACACGCACACGGGCTTATTGTTCCGGAGACACGATCATGACCATCAAACAGAAATTAATCGCGCTGTGCGCGGGCTTGTTAACCTTGATGGTGGCGATGGGCGCGCTGGCCGTGCTGGGACTGGCCAAAACCAATTCGGCGTTTGAAACCACCTACCACAACCGAATTTTGCCGTTGGCGCAGCTGAAAATTGTCGCCGATATGTACGCCGTCAATATTGTCGATGCCACGCACAAAGCCAATTATCAGCTCTTAACCTCGCAGGAAGCGCTGGCTCAGGTCAAGCAGGCGCATACCTTGATTGATCAGCAATGGCAGGCCTACACGGCCACGGACTTAACCAGTGAAGAAGCGGCACTGGTGGCTGAAACGCGCAAAAGCATGGAGCTGGCTAACCGGGAAGTGGTGTATCTGGAGCAATTGCTGGCCAAGGGCGAAATGACCGAAGTTGATGAATTTGCCCGCAAGCGCCTGTATGCCGCCATCGATCCGGTATCGGGCAATATTTCGCGGCTGGTTGATTTGCAGCTGGCCGAGGCGAAAAAGAATTTCGAGCTGGCGCAGCAAAGTTATGCCCAAACGCGGACCTTAACGATTGCCTTTTTGTTGGGAGCCTTGCTGTTTGGCGCCGGATTTGCCGGCTGGCTGATTCTGGGCATGACCCGCAAAATCAGCGCATTGCGCGATCGTCTGAGCCAGGCCACTGAAAATCAGGATCTGACGCTGCGCGCCGATGTTATCGGGCGCGATGAAATCGACAGCATTGCCGTTGGCTATAACGCGCTGGCGGGCAAAATGCAGGCTCTGGTTGGCAATGTCGCCAAAGCCATCGATACGGTGACGCGGGAGACGGAAAACCTGGCAACCAGCAGCGATCAGGTCGCACAAGCCACGCATATGGGCGCCGAATCGACCAGCTCGATGGCCGCAGCGGTTGAGCAGATGACGGTAGCGATCGCACATGTGGCCGATAATGCCGAATCGGCTCGCGAGCTGGGGCAGCACACGCTCAATAGCGCACACGATGGCGGCCAGCGTATCCAGCGTGCCGTGAGCGAAATCCGCAGCATTGATCAGGCCGTGGCCAGCGCGGCGCAGAAAGTGGCCATGCTCGGTGAGGACGCTGCGAAAATCAGCTCGGTGGTCACCGTGATCAAGGAAGTGGCCGAGCAGACCAATCTGCTGGCGCTCAATGCCGCCATCGAGGCGGCACGCGCAGGCGAGCAGGGGCGTGGTTTTGCCGTGGTGGCCGATGAAGTACGCAAACTGGCCGAGCGAACCGCCTCCGCAACGGTGGATATTCAGCAAATGGTTGGGCGGATCGACAGCACCAGCAAGGAAGCGGTGAGCAGCATCAGCTCAACGGCGCAGCGCGCGCATGATTGTGCCGATGTGGCCAATGACGCTGGCGAGGTGATTGAGGGGATGAATGAAGACGTCCGGCGCGAAGACCACGCCGTGCGCAATATTGCCGAATCATTGAGCGAGCAGAAATCGAGCACACAGCTGATTGCGCAACAGGTTGAACGTGTTGCACAAATGACCGATGAAAACACGGCGGCGGTGGCCAGTATGAGCCAATCGGCCAATTTGCTGGGGCAGTTGACGCAAAACCTCAGAAGCGAAGTGAATCGCTTCCGCTATGTCTAATCCACCGATACCCGTCAATTGAACTCAGAAACTTCAATTGGAGTCAGAAATAAGGCTCGCGCTTGATCAAGGCGAGCCTCGTGCATTGCGGCTTACTGGTCTTGCGCCTTGTTCTTGGCGCGATCTTGCTCTTTTTTGCGCTGCTTGGCCTGACGGTGTAGTTCGGCAGCCCGCGCCGCGTCGCTGCCAATGTGTGCTTCGCCGCGTTCCTGTGCCAGACGTACCTGCTTTTGGCGCTCAAGGAAACGCTGCTGTTGCTCAGGGGTATGCGTCCCAAAGCAATGTGGGCAGCAGGCGCCAAGGATATACTGCTCGCTTTTCTTTTCTTCGTCGGTCAGCGGCATGCGGCAGGCGTGACATTGATCGAAGCTGCCTTTTTCCAGTTTATGATTCACCGCGACGCGATCATCAAACACAAAGCATTCGCCTTCCCACATCGTTTGTTCTTCCGGCACTTCTTCCAGATACTTCAGAATGCCGCCTTCCAGGTGGTAAACCTCGTCAAAACCTTGCTCTTTCAAATACGCCGTTGATTTCTCGCAGCGAATGCCGCCGGTGCAGAACATCGCGACTTTCTTGTTTTTGGCCGGGTCGAGATTTTTTCTCACATAATCCGGAAATTCGCGGAAGGTGTCGGTTTTCGGGTTGATCGCGCCTTTGAACGTGCCGATTTGCACTTCGTAATCGTTGCGCGTATCGACCAACACGACGTCCGGGTCTGAAATCAGCGCGTTCCAGTCTTTGGGCTTCACGTAGGTGCCGACGACGCGGCGCGGATCAATGCCTTCAACGCCCATCGTGACGATTTCTTTTTTCAGCTTCACTTTGCTGCGGTGAAACGGCATTTTGTCGTCATAGGAAAACTTCACAACGATGTTTTCCAGCCCCGGCTGCTTGTCCAGCCATGCGAGCAGCGCATCGATGCCTTCCTGTGTGCCAGCCACCGTGCCATTAATGCCTTCCAATGCGAGCAACAGCGTGCCGCGAATACCGTTGCCATTCATCTGATTGAGCAGCGGCTGGCGCAACTCGGCAAAGTTTTCCAAGGTGACAAATTTATATAAAGCACACACAACGATCTGAGCAGACACCATTTGAGACATTTTCCACAAACTCCTCGCCAATCGGCAAAACCTGGTACGCCCAACAGCTGTACCCAGGGTGGGGGATTTTTAAGCAGGCGCAATTATACGGGCAATGCTGCTGCTGACCAGCCCCCAATCTGCCGTATGGCGGGCCAGTGGCCGCTCTGAAGTGCAGCAATGGCGCACCAGTTGTGGCTTTGCTCGCACGGATGCCGCATCCGCTTTGGTGAATCGGGCTGCGGGTATTAAGGTATGGCTATCGCCGAATCGGACACAGTATGCTCGCGCCATGAAGACCTTACGGATGCTTTTTTCCCGCTTGAAAGCACGCTGGTATCGGCAGTGGCCGTGGTGGATGGCCTACGGGCTGATTTTGCTGCTGCTGTGTGCGCTGGTTTTCTACGTGGTGCACACCGAGCGTAAAGAGCGTCAGGCACGTGAGGCGGCCTATGCGCAGGATTTGCTCTGGCAAGAGCAGGAGCTGCGGGTGCGCTTGCAAAGCAATCAGAATTCGCTGGAAAGCTTGGCCTATTCGCTGGCCTCCGATTCGATTGATCTGGAAGAATTCCGCGTTCGTGCCGACTTGCTGATCAAGAATAACCCCGAAATTCTGGCCATCGAGCTGATTGATGCCGGTGGTTTTTATATTGGCGGCATGCCCAAATTTACCCATCGCCCTGAACATCTGGTGCCGCTGACTGATGAGCGCCTGATTGAAACGCTGGATGGTGTCGCCACGCTGGGCTATCCGCTGTATTCCAACGTGATTGCGCGCAGCGAGCCGCTGATGATGCAGATGGTGCCGATATTCCGCTTTGCCAGCTTTGATGGCGCGGTGATGGTGACCTATAGCCTGGAGCGCATGCTGCAGCACCGCGTGCCGTGGTGGCTGGTGCAGCGCTATCAGTTGCAGCTGGTCGATTCGCAAAACCGCGTGCTGGCGCCCAGCGCGTTTCATAGCAAGCTGGAAGGCAGCGACGTGCGCGAAATGGCGTTTGGCAATCTCGGCTCAGGCGTTCGTCTGCTCGCCAAGCCGCTGCAAACGCCGTCCCGTTGGCAAAGCTGGTCCTGGCTGGTGCTGGTGCTGCTGTTGGTTGGTCTGCTGATCTGGGCGCTCAAGCTGCTGCGTTTGCGGATGCAGGAGCGGCAATTGGCCGAAATGGCCTTGCAGGATGAGATCTCGTTTCGCTCGGCGATGGAAAATTCGCTGGCCACCGGCTTGCGTGCTACCGACAGGGAAGGTCGGCTGATTTATGTGAACCGGGCTTTTGCCGATATGGTCGGCTGGTCGGTCGACGAGTTAAAGGGGCAAAAGCAGCCGCTGCCATTCTGGGCGCCCGAAGCGCTGGCTGAATGCGATGCAGCCTACCGTGCCATTTTGGCCGGACAAAGCCCGCTCAATGGTTTCGAGCTGCGCTATATGCGCAAAAACGGCGAGCGGTTTGACGTGCGTCTGTATTCTTCCAAGCTGATTGACGGCAAGGGCGAGCATCGCGGCTGGATGGCCTCGATCAACGATATTACCGAGCTCAAACGCGACCGCGAGGCGCTGCAACAATCGCGCCAGCAATTGCGCACCGTGCTCGAAGGGCTGGATGTGGCCGTTTGCGTCAGCGATGTGCATAGCGGCGAAGTGCTGTACCGCAATCGCAAGCACCAGAAATGCTTCCCGATTGACGCGCTGAACTTGAATGAGCTGCCGAGTGCATTTTGCTGGATTTCATGGCGTAGAGATCAAGGGTATCTGCCTGAAGGGCAGGAATTCGAAGAGCTTGATGTCATTACGGGTAGGGAGTATCAGCTGGCTCAGCGCTATGTGAACTGGCTCGACGGGCGGGCGGCTTTGCTGGAAATCTGCAGCGATATTACCGAGCGCCGCCAACAGGAAGAAGAAAACCGCCTGCGTAATGAACGGATGCAGCATACGGCCAGGCTGGTCAATATGGGCGAGCTGGCCTCCAGCCTGGCGCATGAACTCAATCAGCCGCTGGCGGCCATTGCCAGCTATAGCGCAGCCTGCGAAACCATGCTCTACAAACCCAATCCCCCGCTGGGCAAAGTGCAGGAAACGCTGGTCAAGATGACCGAGCAAGCGCGGCGGGCCGGGCAGATTATTCGCGGCATCCGGCAACTGGTGGTGAAACGCGCCAGCGAGCAAGGTCCGTGCGTGCTGGCCGAACTCATCGACGTGGTGCTGCCACTGCTCGCGCCATTGGCGCAGAAAATGAAAATACGCATCGACATCGAGTTGCCCGAACCCAGCCCGGTGGTGCTGGGCGATGCCGTGATGCTCGAGCAGGTGATTCTGAATCTGGTCAAAAACGGCCTCGAATCGATGACCGAGACCCCGGTGGCCGAGCGCCGCCTGCTGATTCGTTGCGAGCAGCAGACCGACAGCGTCGAGATCCGCATTCTGGATCGTGGCTGCGGCGTGGCCGATATGTCGCAACTGTTCCAGCCTTTTTACACCACCAAGCGCGAAGGCATGGGCATGGGCCTCAATATTTGCCGCTCGGTGATTGAACAGCATAAAGGCCATTTGTGGGCCGAAGTGCACGCTGGCGGAGGTACGCAAATGTGCTTCCGTCTTCCTACAATCAATACAGCTGTAAGTCTCTGAGCAAGCATTTCGGAGCCAAGAGGAAGATCGACGCCCGGCAGTGCTTGCCTTTCTGCTCAACATAGATACAAGGGAGTGAATTGAATGAAAGCCAACCCCATCCCGATGGTGGCAATTATTGATGATGATGAAGCGGTGCGTGATTCGCTCAGCTTGCTGCTGGAAACCGAGGGCTGGGCTGCGCTCAATTATCCGTCGGCAGAGGATTTTCTCGAAGAGGGCGATGCCAGCCGTTTTGCCTGTTTAATCGTCGACGTGCGTATGGACGGCATGAGCGGGCTGGAGCTGTTTACCGAACTCAAGCAGGGCAATTATCTGCCGCCGGTGATTTTCCTGACCGGCCACGGAGATGTGCCAATGGCGGTGAATGCGCTAAAAGATGGTGCCACCGATTTTCTGCAAAAACCCTGCGATCACCGCGAATTGCTGGCACGCGTCAGCGAGTGTATTGCCAAGGACATTGAGCGGCGCGGAGCCACCGCGCATCAGCAAAAGGTCAGCGAGCTGGTCGCCGAGCTTACCCCGCGCGAGCGCGATGTGCTGAAGGAAATCATGCTGGGCAAACTGAACAAACAGATCGCTGATCGGCTGGATATCAGTACCAAAACAGTTGAAGTGCACCGCGCGCGGATTTTTATCAAGATGAAAGTGCACTCGGCGATGGAACTGGCCGCGATGCTCAAAGAAATCCCGATGGATGAGCTGCTTGGCTCATAAAACCGGCCTGTGGCCTTGCTGGCATCGCTTTAAGGTAAAGCCCGGAAACGGGCTTTCAGGCTGCGGCGAAAGCGGGAGCCGACACTTTTCAAGTCTCGGCAAAGCCGAGCCTAGGAAATATGATTTTGAATTCGCAGCCTTGATGTTTTATTCCCACCCCTCCCGTCCCCTCCTTGAGGGGGCCTCGTTTCGCGAGTGAGTTTGATCATCAATCTGAACAGCAGGAAACGGATTTTCATTGTTTCAAGCTCTTATTTTTACAAGGTAAATTTATTGTTTTGTCAGAAAAATGGGGTAAAGCTGAATTTATCTATAAGTGGATAACCTTAGGGCGTCAGCCTGACAGGAGATTACCTGATTTCTCACCATGTGTAGTGTGCGTATTCTGACTACAACCGGAGCGGACTGAGCCGCAATCGGCGAGATAAAAACCATTGGAGATTCGATAATGCGCAACTTGAAATTGGGTTTGATGGCAGGCAGCATGGCATTGGCTTTTTCGGCCCAGGCTGCTGAGGTGGAAGTACTCCATTACTGGACTTCAGGTGGTGAAGCCAAAGCCGCAGCCGAGTTGAAAAAAATGATGGAAGGCAAAGGCAATAAATGGAAAGACTTTGCCGTAGCGGGTGGCGGTGGCGAAAACGCGATGACAGCACTGAAAACGCGAGTTGTTTCTGGTAATCCGCCTGCTGCTGCCCAAATCAAAGGCCCGTCGATTCAGGAATGGGGTGACGAAGGTGTTCTGGGCTCGATCGATGCCGTCGCCAAAAAAGAAGGCTGGGATAAAGTCCTGCCCCCTGTCGTATCCAATGTGATGAAATATAAAGGCCAGTATGTTGCTGCGCCAGTCAATGTACACCGCGTCAACTGGCTGTGGGTCAATCCCGAGTTGCTGAAAAAAGCCAATGCCAAAGTACCAACCACCTGGGATGAATTCTTCGTTACCGCAGCAGCACTGCAAAAAGCTGGGATTCAGCCTCTGGCCTACGGTGGCCAGCCTTGGCAGGACAGCACCGTGTTTGAATCGGTGGCGCTGGGTGTAGGCGGTGTGGATTTCTATAAAAAAGCCTTTGTACAGCTCGATCCGGCGACGATGAGTGGCCCTACCATGGTCAAAGTGCTGGAAACCTACAAAAAACTCAAACCGTTTACCGATAAAAATGCTGCTGGTCGCGAATGGAATCTGGCCACCAGCATGGTGATCAATGGTAAAGCGGCGATGCAGTTTATGGGCGATTGGGCCAAAGGCGAGTTTCTGGCCGCAGGTAAAGTACCGGGCAAAGATTTCCTGTGTGTCGCTGCACCGGGTACGGCCAATGCCTTTACCTTCAATATCGACAGCTTTGCGATGTTCAAGCTCAAAGATGCGGCGGCAATGAAAGGGCAGAATGACCTGGCCAGTACCTTGATGAGCCCTGCCTTCCAGGAAGTGTTCAACCTGAACAAAGGTTCAATCCCGGCTCGCACCGACCTGAAAATGGACAAATTTGACGAATGTGGCAAAAAATCCGCTGTAGATTTCAAAGCCACAGCAGCCAAAGGCGGTCTGGTGCCATCGTGGGCGCACGGCATGGCGATGAAATCAGCCACCCAAGGTGCTGTTTATGATGCCGTTACCCAGTTCTGGAATAACGACAAAATGAGCGCCAAAGACGCCGCCAGCAAATTGGCTGCCGCAGCAAAAACGAAATAAACCCACTGAGTAAAACCCTTGCTCATCCAGTACGACGGATGAGCAAGGGGCCCTGCAATCTGTTGTGTCTGTGTGAATGAAACGTCTGCGGCAGAACGATCCCACTTCGCCCACGCGCATTCCCGTCACTGGCCGGTCTTCGCGCATGTGCTGTGCGTTTCAAGCTGCTGTCATTCGCTAACTGGTATTCAGTTTTATCTTTGGGTTTTCTAGGAGTTCCCCATGTCTACGCCGAACGCCCATTACGGGTTTGCCGAGCGCTGGCTGCCGCGCCTTGTATTAGCGCCGTCCTTTTTATTAACGCTGGTTTTTCTCTACGGCTTTATCGCGTGGAATGGTTATTTATCGTTCACCAACTCGCGCCTGTTGCCCAATTACGAATGGGCTGGCCTGGTGCAGTACGCCACCTTGTTTGAAAACGAGCGTTGGTGGGTGGCCGTGCGTAACCTTGGCATTTTTGCCGTGCTCTTTATCGGTGGCGCGATGGCAATCGGCATCACGCTGGCAATCTTGCTTGATCAGAAGGTCAGGGGAGAAGGCGCAATCCGCACCTTGTATCTTTACCCGATGGCGCTGTCCTTCGTGGTGACAGGCACGGCGTGGAAATGGATGCTCAATCCCGGTTTGGGGCTTGAGAAGCTGATGCATGACTGGGGCTTTACCAGCTTTACTTTTGATTGGCTGGTTAATTCCGAAATGTCGATTTACACCGTGGTGATTGCGGGTTTATGGCAATCATCCGGTTTTGTGATGGCACTGTTTCTGGCGGGGCTGCGCGGCGTTGATGATTCGATTATCAAGGCCGCGCAAATCGACGGTGCCACACTGCCGCGCATTTACTGGAAGATTATTCTGCCGGCGCTGCGCCCAGTGGTCTTCTCCACGCTGATGATTTTGTCGCATATCGCCATCAAGAGCTTTGATCTGGTGATGGCGTTGACGGGCGGCGGACCTGGCTTCTCGTCCGATCTACCGGCCACCTTTATGTATTCAATGGCATTCACGCGTGGCCAGACCGGGCTGGGTGCGGCCAGTGCCATGATGATGCTGGCCACTGTGGCGGCAATTGTGGTGCCGTATTTGTATTCGGAATTAAGGAAAGACAGTCATGGCTAATTCTGAGAAATTCTGGCGCTTTGCGCTGTATGGTGCGCTGCTGTTTGCCGCAGCCTATTACCTGTTGCCGCTGTATGTGATGCTGACGACCTCGGTGAAAAGCGTTGAGGAAATCCGCGCAGGCAATTTGCTCTCGATGCCGATGGCGGTGACCTTTGATGCTTGGAGCAAGGCCTGGAGCACGGCGTGTACTGGTGTGAGCTGTAATGGTTTGTCGGGGTATTTCTGGAACTCGGTGCAAATGGTGATTCCGGCAGTGGCGATCTCGACCATGCTGGGGGCGATTAATGGCTATGTATTGTCCAAATGGCGCTTTCGCGGCTCGGAAATTGTGTTCGCCATGATCCTGTTTGGTGTGTTTATGCCATTCCAGGTCTTGCTGCTGCCCATGGCGCAAACGCTGGGCATGTTTGGCATGGCCAATACAACGGCAGGGCTGGTTTTTGTGCATGTGGTCTGCGGCACGGCTTCCACCACACTGTTTTTCCGTAATTACTACGTTGGCATTCCGGATGAGCTGATCAAGGCTGCACGGCTTGATGGTGCGGGCTTCTGGCGGATTTTCTGGCGGATTATCCTGCCGATGAGTACGCCGATCATTATGGTGACGCTGATCTGGCAATTTACCCAGATCTGGAATGATTTCCTGTTTGGCGTGGTGTTCGCCTCGGGTGACGCGCAGCCGATCACAGTAGGGCTAAATAACCTGGCCAATACCTCGACCAGTGTGAAGGAATATAACGTTGATATGGCCGCCGCGCTGATCGCCGCGCTGCCCACTATTCTGGTCTATGTCTTTGCCGGGAAATACTTTGTCCGTGGCCTCACTGCCGGTGCGGTGAAGGGGTAGGGGTATTGCTCTGTGAGTATTTTATAGATTGATCTACAGGGCAATACATCACTGATGTATGTGGATATGTGGTTGATTAACTGAGTCATCAATGATCTGAATCATTGATGAAGTGCATGATCGATGAAGTGCGTAGGCACGCTGGAGAATAAACATGGGCGCTTTGGCCATCAAGAACGTAACCAAAAGTTTTGGCGATACCCACATTTTAAAAGGCATCAATATTGATATTGAAGCGGGCGAATTTCTGATTCTGGTCGGCCCTTCGGGCTGCGGTAAATCAACGCTGATGAATATTATCGCCGGGCTTGAGCAGGCCACTTCGGGTGAGGTGCATATTGCCGATCGCGTGGTCAACAATGTGGCACCCAAAGATAGGGATATTGCGATGGTGTTCCAAAGCTACGCGCTCTATCCGACGATGAATGTGCGCCAGAACATCGCCTTTGGCATGGAAACGCGCGGCGTACCCAAAGCAGAGCAAAATGAAATCATCAACCGCGTTGCCAAAATGCTGCAAATGGATCATCTGCTTGATCGTAAACCATCAGCACTATCCGGCGGACAACGCCAGCGCGTCGCAATGGGGCGGGCTTTGGCGCGGGATCCGAAATTATTTTTGTTTGACGAGCCGCTATCGAATCTGGACGCCAAATTACGCGTTGAAATGCGGGTGGAAATCAAGCAGCTGCATCAACGGCTGAAAACCACCATCGTGTATGTGACGCACGATCAGATCGAAGCGATGACGCTGGGCGACAAAATCGCCGTAATGAAAGACGGTGTGATCCAGCAATTTGGCTCGCCGCAAGACATCTACGAGCGCCCGGCTAATCTGTTTGTCGCCAGCTTTATTGGCTCGCCGTCGATGAATTTTATTCCCTGCCATCTGGTGCAGCAGGGCGAGCAGATCGGTGTCACTTTGCAGGGGAACGGCGTGCCGCAATTTATTGCCTTGTCCGATCGTGCCGAGCTGAAAAATCGCATCGGTCAGAAAGTGATTCTGGGCGTGCGCCCTGAGCAATGGGACGTCGAGCAGAGTGAGCATGCGCTGCAATGCGCCGTCAAAATCACCGAACCCACCGGCCCTGACACCATGGTCTACAGCGAAGTGAATGGCGTTGAAATGATCGCACGGGTGCACCCGCGTGCCGCCACCGCAGTCGGTACTTCATTGCCATTGATTCTGGATGTCAAAAAAGCCGTGGTCTTCGATCCGGAAACCGAGCTTAGAATTGCCTGATTTTCAGAGGTTAAGGCCTGATCTGACAGCCCCGGCTTCAATGGCGCCGGATTGTCAGATTAAAGCCTGTCATATCGCACACAAAAAACTGATAGATTGATGTGATTGGATCTGATACTGGCCTGTAATGCCTGTCAGCACCATCGGTCCTCGGGCTAGCAATCCTGATTTTGCTGATGCGGCCCTTCGTCAAGTAAGCCGAATTCTGTAGCGGGTGATTCGCTTGAAGACCTAGGCTGACTAGTGCGTCAATACGTCAGTGGTTAAATTTTTCTCCTTCTGAAAATTGAACTAGCGCTCTGCGGGTTACGCCTACGGCTAACCCGCACTACGCTTATGTCGTTATTCAATGGGCTTGGGCTCGCCGAATTAAAGGTTATAGTGGGTATACGGCTATAGCCATTCACTAAATTGACCTACATGAAAATACCCTACGCAATGTCTGAGGGAGGGCACTTCCTCGTAGATAGCAATGTAGTGGTCAACTAATTTTGGCCACATTGTTATAGCCAAGCCAATAACTGCGCTCAGCCTCGTTGGGCGCCAAACCACCGTTATGGTGGTGTGGCCTCAGCTGGCTGTAGTAGCCCAGCATGTCATCCAATATTTCCCGCTCAGCTTGCACAAATGAGCTGTAGCCAACCTCTGGTATCCATTCCGTTTTCAAGCTTCGGAAGAAGCGTTCCATTGGGCTGTTATCCCAGCAGTTGCCGCGTCGGCTCATACTTTGCTGAATTTGGCAGCGCCATAATAATTGCCTGAACTTGGTGCTGGTGTAATGGCTCCCTTGGTCAGAATGGAACATCACTCCTCTAGGTCGACCTCTGCTTTCAAATGCATGGCTGAGCGCTTTGCAGGTTAAGTCACTATCTGGCGAGAGCGAGATTGCCCAGCCGATGGGTTTTCTGGCAAACAAATCCATCACCACCGCCAGATACGCCCAGCGATTGCCAACCCAAATGTAGGTCACATCGCCGCACCACACTTGATTGGGTTTGCCCACTGCAAACTGGCGCGCCAACAAATTTGGTACTTCAATATGCTCACGCCCCGTCTTTTTGTACGCATGACTAGGCTGCTGGCAACTCGTAAACCCAAGCTTCTTCACGCACTTGGAGGCCAGATAACGACTCATCTGGACACCTTGTGCGCTGGCCATCGTGGCAATACTGCGCGAGCCTGCAGAACCATTGCTGGCGTTAAACAACTCGCGCACTTTGCTTAAGCGTTGCACCTGCTCTGGCCGGATTAGCTTGGTGCGTTTCCAGGCTTTAAAGCTGCTGCGATGGACTTCAAACGTACGGCACAACTGTGCCACAGCGTAGCTCTGCTTGAGCTGAGCAGTTAAATGACCCCCAGCAAAGCTGGGGGCTTATTAGAGGAACGCCTCGAAGGCGTCAACAACCCAAGTGCCGCCCAAGGCGGCGCTTCACAACCCCAGCTTCATCTGGTCGTAACGCTCATCTTCCTTTTCCTGATTTCGGATATAGGCTCTGACCATTGCCTCATCCAAACCCACTGTCGAAACAAAATAGCCGCGCGCCCAAAATACTTCACCGGTGAAGTTTTTCGTCCTACCACCAAATTGCCGCGCAATCGTGATCGCGCTTTTGCCTTTGATAAAACCCACTACATTCGACAAGGCATATTTCGGCGGTACGCTGATACACATATGCACGTGATCCGGCATGATGTGCCCTTCTACGATCTGGCAACCTTTTTGCTGTGCCAATTCGTGAAAAATAACCCCAAGATTACGGCGCAACGCGCCGAACAAACGCTTCTTGCGAGCCTTCGGGATAAATACCACGTGATATTTACAATCCCACCGCGTATGGCTCAGACTTTGATACTCTTTCATTTGAAACTCCTTCTCTTGGTCGAGATCGGAGCTTCACAATGACCGTCGTATAGGTCAAACCTTGGTGAGTCCCCCGGCAGAGCCGGGGGTTTACCTCAGATTAATTATCTTAAATTGTTCAGCGAGTCCGACATCAAGAGAGCGGTAGCCTTTTTTAAGATTTCTTTTTCAAGCTCAATTTGCTTGATGCGCTTCTCTAACTCACGGATTTTGAGCTGATCCGGCGTCATTGGTGTCGCCTTGGGCGTCATGCCGGCGCGTTCTTCGCGCAATTGCCGAACCCATTTATCCATGGTCGATTTACCCACGTTCATTGCCTGAGCTGCTTTGGCAACGGAATAGCCTTTGTCGAGTACAAGCTGCGCACATTCGAGGCGAAATTCAGGGGTGAATGTAGGTCTGGTTTTGTTATTCATTGAGTCACCTAATTGCTTACGAGGTGCAGCATAACACCTCTAATCAGGTGGCCAAATTCAGTGTGCCACTACACGTTACTACAATCAGCGCATATTTGAACAAATAAAGTGCCAAGTTAGGACATTCTATTGCGATGAGTCGATGACTAGAATGGAAGACTAAAGTCACACTAACCAGCATTACGGCAAGTTGTAGCCTTTCAGGGTTTTACTACATCAACGACCGTTATGAGCATGATTCTATATTTTTCATAAGTTCCCTGACTCTTTGAATACTATTAATTTTAATCACTGGTGGAGATAAGAATGAAGAAAATACTATTGCCATTACTCATTGCATCCGCATTTGCGCAAGCAGAAACGGCGACAAAAAGCATCGTATTCGAAGAAAACTTTGAAAAAGATTTAAGTCTGTGGATTGGTCAAGGTGGCGAAGATACTTCGCCAATTTATACATCCATCGTGGTTGACCCACTCAATCCCGACAATAAAGTCGCTCGTTTTGATAAGCCGGTGAATGTGGGCGATATTTTTACCCGTAGCAAATTTCCTGCTGGAAAATATAAAGTTTCTTTTGATTATCTCGGCACATGCGGGGGCAACTGCGGCGGAACACTAGGCATCGATGAAGGTCTACCAGGTCGAAAATATTATTGGATCGCCAGTACCGCATCAGGCTTTCCTGAGCGACTCAAAGATACGAAAAAATGGGAGCATTACGAACTCGAATTTAATGGCAAATTTGATTTTCATCTGAAGTGGGAGCAATGGGATTCAGCGAAGGGAGTTGGCAAAGATGCCTACATCGACAATGTGAAGCTGACACAGCTTGAGGCTGCTAAACCGAGCGATAAAAAAGAAGCCAAGATTGTGCCCATTACTGCTGGCGTTGCTGGTGCCGCTTCACCTCAGTCGGTGATGTACTTTACCGCCTGGGGTAAACACAATGGTTTCAATGTTAAAAATCTCGATACCAGCGGTGCCGCAAGTAAAATCACGGTGCTAGAGTATGCTTTTGGTAATATCAAAGATAACCGCTGCGTGATTGGTGTCGATAAACAAGGCGAAGGCTCGGCTGGCGACGACTACTGGGATGCACTACCGAAAGAAGCGACCTTAGATGGGCTCGCCGACAAAGGCGATAACGGTCTGTTTGGTCACTGGAATCAACTCAAACAGCTGAAGAAAAAAAATCCCAATCTCAAAGTGGTGATTAGTCTGGGTGGTTGGACGTGGTCCAAACACTTTTCAGACGCCGCTCTGCCAGCCAATCGTGAAGCCTTCGTCAAATCATGCGTTGATGCCTACATCAAAGGCAATTTGCCAAATAAAGAAGGTAAACTCATTCCTGGCCTAGCTGCCGGAGTGTTTGATGGTTTTGATATCGACTGGGAATACCCGGCCTCTCCAGGCAATGATGGCAACATTGTTCGTGCCGAAGACACGCAAAACTACACTGCGCTGTTGGCAGAGTTCCGTAAACAAATCGATGCCGTTAAACCGGGTTTGCTGCTGACGATTGCGGCACCGGCATCGACAGAAAAATCGGAAAAAATTGAGCTAGAGAAAATTATCCCTTACCTCAATTGGATTAACCTCATGGCTTATGATTTTACTGGCCCATGGTCTGGCACGACCGGTCACCACGCAGTTCTGAATGGCGGCGCTAAAGATCGTGTTTCGGTTGATCGCTCGGTAGATGACTACCTAGCGCGTGGCATTCCATCGAACAAACTGGTACTCGGCGTTCCATTCTACGGATATGGCTGGAAAGTGAATAATTTAGAAAATAACGGGCTATATCAACCGAGCCAAGGTGCTGTCAAAGGACCGGATGGTGAGACAACGCTAAAATATAATTACGTCAAAAATTTGCCAGGCAAAGTGTTCCGCGATGAAAAAACACGTGCGGTTTGGAAAGTGAATGGTAACGATGTGATTGTGTACGACGATGTTCAATTGCTGAAAGAAAAAATTGAATTCGCCAAAAAGAAAAAGCTCGGTGGCATTATGGCTTGGGAGTTGTCTCAAGACACATCGGATGCTGAATTGGTCAACACCATCTACCAAAACATGATTAGAAAGTAACCTACTAAATGTGCCGATACTGACGAGTGAAAAATGATAGAGGCCGCTAACTATTAGGTTGCGGCCGCCATCATTCTGGTTTTATGTATTTGGCGTTCCCTTGCCGCGACTGGAAGGTCTAGTGCGAAATGCTGGAGTGAGTATGGCGAAGGTGCTGAAAATGCTTGCTCAGGGTAGAGAACAGCGATTCTTTACGAAGACGCAACAAAATCTGCCGACAGTGTGTTTTGCCAACTGAACCAAAAGAAATGAATAGCTAGTCAAAGGAGTGGCCAGACTGATTAGCACGCTAAGCTACATGTTTTTATTACGATAAAGAGCAGCTTTGTAAGCTTTAGTCACGACTTTAAAAATACCCCTTCGCGGGAAGGGGCATTTTTATTGAGTCTAATTTCACGACTAGATTAAACAATTTACGACTTTAATTGCTAATTCACGACTTTAATAGGTTGAAATAACCGATATTCTGACCTATTAAAGTCGTGAAATTCGATTAAGCATTTATGCGGCTTCCCAAGGAGGCAAAAAAGCAAATTTTCTGGCTAAAGTCGTGAATTGATATGTCTGAAAAATTTCATCAAAATTATTGAATGAGAAATTTATTGCCGTTGTTACTGACAAACAAATTTACCAGCTCAAAGCTGGCGGTTTACGGCCTTTCAACATCAATTGAGCTAGGGTTACCTGTGATTTCAGTGTCTGTTTAGTTGTCGAGTCCCGTGTGATCATGCTCCTGTCCGCAGCTGGCCATTGTTCCAGGCTCGTGCCATTCTAACGGACTTGATTGACCAAATAACTCGGAACCCTTCTTCATGACGTGTATCCATGCCCAAGCCCGCACAACCCCGAAAACCCGAGAGGAAATTCGTCACAGCGATCTGAGCATCGGTGAAATTATGGCGCGTTACAGCATTAGCAAAACCACTGCACGCAAATGGCGTGGGCGGGACGATTTTGAAGACCGCTCGCATCGACCAGAAAAACTTTCCACCACACTCACTCCTGCTCAGGAAGTAATTGTTACCACCTTGCGCACCATGCTGCTGCTACCGTTGGATGACTTACTTGCGGTCACCAAAGAGTATGTCAACGCCAAAGCCTCACGCTCAGGCATTGACCGCCTGCTGCAGCGCGAAGGGATCGGCAATCTCAAGGCGCTCATTGCCGCGCAAACGCCAGAGGGTGAAAAACCGGAGAAAAAAGGCTTCAAGGATTACGATCCGGGCTATTTTCATTTGGATATCAAATACTTGCCACAGATGCCGGATGAAACCTCGCGCAGCTATCTGTTTGTCGCCATTGACCGCGCTACGCGCTGGGTATTCATGCAGATCTACCCCGATCAGAGCGAAGCCAGCAGCGTCGATTTCCTGTCCCGACTGGCGCAGTCTTCGCCGGTCAAAATTGAAAAACTGCTCACCGACAATGGTAGCTAGTTTACGGATCGCTTTACCAGCAAAGCCAAGACCCCGAGTGGCCAGCATGCGTTTGACCGGCGCTGCGCGGCACTGGGGATTGAGCACCGCTTAATTCCGCCGCGCACGCCGCAGATGAACGGGATGGTGGAGCGTTTTAATGGCCGGATCAGTGACGTGTTGCAGCAAACTCGCTTTGCTAGTGCGGTACGATCTGGCCGCGACATTGCAAAACTATCTGAAACTATACAACCATCACATTCCTCAGCGCGCCCTCGGACATGTCGCCCCTGTCGATGCATTGAAGGAGTGGCGGCGGAAAAAGCCGGGGTTATTTAAAAAGAATGTTTACAAACAGGCGGGACTTGACATTTAGTTAAGGATTGCAGCCTCTCAATCCTCGACTATAGGTTTCTACTTCTCGGCCAAAGCGGACTTTCATGTTCGAGGCATAAATGTCTGTTTGTAGTTACATGCAGACGCTAACATTGGAGATAACGTCCAGCCGGGGCTGCGAAGCAGCGGAGGTAACCCAAAGCGTAGCTTTGGACTGTCATGTTGACCGGAAGGTTAGCCGCCATCGCTCGCACCGATGAATTGGCAAACTGCACTGGCGACAACGAAAGCAAGGCACACCCACCCGAGCCAGCCTTTCTCACGCTGATACCCCTGCGCTTCAGCCAAAGCCTTCTGATGCATTGCAACTTCGTCAGCGTTCCTTGCTGTAAGAGCGATAAAACCGCGCGAAGCCTCAGCTTCCAAAGTATTGAGAAGCTCAATTTGAGCGGTGAGCGTACTTATGGCTGTCTTTGCTCGCTCTTCCTTCCTTGCGGCAAGAAGATCCCAGAACAGAAAACTCCCTCCAATTATGGTGCCCAGATAGCCAAGGAAAATACCCATGCGGTTGATGAGAGCCTTTTGATCCTTCGTTAATTCAGTGATCAGGAAGAACGATGAATATTCAAGAATGGCATAGCCCAATATGCCGATGAGAAGAATAACAGCAAGTCGGGATTTGCTCGGAAGTCGGGAGTTGTTGCTCATGGTGCTAACGTTTGAGTTAACCGGCAGGCAAAGAGGCCGAAAATAGATGAAGCCGCCGGCCTTGTTGACTGTCCGAGTTGAACGATGGGTTAGCCCTATATGACATTGATAGCTTCATTTTGCCATGAACTATACGCCATGCCTGGAATTTTTTTACAACCTCAATTCCGCGAGGGCCAAAAGAGAGGCTGTAGCCATGCTGCGCCTCATGCATATATTGCTTCCTGATTAGGTAGCCATCTCAGCAAACATTGATTTGCTGAATCATACTGACAGTATGTAGCGCCTATCAGGAGTCGACATCATGGCTATGAATCGCATTCAGTTCCAACCCGGTTTATCGCTCCCCGAGTTTCATCGTCAATTTGCTACCGAAGATCAGTGCCGTACCGCGCTGGAACGGGCCCGATGGCCACAAGGGTTTCGCTGCCCACATTGCCAGCATACCGCCTGCTATCGCATTCAGGGCCGCACTCATCCGCTGTTCCAATGTGCCGCTTGTCGCAAACAAACCTCGCTCACCGCAGGCACCTTGCTGCAAAAAACCTTGCTACCACTGCGGATCTGGTTTCTGGCGCTGTATTTGATTGGTGAAGCCAAAACTGGTTTGTCGGCCTTGGCACTGAAACGGCAGCTCGGCATCAATTACCGCACTGCTTGGTTGATGCAACATAAAATCATGCAGGCCATGCAACAACGAGATTCAGCCTATACGCTCAGTGGCACGGTGCAAATCGATGACGCCTATCTAGGCGGCGAGCGCTCAGGCGGCAAAGTTGGGCGAGGTTCGGAAAATAAAGTGCCCTTTGTGGCGGCGGTTTCGCTGGATGAACAGCAGCACCCCATCTATCTCAAGCTCACGCCAGTGGCTGGGTTTAGTCAGCAAGCCATCATCGAATGGGCGAAGGCGTGTTTAACGCCGGGTACGCAGGTGATTTCTGATGGCTTGTATTGCTTCACAGCGGTCAGCGAAGTGGGCTGTACTCACCAGCCGTATGTGGCTGGCGGTAGGAAACCGAAAGATTTGCCGATGTTTCACTGGATCAATACGGTACTGGGGAATGTAAAAACCAGCTTATCGGGGACGTATCATGCATTCGCATTTAGTAAATATGCGGATCGGTATTTAGCAGCGATTGCCTACCGGTTCAATCGCCGCTTTCGACTGGACACCTTGCCCCTGCACTTACTCACGGCGTATCGTAACTTGCGAACCAAAAACCGAACGCTGGCTGCGTAAGAAAGCTGAGGTGACTACCTAATCAGGTATTGCTTTATGTCTTTTACCTTAATCATGAATAGATGAATACAGTTAAGCTTGGCATGGCAAATAACTTGAGCAAAAACAGGCTCCATACCACCAAATTGACTTGCAAAGAATTCTAGTTTTTTGATGTTGTCATGAGTAATAACTACCATGTCACTCTCATGTGTTTCTGTATTTCTATTTCTGGTTTTCACTGAAACGGCAATTCGTGCACCTTTTTTTTCAGCGATGAGATCAGCGCCGACATGATCAACGTGCGCTACCTCATAACCACCCTTAATTAGGGCATATGTAACCAAACCCTCGCCGAAATCGCCGATGAGTTTTGGTGCTCGTGATTGCTCTGTCAGTTTGGGCATAGGGTTAACGTAGAAATATACACACGGAGCGTATGTATATTTCGATTGTCTGTGTGTACAAAGCGTCATGCTATGTGTTTTTTGCACTATTTCTCAAGCATGTGGGGTCGCTTATGCCTAAAAGTGCACAGCCAGATGGGATTGCTGAGCCACACTTGCTGGATGTGCTGCGTGAGGGATTGCACACCCACACAAGCTATTTGAATGTCGGCTTTGCTGCCGGTTGCAGGCAATGACACCAATGTGATCGACAGACCGCTTTGGCCGAGTTGCCAGTGCTGATATCCGAAAAAAGAAAGACCGCATTCCATCAGGTAGCGGCCTTCGCCTTTGCTGCGCTATAACTTGACTACTCGGCCAAAACGGACGGTGAGCGGCTACATCTTTTGCTTGATGTATTTGTTGTTGATCCTCACAGCTAGCACTCCCGCACCAATCAGCATCACGCCTAGCAGCATCAGGCCGATAGGGCCTGCAAGGCTGTCGGAAAAATGCTTATCCATGAAATAGCCGACATAACCCAGCGTCGCCAGTGTTCCCACTGCCAACAGAGTGCCCGAGCGAACCACGGTCGACAGGAAAATGGTGCCGCAGGCAAGGCCGAGGAACAGGATTTCAAACGGTGTTTTGTACAACCAATCCCCCATCGCACAGAGGAATATGATCGGCCCTAGGAGATAACAGATCGGTGCTATCGACTGGTGCTTGGATCTGCCAAGGCTCCAACCGATGCAGGTTAGCGACAGTCCCATAACAATGCCGATGAGGTTCGCGTCGATGTGCATCAAGTCGAAGGCAATGGCGAAGAAGAAGGAGCCGAAGAAGAGCGTGGTCAGCGCCAGCACAGTACGATCTTTGGCCCAAAACGTAAAGCCTTGCTGTATCGCCATGACGCAACACATAAACAGCATGCCATGCGCAGGATTTCCGCCACGCGAAAATTCGCTGAGCGTCACCAGAATACCAGTCGGTTCTAATAGCGCCGCCAGCAGGAATAATGGTGTCGCGGCCTTTTCAAGGCTATCACGCATCGTACAGGTGATGGCCATGATAAAGAGACAGAAGCCCGAGCCGAGCGTAGTTAAAATTCGCGGTAACGTACTCATTTCATCCCACTGCATGCCAATGAAATAAGTCATGCCCGAAATAATGAATAGTCCGCCGATATATCCGAACAGGCGTGCGAGGATGCTGCTATTCTGCTTCGCCTTGGCTTCGGAGTTCCCCAGCAGAGCCGTCGCAATTTCATCAATCGTTATCCCGTGACTTTTCATCAATCTGATGATGTCATCTAACGCATCGTGTCGGTTCGCCATTATGGAGTTACCCAGCCAATAAATTGTGCCTGCCCATTGTAAAAATAGGTGCGGCCATCGTCTGGCGACAATTTTACATTGCGTGAACCATTGGTAATGGTGGTACCGCTTGAATTGCGCCCCCAGCCAAAGAAGACTTCGTTGAACAATCCACCGTGATGGTAATAGCTGTCACTCAGTTCGTAGCCATCTGGCGATTTCAGCTCGGTCGACAGTTTTATTTCTTTTGTGGCCTCGACCGGCTCTTCTAGCGTGCCGGTGATTTGATCTACAGTTTTGGGTAAACCAAACTCCAGCTCGCGTACTCGTTGTGTCTTGGCATCGAAAAGATAGAGCTTGCGCCAGTAGGCACCATAATTGTTATTGCCGTCCTTTTGCTTGGAATACTGCGCCATCAGCACTCCGTTTTTTACGACTAGATTAACCGAGACGGGCATCGACTGATTATTGCGGTAATCGTTAATGCTAAAGACAAGGCTGTATTTCGGCGGATCACCTGAGGCAGGCAAGGCGCTAGCGACCATGAAGCCGATCATCAATAGTACCGGCAAGGTCAATCCGACGATCAGCACAAAATTGTCTTTGAAAAAATTCTTGGCAGCCATGTGGTGTTCCTGAGCTGAAACAGCTTTAGAAGTGCGTTTTTATATCGCCAGCCACTCCTGTTGATGATTTCTATACCGAATCATTTATTCATGTAGGCGCCAGCTGATCTTGGTTGATATTAGCCCTTCAACACTAAAAGAACAAAAGGTTCACGTAAGAAGCTCTTGAGTGATAACCGCTGCCTGATTAGCTATGAAAACCGCCATTCGCATCAATTCTACAAGGTTGCGGTTTAGGCCGAGTGTCGATGCGGATGATTGAAAAATGAGAGGCAGCTCACCATCAGGTTGCGGCCTTCATCTTTGCGTTGCCAGAACTTGGCTACTCGGCCAAAGCAGCCACCGAGCTGTAGCGCAATCTTTGAATTGATTTCGATTGGCATTGCCATCGAAATTTTGCGCAGACCATTATGGGTAATCCTTAATAAGTAGTCTCTTGGAACTAATTAGAAAAGCACTGGCCTTGTACTACTGTAAGGCCAACCAACATAAGCCTTCTCATCAAGGTTAAGCCGGAAGTTTTCCAGTCAGTTACGCAACACTACTTAACCGCTACTAGAAAAGAAAAAATCCAATCGTTTAATATGGCTTCGCCCGAATGGAAGGCCTCACGTAATTATAGTGCAAACTAGAAATGGCCATGCTTCGTGTAATGGTTATTGCATACAGCATGCATGATCGCTGTAGTAGCACACAGTTTTCTGGCATTGACAAAGAAGTTTTGACTATCCACTAAGGCTGGTTTATCTGGAGCAAAACAGGTTGCTGCATGATTCCGATGAGTATCTTGTAAAGGACCGCCAGTTTCGCTGATTGGATAGCGGTGCTTGCTGGCATGCCTAGTTACACCTCGTCACGTGGTCATGGCAAAGCCTGCTCTGAAAGGTAATTTTGGCTCACTCAGTAGATGAAGCAAAGCACATCAGTGGCCGTTATGGCCGGACAACGATGGCCTGAGCCAAAAATAATGAAAGCCGCTACCTGATGGTTTGCGGCCTTACTTTTTTTTGCTTCAGCACCGACACCTCGGCCTAGGCGGACAAAATTGTCGACGAAACAGGGGGCGATTCAGTCGTTCGTTTTAGCGAATAAACGATGAGCACTACCCATTAAAATCTCAAGACTGCCTATCTTGCTTGCGTGTCTTGATTGTTTAATTGACAGCCCCATCTAAGAAAAAGCTGTCATTCACATTGATGCAGCGCCTTCAAACTAAGGAGTTGGTATGCCAGGCCATTACATCATCAAGAAATCCACCGCAGCTCAGCCGTATCATTTCGTGCTTCGTGCGGATAATAATCAAGTCATTCTAACGAGCGAGAATTACACAACTAAGCAAGGTGCCAAAGATGGTATTGCATCTTGCCAGATCAATAGCCCGCTTGAAAGCCGTTATGAGCGCAAAAAATCAGTGGCAAGCCAGCCCTATTCGTTCGTGCTGAAAGCCGCCAATGGTCAAGTCATTGGCCGTAGCGAAAACTATACCTCTGAAGCAAGTCGCGATGCGGGGATCAATTCTGTGAAGTTGAATGGCCCAACAACCGTGATTCACGACCAAGCATAACAGCCTAAAAAAGCATCGTGGCCAGATCGCCGGAATTCATTCTCCTCGATTGGTCACGACCCAGTTCATTTACTAATTCGGCTTTGTCGCCCACGTAATTCAGCGGCTGCTTGTAAGCAGTGTTGCGTAACTGACTGGAAAACTTCCGGCTTAACCTTGATGAGAAGGCTTATGTTGGTTGGCCTTACAGTAGTACAAGGCCAGTGCTTTTCTAATTAGTTCCAAGAGACTACTTAGTGCGGTCTTGGCTTTTTGCGGAGCGGCATCCAATTCGTATTTTTGCAATTGGATTTGGTTTTGCAAGGATTCAATTTTGCCGTATAAGATCGCAATGATGGTGTTGGCTATTTCGGCTTTGCTGCTTTCCAGTGTAGCCACTTCCCTAACTAGGTTAAGTTGCCTCTGCAATTCCTCGGTGGCCGCTTTGGCCGAGGCGTCGAATTCAAAGGCTGAAAAACGAACGGCCACAAACCATCAGGTTGCGGCCTTAGTTATTTGTGGTGAGTTCTAGTACTGCTCGGCCATAGCGGGCATTTTTGCGAAACTCAGAATTGGCTACCAGACTAAAGACAGTTCAATCTAAGCCTGTCGCAGACAGAACTTGCGACATGTTTTACCAAACCACCGGCAGCATTGTCTTGTTGGTCCAAGTCAAAATCGGGGACTGATTCGAACAGTGCCCCCTTGCCAGTCTCGCTCGGTATGCTGACAGCGAATGTTCGCAGCAGCTGATTAGTGGCTGGGTTTATACGTTTTAAACCTGACCCATGGATGATTTTCTTGCTCAACTAAGAGACGTTCAAATTCCATGCCATCCGACTGTGCCGCTGCCTCAACTGCCGTACGTGAATTTACTACGATTTGTCGTGCGAGCTCTCGATATGAGGCATATAAAGTTGGACTTGAATTACCGGTAGTTGCCACGGTTGTAGTTTGGGGAAAATGCTCTTTCATTCCTTTCGCGCCATAGTTAAATAGTAATCGCGCCACTTCACAAGGCAATGCCTGACGGCACGCTATGCTACCAGTTTTTGCGCAATCTTCATTGGAAGAGTTGGCGGTATAAAGTGTGTGGTTCTGAACGCAACGCTTCAAACCTATCGGCGCTTCGTCTTCAAGGCTGGGCCATTCTTGTTTAACACGATCAAAATCCACTGAGGGTTTTATAACCAAAATACGAGTAAGTACATCTTCCCCTGTGCAGGATTTATTTTCCTTGCCAGCCATCAAACAGGCCAGAATCGCGGGTGTCTGCGACTTCTTTTCAGCCTGCAAATCATAGAATGAATCTCCGCCTTCACGTACGTCGTTGCAGTGCTCAGAAAACTCTTGGAGAACAGGCACATATAAGTGGACCTCTTGAGCCTTTTGGGCATGAGGGAGCAGTATTGGCACATCGCTTTTGTCGAGTTTTTCCAAGCTGTGTTTGAGAAAGCAGAGATCCGCAAACTGGCCGTCACGATCCTCAGCGGCATCAACAATAATCAGCGTTTTTAAACCACGACGAAGAGCAGATATGGCTGCCGTATTTTCCGAGCTACCCCCATCAATTAGACGAATAAAAGCTGATCTATTTCGATCATGTTCATACTCAGGCAACGATGCATTATCCACAACAGAGTCGAGCCATGCGATGGGTAGCGGGAGCAGTCTGTGTATATTCCGGCGTGAATCGGACACATTGTAATTGGGAATATCCTTTCCCCAATTGAGGTTGAATGTGTGTTGGACAACACCCAACGGGAATGACTGCCATCGTTTTCGGTAAACCTGCTGATTGGCATCAAAAAATGCAGCGGATGAAACAACCGCATCCAACACTGTCATTGAGTCATAAGCCTTTGGCACGAAACCATAGCGTCGCGAGCCAAATGATAGAGGTGTAAATTCAAATGAATCAATGAATGCGTCGCGCTCCATCTTCGCTAGCCAGCCGCCAAGGCTACGATATTTGGTTGCAGTCGCTTGGATAACCCAGAAAGGAAGCTCATCACTGCCGTTTTCACCCAGTTCAGACCATGCCGTATTCAAAGTTGGAAAATCAATTGAATTTGGATCCAATTCGCCGCGATCATTGACATGACAATTGGTCATTTTTAATGCTGTGTGCTGATCCGTTTTGGGGCACGGCAAGCGCGCAGAAATGAACTTACCTGGGGGATTTGGAGGTGAATAAGTCGGAAGTGGCGTACTGCCGTAAGTCAGACCTATGCCTCGCTCATATACAATCCGTGTTGGTGCCACATTAATGCCTGTATCAAAGACACTGTTGAATAAATGGTGAGCTGGAGCCGTAAGCAAGGTTGGTAGCAACATGCTGGCATTACTTGTCCATGTACGAGCACTATCTTTTGACGTTACATCATCGGCACATCTTCCTGGGATTAAAATATCTTGAGCGCAACGAACGACAGACTGATAGCGGTTCAGTAAACCACCTTCTGAATCGTCTATGCTGTTACCCAAGTCTGGCTTCCCCATAGGAATGATCCTCCGTAATTGTGGATCGAATACCTCCCCTTTTTTTTCATGTAAATGCGTATAAGTTACCCCATCCTGAAACAGGGAATTTAGAGTAGTGCCATTATGTGATTTGTTTAAATCATCATTTAGCAATTGGTTTGTGATAATTTTTTGGAAGAGAAAATAGGCCGCATAACTTCCACCAGAGACGCTACTAATAAAAGCAACTTTTGGCTTCTGCTCAGCCTTATTTTTGCTTGGCGCAAAGTAATCAAGATCATCCAGTCCAGCGAGTACGCCCATGCTAAAGGAACCTGCTTTAGAGCCGCCTCCTGACAAGGCCAAACCAATTCGATTTGTGGGTGCGTTTACCCAATCTGGCTCTTTGACTGCTTGACGAAAGGACTGCTCCGAGACCTCTGCAACCCCTCTGGGTACGAATATTTTTTCGCCTGTAGGTCTTTCAGCCCACCCATCTTTGGCAGGCTGTATTGTTGTGCAGCCACTTATCAAGAGCAGGCAGGTAGTAAGAAAGTCGAATCCTATCGAGCGTTTCAATCTTGACGCGCAATTCATTTTTACCTCTGATCTGATCGATGTCATGAACTCATACGGCTCAATTTATTGATCCGGCCCTCTGATGTTTTAAGTCGTCGAGCAGACTTGCCCTCGATTAACAAGGCATTGCGGGCAAACCAGCCTCCGCAGAATTCAAACTTTAAAGGGCCGGATCAATAGTTCAGAATGATTCTGTCCGAAAGCTTCATTTAGGATCGTAGACGGTTTTGTCTGCTTTGGCCGAGGTGTCGATGCCGATGCGTCAAAACGAAAGGCCGCAAACCATCAGGTTGCGGCCTTCATCACTTTGGTTTTGCAGCTGAGCTATTTGGTCAAAGCTGTCTTCAACTTACTAACCTTTTGGTAAGTAAAGTTATTTTTATTGTGGAAATTCCCTTGTAGATCAGTGGTCTAAACTTTCGAAAAATGAATCTACTTTTGCAAAGATTAGTAATGGTGAGCAATCTCCGGTTCACACAAAATCTGGATATTCTCCACTTCGCTTACCGTGTTCACACGCTTGCCACGGAGCTCGCCCACTGGGCGAGAAATCCGTCGATTTTTTCTTCGATGCTGCTTTCGACGGTACGCAGGCGCAAAATGTGAATATTACTTTTCGCCAGAATGCTGTTCTTCAAGTTGTCTCGTGCCACCTGCTCTGGTCTATCGTGCGAGCCGCCATCGACTTCAATCACGCCTAACGGGGTTTTACCCACCCTGAAATACAGCACGAAATCGCAGCTAGCGCGGTTGTGCATGAAATTCAGCTCATCTTTCGTCAAGGCTGGGTTGATTGATGAGGCGATCTGATTCAGCCGGATCTGGGTGTGACACGTTAGTGCACCGTACGAAGCTTTGGACAAAGCATCCCGGAGCAGTTGTGCCACAATTTGCTCGGATTTGAAACGTGAGTCTTCTGAACGTAGCTGGGCGTGAAGTCGTGCCAAAGACTCATCATACTCTTGGTACAACAGATCAAATGCCGACACTACGGGTGCGCGCACAATCTGCCCGTCTTGGGCGTAATACTCGACGTAGCGTATCAAGGCCGCGATATGACCGTTGTTTGCAGTGAATACCTCGTCGCCCGTGACTAGGGTGAATCGATTCTTGGCTCGCGACACTGCTACATTGACCATGCGCGGATCATCGACAAAACCTAGCCGTTCCTGATTGTGGCGTTTCTTGTCCAGCACAGTGGAGAAAACAATTTCGTTGCACTCCCAACCTTGGAATTTGTGCACTGTGTCCTTGACGAAATCTGAGGGCAAGTGTGCCCCAGAGAGCGTGACCTGTGCCCTGAAGGGAGAGATAAATCCTCTACTGTCCTCGTTCAGCTCGATGGATTCGCCTTCATCATCGAGTGCCTTGCGTAAGGACTCTAGCTCCCTCTGATTGATGTTTTTTCGTGCGTGATTGCCTTTGGCAGTTAGCAATAGCCGTAGGGGGCTTCACCGTTGTCCTGAGTCATCGGTACTAAGGCATTGTCGTAGAACTGCTGGTTACAAAATTGGATGATTTTGGGGTGGCAGCGATAGTGTTCTTTCAGCAAAGTTTTAGGTAGAGCACCTTTGAACACCCCAATGCATGAATCAAGCAGGCTATATCGTTCGCAGTCATAAACATCCTCGGGGGCCGGAAGACCCAGAGTGATAGGGATATGTGCCAACTGCCGACTGTCTCCGACAACGATCAGGTTTTTTGCGCAGCCCAACGCTAGAATACCAGGCACGATGTCCTGCTGCGAGGCTTCGTCGATGATGACGTAATCGAGGACTGCCCCTGGCGCTATCGAATTGACGATGGAGTGTGTACTGCTGCCGATGATAGGGAAGCGGTGCACAAACGCGTCGAAGTGTTTTTTGTACGTTTTCGCATCGAAGGTCTCCGGCGTCCGGACCTGTTCATGCAGATGCTGCCTCAGGTAACGCATCGATTTCGTCGTCAATTCCTCTAGCAAGGTGGCAAAATTTCCACGCGCTAACGACTCGAGATAAGCCTGTAGAGCGGTCTCCTTGTTCTCCAGTGCTTTGTCATAGAAGTGCATCTGAAGAGCATGGAAGAAGGACAGGCGCTCCTCGTTTTGTGCGAAAGGTTTGGTGCGGAAAATCTTGAAGTTGAACAGCAATTCAAGGCGATCCTTAAGCCGAACGCGCCGTTCGCCAAGGTAGGATAAGTAAGCCATCAAGTCCGCGGTTTTGCGTGGCGATAGTCCGTATTTGTCCAGAGATGCGGAAATAGATTCCCCGTAGTCTTCTTGCCATTGTTGCAGGTAGCTCCGCTCAATGTTTAGCTCATCAATTTCAGCTCTCAGTTGCGCTGCCGCGTTATGGTCGCGCAAAAGCTGCTTCAATTGTCCCAGTATCGTCTGGATTTCTTCCATGGCTGGTGCAGGGTCGGGCGCTGCCGAAGGCCAAGGAGGTAGATTGGCAAAGAAATCTTTTTGGTTATCCTTGTTTCCGAGTTTGGCGACCAAGTGATCTAAGCTGCATTTTTTCAGTTTTTCGTAAACGTTCTCTACTGCCGCATTATTGTTGGACAGCACGGCGACCGTTTTTCCACGCAGTAGAATATTAGCGAGGATGTTCAGAATGGTTTGTGTTTTGCCGGTTCCAGGTGGACCTTCAATTACACTGATTTGTGCGCTGAAAGCACGTTCGACCGCTGCAAGCTGACTTTCATTTAAACCAAATGGATAGATCAGCCCTTCACTCGAAGCCTGTTTGCCATTCTTTGCTGTGCAATAGGCATACAAGGCGGTGCTTGAGCTGGCGGGCAGCTTGTCCAGCTGGCGAACGACATTGGCAGCAATCGATAGTTGGTTCTCCGTACCTGCGCGGCTCTTCCGGGCGTTCGCCACATCCGCTAAATAGCGAAACACCGACGATTCTTTCATTTGCGTCGGCTTAAGGAAATCAATATCGTCCAATTTGTAAATGTAGGGTTTGGTATTCTCCGGAAAGTACACGGCAGCATATCGGTCGCCATAAATCGTCGCTTTTTCAATTGGTTGGACAATTGTGCTGCCACGTTTTGTTAGCAACATCTCAGCTAGTTCATGAGTGGGAAGCACTTGGCATTCACTGAGCGGACGCGTGAAGGTTTTCTTGGATGGGAAATGGCAAGTTAGTTGCAAGGCTTCGTACTTCGTACTCCAAGCAATTGTCCAATCACTGATTTGAGCAGTCTTATCTTCGCCATTGACATAGATGGAAACCATATGAGCCTTGTGTATTTAAACGTGGAAATTCCTTTTGGTCATTCCCTTAGGTCTTGCATCTGAATTTTTTTGCAAGGATATAATTCAAGTTATCCATTAATTGGCAGTGCTAGCCAACAGGCATGGGGCACAAATGATGAAGGCAGTAACCTTGCGGCTTGCAGCTGCTCTGGAGCCAAATATCAGCAGATAAACCTATAGGAAGAACCGTTCATTCATTGCCTCGAAGTGCTATTTACGCCAAGCGTTGATCATTTCTGGTGTGACATCTTTGTCGTAGCAAATTGTTTCATAGCCACCTGCACGGCTGTAGGCGCTACGCTTCCCGCAACTGCGGCCAGCTCGATCCGTGTTGTAGAGACAGGGGCAAGAGCCGCTTTAGTTGTTGATGGATTCTTGGATGATTAGCTTTTTGATTTCAGCGTCGCTGGGTGTAGTGCGTACGGATACCGCCCCACAAGCGAGTGCGATTGAAATAATTAGTGGGCAAATATTCATTGCAATGAATATTTCGTAATAAGAATGAAAGATTTTAACTATCCAACGGTCAAATACCCCAGTAAATCGGAATGTGGATGAGCAATTGGCAACAAAAAGCTCGGCAATGCGGAGTGGTCCAGCTATTTTTGAGCAGGAATGCTGGTGCGACGCATGGCTGAATCGCTCCAGGTTGGTTGACGGTTTTTGTCCGCTAAGGCCGAGAAGCTCAGACACAAAACCAAAATAATGAAGGCCGCAACCTGATGGTTTGCGGCCTTTTCTGCCAAAAAATTAGCAGCAATATTCAGCTTAAACTGAATCAATGCAAATATGTCCCTGGTGCGGATCCAATCATTGCTTCAATACCGTCTTGCTGGATTTCACGAAAGAAACAATCGAGAGCTTGTTGATCCGTTTCGAATTCTCCATCCCAGACCGTGGAATTATTGTACTGATCTACAACTTCCAAAGTCCAACCAGTATCCGGCATGCGATAAATGCATATTTCCACAGTCTTCCCATTGGATGTGTATTTTTGCGTCAAAGGAGAATTGATCAGATCGTTTTCGTCGAACATTCGGGTGCCATCGATGTATTGAGCTATTTCTTAATGATATCCGATGTCGTTACAGAAATACACGAATGGCGGCTAAGGCCGAAGTGTCGATGCCGAAGCTTTAAAAAACAAATGCCGCAAACCATCTGTTGCGGCCTTCATCTTTGGATTTATACCCGCGCTGTTCGGCCATAGCGGACAAAACCAGCTACGAGACTAGGGTCGATTCATTGGCGGTATTTTTATTTCGCCCTGGGAATGATAAAAGTCAGTGTATTGTCATTAATATGACTCTACGGCATCATGCTAGCCATCTTTATACCAATGGTATTCACTATGAAACGCCTACTCTTGCTCGCTTTACTCAGCAGTACACTCACCGGCTGCGGATATAACACTTTGCAAGCACAAGATGAGAATGTGAATGCCGCGTGGTCTGAAGTATTAAATCAATATCAGCGCCGTGCTGATTTAGTGCCCAATTTGGTCAATGTGGTTAAAGGCTACGCTGCGCATGAAGAAAAAGTGCTGATTGAAGTCACCGAAGCGCGCGCTAAGGTGAGTGGCATGCAAATCACGCCCGAACTGGCTAAAGATGAAGCCGCGCTGGCCCAATTTCAGCAAGCCCAAGCGGGAATGACTTCGGCGTTGTCGCGGCTGATGGTCGTCGTTGAAAAATACCCCGACTTAAAAGCTAACCAGAATTTTCTCGATTTAAGCGCGCAATTAGAAGGCACGGAAAATCGCATCACCGTCGCCCGTAATCGCTATATCGAATCAGTGAGAACCTTTAACACTACCGCCCGTTCATTTCCTACCAATCTCACGGCCAAGATGTTTGACTTAAATCCCAAGCCCAACTTTAAAGTCGAAAACGAAAAAGCAATTTCCAACGCACCAAGCGTTGATTTCACTAGCGAGAAAAAATAATGCCCTATTCGGGTATGCCGTTGCATCGCTTGTTAATGTTGCTTTCCGGCCTGATACTCTCTATTTGTTGCCTTGCATCGACGGTGGAAATACCTCGATTGCAAACGCAGGTCATGGATTTGAGCGGGACACTGTCCGAACCTGAGCAAAACGAGTTAAACGCAAAATTACGCGCACTTGAGCAAAGCAAGGGCAGCCAGTTTGCTGTACTGATCATCCCGAGCACCGGCGAGGAAAGCATTGAGCAATACAGCATCCGCGTCGTCGAAGCATGGCAACTGGGGCGCAAAGGTATTGATGATGGCGTGCTATTGCTAATTGCGAAGGACGATAGAACGGTACGGATCGAAGTCGGTACCGTGGCTTAGAAGGTGCGCTGCCCGATGCGATTGCCAGCCGGATTATTCGTGACACGATATTGCCGGCCTTTAAGGCGGGCAACTTCGTCGGTGGCGTCAATGCGGGCGTAGACCAAATCAGCGCAGTGATTCAAGGCGAGGCACTGCCCGAGGCAAGTGCTCAGCCTGTATCGCAAATCGACAGCCAACTACCATTTATTTTGCTGCTTCCGCTGCTCGTGCTGGGTGGTATTCTGCGCCGCGTATTTGGCTTTTTAATCAGTTTCGCGAGCACCAGTATCATTGCCGCTTTAGGCTTGCTGTATTTTGGTTTGAGTGTGCTATTTGCAGTTGGACTAGGCGCATTCATCGGCCTGATTGTCAGCACCAAAAGTGGCGGTATTTCATCGGGGGGTAGCAGCCTCGGTGGCGGCGGCTTTGGGGGCGGTGGTGGATTTAGCGGCGGCGGTGGTAGCTTTGGTGGTGGCGGCGCTTCAGGACGATGGTAATGACAACAAAATTCTCGCGCTGCTGGCAGCATCTAAAACGCAACCCTTTTCGTCAGCAACTTAATGGCGAAATGAGTTCGCGCCTTACACAGGTGATCAGCCAATCCGAGCTCGGTCATCGCTGCGAAATTCGTCTTGTCATCGAAGCACGCCTGCCGCTTTTACTGGCATGGAAGGGGCTTAGCGCGCGCGAACGCGCGGTGCAATGGTTTTCTGATTTGCGCGTATGGGATACCGAGTGCAATACCGGCATGGTGTTGTATTTGCTACTGGCTGAACGCAAAATCGAACTCGTCGCCGATCGCGGGATTGCTGCTTGTGTACCCCAAAAGCAATGGGATCAGATTTGCCAGCAGCTACAAAACCATCTGGCTGCATCGCAAGCCGAAGCGGGCTTAACTGAGGCATTGAAAGCGCTGGGGCAATTGCTGCAACAACACTTCCCATTAGCATGCACCCAGGCCAATCCCGATGAACTATCCAATGAGCCCGTAATTATCGCCTAGGTATATAGCTAGAAATCTCTCGAAATAAGGCTTGTATCAACATACCTATGAGCAATAGAGTTGCCGCTCTTTTGCGAGAACATATTACGTTTGCTGCTAGATTAACGATCGCCACGAATAACTAAAGGCCGATTGTCTCCATCTTGGAAACGTCGGTAGCCTTTCAGTGTGATGAGTAAATCATGAAAGGCATATGTGTATTTATCTTGGTCGCCATAATATGCCCATGTGTATTCACCGCCAGTATGCTCACGGGTATTACGCACCTCGGCCATCAAGTCCATATGCCAAGTACCATCAACTTTTATAAAGAAGTGCGGCGATACAAAAGGTGTGTTGGTGAAATAAAGCAATGCTAGGTCGCCACGCTCGACAACCTTGAATTGCTTGCCATACTCACTCAGAAAAATATATTCCGCGTAAGCCGGACTACTCGGCAATGATGCTAAATATTGGCGTGACTCTGGGGTTAGGAAATCGGCGTTTGGATTCAGTGGCCAGTTTGATAACCAAGCCAGATAAGTCTGATAAGTGCTTGTTGGCGATTTTTCGGCTGGAAATGCTGCTTCACTGTCTGGTAGGGCTACAGGCGTGCTTTCTGTCGTGCCAAGTGTAAGCGCCGCATTAACCCCTGCGCCTCCAGAAAGGTGCGCCAATTCGCTAGCTTTGCTGATAGTACGCGGATCGAAATCATTTCCAATTACGGCCTCGCGAATCCGATGCTGCAGTAGACGTAACATTAACCGTAAACCTAACGATGCATCTCCTGACGCAAAGAATGTTTTCGTGTGCTTTTGTACTAGGTAATTAACAAATACATCTGGAAAAACTGCTTCTAGTCCATATCCCACTTCAATTTTAAGCCGTTGATTTTGCACGTCGTACAATAACAAAATGCCGCGCTGTTGGCCGGTTTGCTTGCCAATCTGTAATTGTGACATCAGATCCACGGCCTGAGTCTCAATGGGTTTATTCCCTGTGCTGGGTAAAAACACCATGCGCACATCAATGCCTGATTCACGCAAAATCCAGCCCATATACTGCTCAAAGCGCGGTATGTCGCCTGACGGGATAAAATTTGCTTGATCGATAATGTGGGAATTTAAAGGCAACTGGGCCTGCGCTGCGATTGGTGTTGACGCAGAAACGAAGTTGACTGGATTGGACTCTTGTTGATTATGCCAAAACCACAGCGGCGATAATGAAACGGTACATAACCCCAAGCCATATAGAATGCCGCGATTCATTATCTGTTTTTTGCTAAGTATTTCAAGGCACGCTCCTCGCCTTGCGCTGCTGCTTTTTTAATCCAGCTCTCTCCCAAAGCAGAATTGACTTCAATTCCTTGTCCCGTCAAGTAATGAAATCCCAGAGCACTTTGCGCATGCATATTTCCTTGTTCGGCAGCTTTGCGATACAAGCTCAATGCTTTAGCCAAGTCTTGGGGCACACCTTTGCCACTTTTATACATGGTGCCTAAGTTGTACTGTGCCTTGTCATAGCCTTGCGCTACTGATTTTTGATACCAGCTGGCAGCCTCTGTGTAGTTGATTGCAGTGCCAAATCCATTGTAGTAACAGAGCCCCATGTTGTATTGGGCGTTGGCATAACCTTGATCGGCTGATTTGCGATACCAAGCAATGGCAGCCGCATTATCGTATCCTCGTGCTAAGTTGCCGATTTTATTTTGAGCAAAGGCATCGCCACGCTTTGCCTCAGCTAGCAAAGTGTCAAATGAACTTTTGTCGCCTTCTTGTGCATTGGCGTACAAGTTATTAGCCTGCTGTTCAGTTAATTTGGCGCTTGCAATTTGCGAAACAAATAAAGCACTGGCGATGAGCAAAAGGAATGAGGCTGTGCGATTCATGAGGCCCTAAAAGGTATCATCGTAAAATGACAGCGTATTACAAGATTGCTAGCGATGCATAATTCTGGGCTGCTTTGTTGTGAAACTGCAGAGAATGTCCGCTTTGGCCGAAGAACACTCGCACAAATCAAAAGTAATGAAGGTGGCAACCGGATGGTTAGCGGCCTTTCGTTTTCCTGGGGCATGCTTGTGCTGCTCAGCCATAGCCGACACTCAAATTTCTCTACAAAAGCTTGGGCGATTCAGTCATTACATAGTTGCTGTATTCCTATGAACTTGCGTTATTGCTTGAGTTGCCTGAGACTAAGAAAAAACTTGGCTAGAACATGACGCTTGATAATCTTGATGCAATGAAAGCTCGAATCTCTCGAATGCTAGTTACGGCCCAGACGGCTTCGGGAAATAGGTACCAATCCAACTTTCAGGTGCCTGGACAGGACTTCGTTACTAACTTCACTGCACTTGGCATAAAGGCACCGGTGTTCGCGCCGATTGAAATTTGACCCATCCTGCCGATCGAATTTTGACCCAGGCCGGGGCGTTGCTTTTTCATCGAGCAACTGTGGATAAGTCTAGCAAATAGCGAACGGCCCGCCCGCTATTTTTCATCATCACCTTCGCTTTAGAACTGCTCAGGTTCTGCCGTTAGTTCTTCCTTTCTGCTTTGCTCCCTTTGTTTGATTTTCGATTTCGCCACCATATTGCTGTGCTGGAAGCGGTAAGACTCATTGCCCGTTTCTACAATGTGGCAATGATGAGTGAGTCGATCCAAGAGCGCGGTCGTCATCTTGGCATCGCCAAATACACTCGACCATTCCGAGAAGTTCAGGTTAGTCGTGATGATCACGCTAGTGTGTTCATATAGCTTGCTGAGCAAATGAAACAGCAAAGCACCCCCAGCTTGGCTGAATGGCAGGTAGCCCAGCTCGTCCAGTATCACCACATCAACCCGCATCAAACTCAGCGCAATCCGTCCTGCTTTACCTTCACGCTTTTCCTTTTCAAGCAAATTGACCAAGTCCACTGTCGAGTAGAAACGGGCTCTTTTGCCATGACGCGTGATGCCTGCAATCGTGATCGCCGTCGCCAGATGCGTTTTTCCGGTACCTGGCCCACCAATAAAGACGGCGTTTTGTGCTGTTTCAGTGAAGGCCAGCGTGGCTAATTGGCCAACTAATGCTTGATCTAATTTGGTGGCACTGAAGTCAAATCCAGCCAGATCGCGATGCACAGGGAATTTGGCCGCACTCATCTGATGCTGGATCGAGCGCATACCTCGGTCGGTGTTTTCAGCTTGAAGTAAATGCTCGATCAGCCAACTGGAGGTATCAATACCTAGGCCACCTTGGGCTTTTAAATCCACCCAGGCACCAGCCATGCCATGCAAACGCAAGGCTTTGAGTTCTGCAGTGATGTCACGCATGATGAACCCCTTCATGTGTCACTACTTCAGTGCCGGCTGAGGTTAACTCATCGGTATCGCGCAGTTGGTCATAACGCTCGGTATTGGCTTGCGGTGCTTCGAGTAGTTGCAGCTGGGTTTGCGCCGATTCAGCGGTGGGCGGATCATTCAAGCGCGCGACGATATTCAGAATGTGTTCAATACTGAGTACGCCAGATTCCAACACCAGTTCCACTGCGACCAGCACCGCATCTAGCCCCGCAACGGGGACTGTCGCGAGCACCTGTGCCATCACTCGGTCACCGCCATCGCGTTTGAGCAGGCCTCGCTTGAGTCGCAACAAGGGTTCGGGCATATCGGCAAAGGGCGCGCCGTTGCGTAATGCGCCCGGTTTACGCCCAATCAACGGAATGTAATGCTGCCAATCAAAGCTCACCTGCTGCTTGCCCGTCAGGCGAGCATGACTGGCAACGATGTCATCATTGGCCACAATGACGACCTGCGTCGGATACAGTCGCACACTAACGCGATGGCGTGCCCATTCGCAGGGCACCGAGTAACGGTTACGGGCAATCGACACTAAGCAAGTACTGGAAACGCGCGCCAATTGTTCTACGTAGCCATCAAACGGCGTTGGCATCGGCATCATCTCCAGCCTTTCTTGCTCCAGCATTTCTGCGATGCTGAGCCCCTTGAACTCTGGATGCGGCAGTTCTGCCCACAACGCCCGACAACGTTCGCCAAGCCACGCATTCAACGCCTCAAAGGTGCTGAATTTAATGCTTTGGGCTTCAATCCAGATTCGCCGCCGACTATCCTGAACATTCTTCTCGACGACGCCTTTCTCCCACCCTGAAGCCACATTGCAGAAATCGGGATCAAATAGATAATGTGCGCACATCACCGCAAAGCGCGCATTGACGATCCGGCCTTTGCCCTTCAAGACCTTGTCGACTGCGGTTTTCATATTGTCGTAAATGCCGCGTCGCGGCACACCACCCAATGCAGCAAACGATCTGGCATGTGCATCGAACAACATTTCATACCCTTGGCTGGGATAGGCCACCAACCAGAAGGCACGACTAGCGCAGAGTTTAAGGTGAGCCACCTGAATCTTGCGATAGAGACCGCCAATCACCAGATTCTCCTCGCTCCAATCAAATTGAAACGCTTCACCCAGCGCAAATTGTAATGGCACAAACCCCTGAGACGTTTTACCGGCTTTACCTCGCCATTCGCGAATGAAATCCGTCACGCGACTATAGCTACCGGTATAGCCTTCGGCCTGAATCTGCTCGAACAATGCTTTGCCAGTACGCCGATTGTGCTTGGCACGAAAGGAATCAGCTTTAAGGGCTTGTTCTAAAGTAGCGCAATACGGAGTGAGTTTACCGGGCTTGGGTTGCCGGATGTAACGAGGCTCTGCCTTTGAAGCGGGCTTGCGAACCCAGGTGCGGATGGTGTTGCGCGCCAGACCGGTACGCTTAGAAATTTCGTGCAGCGATAACTTATCGCGAAAAAACATCCTGCGGATTTTGCCAATCATTTCCATGGTGATCACCTTTTAGCCTCTGCCTAAGAATTAAGCAGAACAAGTAGAACACCTGGGTCAATTTTGGATCGGCACAACTAGCTAAAGTGGGTCAATTTTCGGTCGGCGACAACATTATCTCTTGCTTGCTCAAGCATTTCTAGAGCGTCCTAAGCCATTGGCTGTGCGTCCAATTGCCATGAACTTTAAAAAGAAGGCGACTGAATTAGGTTTGCAAACCTATGCTGGCAAAGTTAAGCACGCCTTGCTCAGTGATCTCGTCATTTCAAAATTTGGGCGTGAGTGGTTGCAGGCCGTCATGCCTAAACTCGCAGCAAAGTCTGAAGGTAAGATCTTAAATTCGATTGATGGTGTGCTCTATTGCTATAAGAGTTCATCAACTTCAGTTGCCTATTTGCTTGCCGCAAGCGCCTTATTTGAAACATATGATCAAGCTATGCTGGCGCTTGAAGCCACTGATGAAGAAGAGCAAGTGGTCAGTAGTCGCCAATCGATCCGCATTCCCAAAAACGAATTACCCAAACACTATGCCGCGTCAAATGGCGATTATCGAGCGACCACGGAGCTGTTCCCAAAGATCAATGACTTTGTGGTTCGCAATCGATTACAAGCGCTTGGTTTGCCAAACTTTGGTGGTAGGAGCCACCCTAATTTGTTACAAGCGGCGAGCGCTTTTTATCTGGAGCAAAAATCATTAATTGAGTCCGCTACAGTATTTGGCGTTCCCTTGTCGCAACTGGAAAGTCTAGTGCGAAATGCTGGAGTGAGCATGGCGAAGGTACTGAAAATGATTGCTCAGGGCGGAGAACAGCGATTCTTTACGAAGACGCAACAAAATCTGCCGACAGTATGTTTTGCCAATTGAACCAAAAGCAATGAAGAACTAGTCAAAGGAGTTGCCAGACTGATCCGCACTCTAAGCTACGCGCTTTTATTACGATAAAGAGCATATTTGTAAGCTTTAGCCACGACTTTAAAAATACCCCTTCGCTGCAAAGGGCATTTTTATTGGGTTCAATTTCACGACTATATTAAACATTTCACGACTTTAATTGCTAATTCACGACTTTAATAGGTTGAAATAGTAGTTGAAATAATAATGAACCTCATTCGACAGTCACCGATTTGGCGAGGTTTCTAGGTTTGTCTACATCAGTGCCTTTGCGATGCGCTGTATGATAGGCCAAGAGTTGCAAAGGTATGCTGAAAACAATCGGTGCGAGTGGGCCGGTGTTCATTGGCAAAATCAAGGCTGATTTGACGTAGGGTAGTGCGGCTTCGCAGCCGGGCTCGGCGATCAGGAAAATTTGCCCTCCGCGTGCTTCTACCTCGCGCAAGTTCGACATTAATTTTTCAAACAAGGCATCATTGGCAGCACACACAATCGCGGGCATGTTTTCATCCACCAGAGCCAACGGGCCGTGTTTGAGCTCGCCTGCAGCATAACCCTCGGCGTGAATGTAGGCGATTTCCTTCAGCTTGAGTGCACCTTCCAGTGCAATAGGGAACAAGGTGTTGCGGCCCAGATAGAGCGCATGCTGGAAGTGGCTCAGGGCTTGCGCCCAGCCTTCCATTTCGGCTTCCTGTGCCAGTACCGCAGTGATCATCGCTGGTAGGCGTGGTAGCCAATTGGCCAGCTCGGCAAGCTGCGTCACATCCAGGGTTTGCCGTGCCTGCGCCAAACTGCCGGCCAAGACATAAAGTGCAGCCAATTGCGTGGTAAAGGCCTTGGTGGAGGCGACGCCAATTTCAATTCCGGCTTGGGTAAGCAGAACCAGATCGGCTTCACGGGTCAGCGTGGAATGGGCCACATTGCACAGGGCTAGGATTTTCACGTCGCCGCGTTCCTTGGCATTTCTGATGGCAGCCAGCAAGTCAGCAGTTTCACCCGATTGCGAAATGGCAATAATCAGCGTGCCTTGCTGTTCAAGGCCTTGGCTATAGCGGTATTCGCTGGCGATGTCCACGCTGACTGGCATACCGGTATATGCCTCTATCCAGTATCTGGCGACTAGCCCAGCGTGATAACTTGAGCCGCAGGCAATAATCCGCACTGCACTGGCCCGGCTGAAAATATCAGCCGCAGTGTCGCCAAACAATTCAGGTTTAAACCCCAGACTGAGGGCCTGGTTCAGCGTGTTGGCCAGCGCGACGGGTTGCTCGAAGATTTCTTTTTGCATGTAATGGCGATAAGGACCAAGTTCGGCCGAATCACTGCACACATCCAGCGTGCGCGTCTGGCGTTCGCTCGGTTGCCCTGCGTGATCCCAAATCCGGATGCCGCTCGCATCCAGCAGCGCCATATCGCCTTCTTCGAGATAAATCATTTTCTGCGTCAGAGGGAGCAAAGCGGCGATATCGGAGGCAAAAAAACTTTCCTGAAAACCCAGACCTATGACCAGAGGGCTACCTTGGCGGGCACAAATGACTTCAGTCGGGTGGGCCAGATCGAGCACGCCAATTGCGAATGCGCCTTTGAGTTTTTGTATGGCCAAACGAACTGCACCGAAAAAATCAGGCGTAGTTTTGGATTGTTGCGCAATTAAATGGGCGATGACTTCAGTATCGGTATCTGAGCTGAAAGCAAACCCGTCGCCGATCAGCGCTGCTTTGAGTTCGGCAAAATTCTCAATAATGCCGTTGTGCACCACCATGACGCTTTCTCCACCCAGATGGGGGTGTGCGTTTGCTTCGGTGGGGGCTCCATGCGTTGCCCAGCGCGTATGGGCAATGCCTATGTAGCCATTTGCAGTTGATGCTTTTTGCGCCAGATCGGCTACACGTCCAGCCACCCGGATTCGCTGCAAATAGGGCGTTCCATCGACATGATCAATAATGGCAAGACCACTGGAGTCGTAGCCGCGATATTCCAATCGCGCCAAACCTTCCAGCAGCATGGGTACAACATTTCGAGTCGAGATAGCGCCAACAATTCCACACATAAGCCAAGATCCTTAATTGATGCAGTGCAACGCCCGAACTGTAGGCGAGTTGCCTGCTGGTGTCCCTAAACAAAACACCTTATAAGCAGAGCGCAAGTGCTTTAGTGGGTCTTGACCGTTTGACGGATGGCGCTATCAATGCCTAGCTGGCTCACTACATTGAATTAAAGGTTTATGCGGGTTGGAGCTTGATATGGCCATTCAATTATTAAGTCTAGGCGTCATTGGAGTGCGCTTGCTTGATCGAATTCTGACGGCCAAAGCAATTTACCCAGAAGAATTGGCCGATCAAATCGTTGATGAAATCAATCAATATTTAAGCCGGGCACCAGAAGCCGAAAAAGCCATGCTATTTAATCTGGCTTGTGAGGTACACGAGGCGCTGGCTGATCGTTATGGTCGGGTTGATGCGCCCCAAACCCGTCTGGATATTTCGCAGATAATGGGGCTTTTGGTCTATCGCGCCAAAATGACAGCGAATCAGGGACGCTGAAGCTGTTATTACCCACCCATCTTCAATCTGAATAGCCACAAACCATATGGTTTGTGGCTATTTGCTGTATCAATTGCCATTTACAGTTCAATCAAAGGCATGCTGAGTGCCTTGGCTGCAGTTACTGCAGGCTGGCTTTGAATTGCTGCTCCAACTGCGCATATTGGCCATTGGCTTTGATCGTGTTCAGGCCTTGCTCAAACACTTGGCGCAGGCGTAAACCGTCGGGGTGTTTTTTGCTAAAGCCGATGTAAAACCTGGCCTGATTGACCAGACCTACTTCAATGATTTGAGTGCGGTAGCGCTGGTTGTTTTTCTGCATCAATTTGGCGGGCGTGCTATTGACCAGCGCATATTGCACCCGTCCGGCGAGCAGCTTTTTGAATTGCACTTCGTCGCCGGGCGAGCCGTCTTTGATGATTTTCCGGTTATTCATAATCAGTGGCGGGTAGGTATAGCCATTGGTGATGGCGACGGTGTGGCCTTCCAGATCGGCCACAGTAATTTTGCGATGCGGCGATTTGGCAAAAATGGACAGGCCTTCTACAAACAGCGGTGTGTTATGGAAGTGGTATTGCTGCTCGTTTTCACTATTGATTTCGATGTCAAAGCAGCCAAGCGCTGCGCCTGAGAGCGTCTCGCGCAGGCAGCGGGTAAATGGCACTGCGTTGTAATTGACCTTGATGCCTTGGCTGGCAAAGGCTGCGCTGATCACTTTGGGGGCAAAGCCCTGTATTTTGCCCGCGACGACGTAGGAGTAGGGCGCCCAATCGTCTTCCGCATTCAGCGTGATGGTTTCGGCGGCGTTGGCGCTCGGGGGGGATACGCTGGATAAAGTCAGCAGACTCAGAGATAAAATCAGGGCAGAAATCTTGTGCATGGCCATACTCGTGCGTTCTTTTGTACTTGGTCTTTTTGCCGCGGCCTTACGGGCTTTGGGGTACTTCTATAGGGTATATCTGGCTAACTAAATTGTATATTGCCTTCTGGCGATATACCTGCCTTGCTTTTCGCCAGCTTATCAGCGCATTTTTTGTGCGCAGTTCAGACCGTGCAGCTGTAATGATTGTCGGCGCAATCGATTTTCCGTGCAATCTTCAACTGGGCTTTAGTCAGATAACTGGGTTCATTTGCACAGTGGCGACTGCATCCGTGCTGCTGATGCTGTACTCCTGCACCAGTTGCTGCAAAGGCCAGCGCCCGTCTTCATAGGGCAAAATCAGTGGTGCCAGGCTGTGCTGAGCCAGACGTTTTTCGCAGGCGTCGGCGATATTGGGGTGACACATTGCTGCCGATATTGATTCTTGCAATGGATCATCCGACCAGATGATGTGCTCAAGATCAAAGGTGCGCAAAGTACTATTACGCTGATGGTGGCTGGAGAGCACAGCCTGATTGCCTGTCAGCAGCACCATGCCAATTTGCTGTACCAGATCCCACTCGCTCGGCCCCAGGCAGGCAATGCGCCCTAGGGGGCGATAGCGCAGCTCGTTGTATTCGCCCTGAATGCCGGGAAGGGCTAGCACGTGTTGCAAGGGGCTGCGCCTGGCGGCGTCTTCGAACAGAATTTCCAGATCCAGCCCTTGGTCGATGTCGGGCCAGAGCTGGGCGATTTTGCGCAAATCTTCCACTTTGCTCGCCAGCTCGCGGTAATGAGGCTGGCAGGGGCTGGCGTGGCGCGTTAATTGCCATACAGTCCACGGGCTGGCCAGCTTGCCGAGCGGATGGCTACCCACGATGACATCGGCCAGATTGCAGTTGAGCCGGTAGTTGCCAATCTTGGTTTGTGCGATCAGTTGCTCGATGTGCTGGCTAATCCGGCTGTGGATACCGAGCGTGGCGCAAGCGGGGAGTGCGTTAATCAGGCGACTCAATTCATGCTGTTGCTCTGCATGATAAGCCCACACATAAAGCACTGGGCCGGGGATGGTTTCTTTGAGCGTAGCCGGGTCGTCAATTTCAATCAGGGTCGGTGCCATGAATTGCCCGTCTGCCGTCGCGGTATTCAGCTGTGGCTGAAATACCTTGCAGCCTTGCGCCCTGCGTTGGCTTATTTCCTGCTCAAGCGCAGCCAGTGCAGCCGCATTGAGCATCGGCCCCAGATCACTGGCAGCGTGCGCCGGGTCGCCCACCACAAAGCTGTCCATCGCCTGTTTCAGCTGCAAAATCACCTGTTCTGCAATGTCTTGCTGCACACACAGTAGCCGCAAGGCTTCAGGGTGCTGACCGGCATTGAGCCACGCCGAATCCAGTACATCCTTGATCAGCAAGGGAAGGGTGGCGCTGCTGTCCGCGATCATCACATTCAGGCTACGGGGACGCGCCAGCAGGACGCGGCCCGCGCCAAATTCGGCTAGCGCCTGGCGGACTTTATGCGCGTTGGCCTGTGTGCCCTGAAAGCAGACGCCCTGACAGCGCTGATCGAGCGTCAATGCCGCGCCCAAGGCCGCGCCGCCGGGCAGCATTTGCAAGGCCGCTTCGGGAATGCCAACCTGATGAAGGCACCGAATGGCCAGCGCGGCAATCAGGCATGTTTCGGGCGCAGGTTTGGCAATCACTGTATTGCCGGTGAGCAGGGCGGCGACAATCGGTGCGATCCACATCGCCAGCGGCGAGTGTCGATCACCAATCACAATCACAATGCCCAGCGGCGCTGGTGCTGTTTCGGGCCAGGCTGATCGGGCTTGCTGGGCATGGTAACGGCATAGATCAATGGCCTGACGCAACTCGTTTCTTGCTTGCAACAAGGTGTAGCCACATTCGCTGATCAGCAGGTAGATCAGCGCGGCCTGGCGCTGCTGTAACTGGTTTGAAACGGCGTTGATCAGTCTGGCGCGTTCCTTGATGCTGCGTGCATGCCAGCTGCCCAGCTGAGCCTGCGCGCTGGTAAACGCTGGCTCGATGGCGGCAAATGGTGCATCGTAGCAATGCCCGATCACTTGCCGGGTATCGGCGGGTTTGTAGCAGATACGTGGTGTAGTATTGCTATCGGGCTCTTTTTCCATAATGGGTCTGGCGATATACCCCTCACTATGGTTTGAATTTAATAATGAATACCAGGCCAGACCCTGGGGCCAGAATAAAGGATCGTCTAGCGCCGGGGTTTCCCGTGGGGAGAAAACCTTGTTGGGGGCTGGAAAATGGTGTTCCCCCTTGACAAGCATCTCGCCAGCCTCGGCGCTCCCCGGTAACTGTTGAACGGTGTCCGGATTGGCATGGTGCTGCAAATAGCGCCTAACCAGATACGGCAATAATTCATGATGCGCGCCCACCGGGGCATACAGCCGACACGGCCGATCAATGCCCAGCTCTTTGGCGAGTTGGTACAGCGTTTCACCCAGACCAAATAGCGCCTGAAATTCAAAATCATGCGCCCCAGCCAGTTGATGAAGGTAAGACAACGTAAAGGGATTGTGCGTGGCAAATTGCGGGTGGATGCGCCCACCGCTTTGCAGCAGCGCCTGGGCGCAGGCCAGATAACATTGCTCGGTGTGCTCGGCTTGTGTCCAAACCGGATAGTGGCCGAGCGCAGCCTGCTGTGCCTGCCGGATTTCGCGCTCCCAGAATGCGCCTTTGACCAGCCGAACCTGAATCTGGCGTTGAGTCTGCTTGGTGTACTGGTTTAGCCATTTAACCGTATGCAGGGCGTTTTTCTGGCAAGCCTGTACTGTGATTCCCAGGCCATCCCAGTGCGCCAGATGATCTGCCTGCAGCAGGCGTGAAAATAACTGCAGCGTCAGTAGCTGGCGGCTGCTTTCTTCGGCTTCGATCATCAGGCCGATATCATAGTGCTTGGCCAGCAGAGCCAGCTGGAGCAGCCGCGGATACAGCACTTCCTGCACTTGCTGGTAATGCAGCAGATTAAACTGCTCATACAGCGTCGATAGCTTGACCGAGACGTCAGGGCTAAGCCGTGTACCACCCTGATGGGCGCGGCCAATCAGATGGATGGCAATTTCGTATTGCTCAAAGCAATAAGCCGCATCTTCCCGGCCAATGGCCGACTCGCCCGAGAGGGCGAACGCGTATAGAAAATCCGGATCTTGCTGCTTCAGGGCACTTTCAATGTCCTGGGCGATAATCAGCTGGCTTGCCAGCATATGCATGGCCTTTTTCATGCCTTCGCGGATCACCGGCGCCGCCAGTGGCTGCGGCAGATGTTCGGCCACATCCAGCCCTAATGTCGCCAGATTGATTGCCCACGATGGGCTGGCTCCGCGATAGGTGTGCCACTGCGCCGAGTGCAATTGCGTTTCAATCAAACGGTCTAGCTGTGGCTGATCGCTGATGCGCAAAACACCTTCAGCAAGATTGATCAGGGCTTGTCCGGCAGGGCTGGACAGCGGGTATTGCATCAGCAGATTATCCACGCTGCCTTGCCCTTGCCGGGCAAAGTGCAGCTTTTGCTTAAGCAAATGAGCCAGTGCATCGGCCCGCAAGCTCTGCTCGGCCACTAGATGGACTGCGCCCCTGATTTGTCTGGCCAGGCTGAGCTCGTCAGCCAGCTGCGCCTGTGCCAGCGGCGCAAACATGGCGGGTAAGGCTGGAAAGGCGGGAAAGCCTGGCTGGGCCCGAATCATGGGCGACTCCAAAAAAGCATCAGTACAAAAGGCAAGGTGTGGTTCTGTCCGAAATGATCGGGTTTGCTGTACTAGACCTTAAAGCGGCGGATGGTGTTGTCCAGACTCTGGGCAATCTGGCTTAAGCGCTCGGAGAGCCGGTTGGTGCTGGCGGCGGCGCTGTGATTTTCTTCGCTGGCCTGGGCGATCTGCTCGACATGGCGGGCAATCTCATGGCTGGCCGTGCTTTGCTCCTTGATCGCGCTGCTGATGCTGGTGATATGCTCGACCGAACGCCGTGATACCGCTTCAATTTGCGCTAGCGCCTCGGCAACGCTTTGTGTGCTACGCACGCCGTTTTCAACCAGATGCGTGGCGGCCCGCATGCCTTCAGCGGCGGTGCTGGTGTCTCTTTGCACCGAATCAATCTTGCTGGTGATTTCTATCGTCGCCTGCGTGGTTCGTTCGGCCAGCTTGCGCACTTCATCGGCGACCACCGCAAAACCGCGCCCCAGATCGCCCGCTCGGGCCGCTTCAATCGCGGCATTCAGGGCCAGCAAATTGGTCTGGTCGGCAATATCCTTGATCACCATGGCGATGCTGCCAATTTCATCCGAGCGCTGATTAAGCTGCACGATTACTTGTGAAGAATGGTTGATTGAATTGGCAATCTGGTTGATTTCAGTCGCGGCTTTTTGCGCCGTTAGTGCACCTTCGGTCGCGGTTTGTGCTGCCTCGTGGGTTTCATGCTCCATATTGTGCGCATTATCGGCAATCATGTTCACGCTCACTGTCAGCTGCTCAATCGCTGCTGCCGTTGATGCCGACGCTTCGGCTTGCAGATGAGACGACTGGGTAATTTGCGACGAGGCACTGGTGAGTTCGTGCGCGGCGCTGATCAGCTCGCTGGAGTTGCGGTTGGCCTGCGAAATTACCTCGCACATGCCGGTAAACAGCCGATTGAGTGCGCTGGTGGTTTGGCCGATTTCGTCCTGATTATGCGCTTTCAGGCGCAAACCGATATGGCCGGAGCGGTCGATTTCGCCAATATCGCGCTGCATTTCATTCAGCGGCGTGGTGACCGATTTTATAATGACAATGCTGGCTGCAAGGCCAGCCAGGATCGCCAGCGCCATCAGGATCAGGCTTAAACGCAATTTTTCGGTCTTGATGGCATCCACTTTGCCCTCAATCGCGTTGACGTTGGTAATCGCCTGTTTGGCTTGCGTGCTCAGGCTGTCGCTAAGCGTGCGCACGGGCTCCTTGTATTTACCAAAGGCTTTGTTAGCTTCGCCAGTATTGGCGAATTGCCCGGCCGAGAGCTGGGTAAAAGTTTCGCCAAAGCCCTGCGCATATTGATTCAGACTTTCTTTTAACGTTTGTAATTGTGCTGTCTGAGCGGGGTTGGCCAGCTTTTCTGCGGCGGCAATCGCAGCTTGGGTTTCATTTAGACTATCATCCCATTTCTTTTTGTATTCGGCGATTTTCTCGCCTTCGCTCAGATTGATGAAGGCGTCTTTTTCGTAGCGCCGCAGATCGCCAACGTGTTTTTGCGCATCAATGATATTGATGCCAAATTGCAATTCGGTTCGCAGCAGCTCGCTCACGACGCCGTGCTGCTTGCTCATGCCGAGCAAGCCGACAATCCCGATCACAATCAGTAGTGCGATCATGATCACGAAACCGACGGTAATTTTTGCTGCAATGGAGAGTTGGTTTAGCATCTGCATGACCTCAAGTTTGAAATCGCTGGTTCAGCCTCAGTTTAGCTTTGATAAGCGGATTAGCAAGTGGGCAAAGGTCTGGAGCGCAAGCGTAAAAAATGTAATAATTTCTTAATAATTCATGGCATTAGAGAAGGTTGGTGTATGTCGGAAGTGATTGAATTAAGCCCGTATGAACTCTTAGGTGGGCCAGCCGTTTTGCGTCAGCTGGTGGATCGTTTTTATGACATCATGGCGACAGATCCACGGGCGGCGGGCATTCACGCCATGCATGCACCAGACAGCGCGCTGATTCGTGATAAGTTTTTTGATTTTTTGTCCGGCTGGCTGGGCGGGCCGCAATTATTTATTGAAAAATATGGTCATCCGCGTTTGCGGGCACGGCATATGCCGTTTGCCATTGGCGAGGCTGAGCGCGATCAGTGGCTGCTTTGCATGTATCAGGCAATGAGCGAAATTGCGATGAGCGATGCGCTGCGCGAGCACTTGGAAGAAGCGTTTTTCAAAACGGCTGATTTTATGCGGAACAAAGAATAGGGTATATCGCTGTAGCTCTATCTAGATTTAGTTTAGCGAGTAATGCTGAGGTAGGGTATATGAAAAAGGCCGCATAAAAGCGGCCTTTTTCATGCTCAGACGTGCTTAAAAAATACCGCCCGCAAAATCATTCTGCCGCCAGGCTTCGTACACCGTGATGGCGACGGCATTGGATAGATTCAGGCTGCGATTGTCCGGGTGCATCGGCAGGCGAATCCGGTCTTGCGGGGCGAATTCGGCCAGAATCTCGGCGGGCAATCCGCGCGTTTCCGGGCCAAACACCAGCACATCACCGGGTTTGAATTGCACCAGATCGTAGCGCTGCGAGCCTTTGGTCGTTCCGGCAAAAAATCGCCTTCCAGCCAGCGCGACGCGGCAATCAGCCCAGTTCTCATGCACCTGCATTTGCGCGTATTCATGGTAATCCAGCCCGGCGCGGCGCATTTTGGTGTCGTCAAGCGGAAAGCCCAGTGGTTTTACCAGATGCAATGTACAGCCGGTATTGGCGGCCAGACGGATAATATTGCCGGTATTGGGCGGGATTTCAGGCTGGTATAAAACGATCTCGAACATAAGCTCTTATTGCTCTTATTGGTAGATGGCAGCAAGTTGGAAAGCGCGGCAGCGGCGGCTAAAGCCTGCAAAAAGCACTCGCCGCGCCAGGTGCCGCAATCATACCAAAGCCGTGGCGAGGTTGCCGCAGGAACTGACTTGCAGGCCGTGAGCGGCCTGCGCCGCGACAAATGAGCTGATCAGGCGCAAAACTCGTGGCTTTTGCCTGACATTAGCGGCGTGTGGCTGTTAGAATCGTTGCAACTTTTGTTTGCGAATCCATCATGAATCAAACTGCCACGCTCCTGATCAGCTGCCCAGACCGCAAAGGCCTGTCTGCAGCAATTGCCAATTTTCTGTATACCTACAACGCCAATATCGTTCACTCCGACCAGCATCAGGACAATACCGATAATCTATTTCTGATGCGGATCGAGTGGGATTTATCCGATTTCACGCTGGATATGAATGCTTTTTCGGCGGCTTTTCAGCCGATTGCAGATCGATTCGAGATGACCTGGAAAGTGGCGCTGTCTAATCGCCCGCAGAAAATGGCCATTTTCGTGTCGAAATACGATCATTGCTTGGTTGATTTGCTGCACCGACATAAAAGTGGCGAGCTCAATTGCGAGATTCCGCTGATTATTTCCAATCACGAAGATTGCCGCGCGCTGGCCGAATTTTACGGCATCGAGTACCACGTGATTTCTGTTACCAAAGACAATAAAGCGCAAGCCGAGGCCGAGCAAAAAGCGCTGCTGGCTGAGAAAGAAATCGATCTGATCGTGCTGGCGCGCTATATGCAGGTACTCAGTCACGAATTTACCGCCGCTTACCCGCAGCGGGTGATCAATATTCACCACAGCTTCCTGCCAGCGTTTGACGGTGCCAAGCCATATCACCGCGCTTTTGCGCGTGGCGTGAAGCTGATCGGCGCCACCAGCCATTATGTGACCGAAATTCTCGATGACGGCCCGATTATCGAGCAGGACGTGAACCGGATTTCTCACCGTGATGATGTTGAAGCGCTGATCCAGAAAGGCCGTGATCTGGAGCGCGTCGTGCTCTCGCGCGCGGTGCGCTGGCATCTGGAACACCGCGTACTGGTGTATTCAAACAAAACAGTGATTTTTGACTAAGCGATTTTCGATTAAATCATCTTCGACTAGCCCAGCCGTGGCGGGCTAGACACAATGCGCGGTGATCCCGCGCATTGTTTTTTGCAAGACGAATTACAGGCAGACCAGCGCGGTGCCAAGCAGGATAATCATCGCGCCAGCAATGGTATTGCCGCCGATATGTTCACCCAGAAACACCGCACCCCAGAGCACGCCAAATACCGGAATCAGAAAAGTGACGGTCAGCGTTGAGGCCGCGCCGATCTCGCGCACCAGGCGGAAATACAGCAAATAGGCAAAGCCGGTGCACAGGACGGCCAGCGCAATAATCGCCAGCCAGACCGATGGCGTGGGTGTGGTTAGCGGCTGGCTGCTCAAAAACAGCGGTGCCAGCAGCAGGCTGGCGCCCCACATACTGCCGTGCGCGACCTGAAACGGCGCAATGTGCTGGGCTTTGAGCTTGGTATAGGCACTGGCGATCCCATAGCACAAGGTGGCACCCAGGCAGGCTAGAATACCCAGAATCGCTCCGGACTGAGTGCTGATCCGGTCAAACCCCACCAGCACCGCCACCCCCAGCATGCCAAGTAATAAGCCCAGACACACTTTGCGCGCCGGCATTTTGCGCATGAGCAAAGCCATGATGACCGCGCCCCAGATCGGTGCCGTGGCGTTCAGAATCGACATCATTGACGCATTGAGGGTACGGGCCGCGAAGCCGTAAGCCAGAAAAGGCAGTGCGGTATTAAACAAGCCGAGAAACAGATATTCCCGCCAGTTCTGCCAGTCAAACCGGTGCTTGAGCGCCGCAGCAACCAGCCCCAGAAACACCGCTGCCAGCCCGATGCGGGCGCTGATCAGCCAGATCGGCCCCAGGCTGGGGACGGCAATGCGCATAAACAGAAAGGAAGCGCCCCAGATCGCGGCAAGCAAAATCAGGCGGGTGGCGTTGGCAAAAGTCATGGTAGGCATCGCATCAGCAAGGTGGCTTTATTGTGCGATGCCTCGATAGTGATAGCTAGGGATAATTGCTGCCGGATTTCCCGTATTGCCAATAGGCGATAAAGCCGTAGTAGCCGAATATCGTAATTGCCCACGTTGCCAATGTGCAGGATTTATTGCCGCCAGTTCAGCTGCTCGTGCAGTTTGACCACATCGCCAATAATCAGCAGCGCTGGCGGTTTGATGTGGCTGTCACGGACGGTTTGCGCCAGCGTGCTGAGCTCGGCAATCACGACTCTTTGCTGCGCCGTGGTCGCGCGCTCAATCACGGCGACTGGGGTATTGCCTGCTCGACCATGTTTGATGAGCTGTTCAGCAATATACCCTGCCTGTGCCACGCCCATGTAAACGACGACGGTTTCATTGGGGTTGACCAGACGTGGCCAATCGAGCTCGAGTTTGTCGGCGTCGCTGTCGGTGGCGCGGCGATGGCCGGTGACAAAGGTGACCGATTGCGCGTAATCGCGGTGCGTGAGCGGAATACCGGCGTAGCAGGACGCGCCGGCCGCCGAGGTAATGCCGGGAACCACTTCAAACGGAATTTGCGCAGCGGCCAGCTCGGCAATTTCTTCGCCGCCCCGGCCAAAAATAAACGGATCGCCCCCTTTAAGCCGCAATACTTTTTTGCCTTCCTGCGCCAGCCGCACCAGCAGCAGATTGATTTCTTCTTGCGGCAGCGCGTGGTTATTCGATTTCTTGCCGACATAAATGCGTTCGGCATCGCGGCGCACCAGCTCCATGATTTCGGCGCTGACCAGATTGTCATACAGCACGACATCGGCTTGCTGCATCAGGCGCAGCGCGCGGAAAGTGAGCAGGTCAGGGTTGCCCGGGCCGCTGCCTACCAGGTATACCGCACCCTGTATTGGCACCGAGCCCTTGTTGATTGCGTCTTCCAGAGCAATACGTGCTGTTTCAATCTGGCCGGAAAAGACCTGATCCGGGATGGGGCCAGCCAGAACGTTCTCCCAGAATTCGCGGCGGCTGGCCGGATCGGGTATTTTTTCCTTGGCCAGCGTGCGCAGCTGACTGCCCATTTTGGCCAGCTCGCCCCAGCCGTGCGGAATCAGCGCTTCGAGCTGGCTGCGCAAATGTCGCGCCAGCACCGGCACGCCGCCGCCCGTGGACAACGCAATGGTCAGCGGTGAACGGTCAACGATTGCCGGGGTAATAAAACGACTGTGCGCCGGGTCATCGACCGAGTTGACCAGAATACCCGCCGCTTCACAGGCGGCAAACACCGCTTGATTGACGCTGGCGTGATCGGTGGCAGCAATCACCAGTCTTTGTCCGGCAATGTGCGAGAGTGAAAACTCGGCCGGACGCCAATGTACTTTGCCGTGCTTGACCATTTCACGCATTTCATTGCACAGCTCGGGCGCGACAACCGTAATATCTGCGCCAGCCGAGGCCAGCAGCCGCAGCTTGCGCACGGCGATTTCGCCACCGCCGACAATCATGCAAGGCTGCTGTTTCAAGTTGATAAAAAGCGGGAAGTAGTCCATGGGTTTCACCTGCACAGTAAGGTGGCTATTGTCGCTTGGATTTGCCACTTTGCGCATAGAATTTGCCCGCTATTATTGATTTAAGTCGATTATTTACCGTTCCAATCATGCCATGATCGGCAGGTGCGCGCAGCGGCTGATCTTTTAACCTTGCGCGCGGCGGTACCTGCGGCCGCCAAGATCATGAGTAATCAATCAGGAGAAAACAATGAAAAAGCCAGTTGCATGGATGATGTTGACCTTGGGGCCCTTGCTAGCCTTGCCAGTGCAGGCATCGGGCGTTGAGGCGCTGATGAAATCGAAAAGCTGTTTTGCCTGTCATGCCACCAATACCAAAATGGTTGGTCCTTCATACAAGGATGTGGCGGCCAAATACAAAACCGACAAAGGCGCAGTTAGCAAATTGGCGCTGAAAATCCGCAAAGGCGGAGCTGGGGTTTGGGGGGGCGTGCCGATGCCAGCCAACGCGGTCAGCGAGGCCGAAGCCAAACAGATGGCCGAGTGGATTTTGAAAGTGAAATAATACCGTGGCAGGTTTTGGCTTGGCTTTGGAACTTCGGTGTCAGATCTGGCCTCCCATCACGACTAATCGGTAATCATCCGAATGAATGTGGAGCCTGATCATGCTGATTCGTCGTCCCGGCGATATTTTGCCATCCGAAATTACCCCCAAAGACGTGTTTTTGAACCGTCGGCAATTTATGGCTGCGGCAGCCGGCAGCGCTTTGCTGGCTGGCGAAGCTGCTGCAGCCTTAAAAGGCATTCCCAGCCGCTATTCGGCCTCCGAGCAGCCCAATAGCCGCAAAGAAATCACCTCCTACAATAATTTTTACGAGTTTGGCACCAGCAAGGAAGACCCGGCCAGAAATGCGGGCAGCTTGAAAACCCGCCCGTGGCAAGTGGTGGTCGAAGGCGAGGCGGGTAAACCCAAAACCTTCGGCATCGAAGAGATATTAAAGCTGGCGCCGCTGGAAGAGCGTATCTACCGCCTGCGCTGTGTGGAAGGCTGGTCCATGGTGATACCTTGGGTGGGTATCCCACTGGCGAGCTTACTCAAAGCCGTACAGCCAACGGGCAATGCCAAATTTGTCGCCTTTGAAACGCTCAATGATCCCAAGCAAATGCCGGGGCTGGCGAGCCGGGTGCTGGATTGGCCGTATCGCGAGGGCTTGCGCATGGACGAAGCCCTGCATCCACTGACCATACTGGCGGTGGGCTTGTATGGCGAAGTGCTGCCCAATCAGAATGGCGCACCCATCCGCCTAGTGGTGCCGTGGAAATATGGGTTCAAGAGCATCAAATCCATTGTGCGGATCCGCTTGCAGGCGCAACAGCCCGCAACGAGCTGGAATCTGGCCGCGCCCAACGAATATGGTTTTTATTCCAATGTGAACCCCGCAGTGGCGCACCCGCGCTGGAGTCAGGCCACAGAACGGCGCATCGGCGAATTCCTCAAACGCAAAACGCTGCCGTTTAACGGCTACGGCGATCAGGTGGCCCGCTTGTATCAGGGGATGGATTTGGCGAAGTTTTTCTAGGGTATAAGCTGGAAGTTATTTCTGATATTGGTTTGTGGCTATATACGTATAGGGAGTAGTTCTGGTGTTGCTGCGCGTATTACAAAGCGGGTCTTTATGGTTTGTACTGTCCTTATTGCCATTGCTGCGCGCTGTGTTGCTGCTCTGGCAGGGAGAGCTGGTCAATCCGGTTGAATTTATTACGCGCTCGAGCGGTACCTGGGCGCTGGTATTTTTATTGCTGACCCTGGCGATCACGCCGCTGCGGCAGATTAGTGGTTGGTCGGGCTGGCTGCAGTACCGGCGCATGCTTGGGCTGTATGCATTTTTTTATGCCGTGCTGCACTTTGGTATTTATCTCTGGCTTGATCAGTTGTTTGATTGGGCTGCAATCGTGCGCGATATTATTGAGCGGCCATTTATCACTGTCGGCATGCTGGCTTTGCTACTCTTGATACCGCTGGCGATGACTTCGACCAAGGCCATGATGCGCCGGCTCAAGCGCCGCTGGGGGCAATTGCATCGACTGATTTATCCGATTGCGATTCTGGCGGTGGTGCATTTCTGGTGGCTGGTGAAAAAAGACCTGAGCGAGCCGATGATCTATGCCGCCGTGCTGACGCTCTTGCTTGGCTGGCGCTGCCGTGCCTGGTTGCTCGGTTTTACAGGCCGCCTGAAGCAACAAAATGCACGCGCTCATAATCCGCACCGCGGCCAAGCAGGCTAACCAGACGGATGCGATTCATTTGTTTGCCATCCCAGTAATCGAGCAGACGCCCCTGTCTGAACCAGCCGGGGGGCAGCAGCAACGTGGCTGGCGATTTCAGCGCTGGCATCGCGCCGAGCATCAGCACCTGGGTAAAGTCGCCCTGACCAAAACGGGCCGCATCCTGCGCGCGGATACAGGCCGCCTCAGGAATGCCGGGTAGCAGCTCGATGCCGATTTCCCAGTGTGCTGCACATTGTGATAACCAACGGATTTGCCCCAGAAACTGCGCTTTGCCGTCGGCCAACAGGATTAGCTGATGCAGTTGCAGGCGCTGGGCGAGTGCGGTGCTGCTGTTCAGGCACATGCCTTGCGCTGTTTCATTCACAATTTGCCATTGCTGCGTTTCCGGCGCTGCTGGCGCGATCACCTGGCGAGCGCGGGTTTGGCCGAACATCCGGATCTGCATCAATTCGGTGCTGCTTATTTGATGCTCGTTTTGCGGTGGCGGCGCAAATTGATGGCGTGCCAGCCACAGGTGCAGATTGTTCAGGCCAACTCCGGCCTCAAGGTATTGCTCGCTGCTGCGGCGTACCAGCGTGCGCTCCATAGGATGATCGCACCAGAGCCGATATAGATCACGCAGAATTTCTTCGGCTGCCTGCGGCCCCAGCTCATTGCCTAGGCCGATCTTCTCCGGCATTTCGCCCAGTTTGAGCAGCTTGATCCGCTTGCTGATCACCTGAGCCAGCGCCAGCGTATCGATTTCGAGTTCGCTATCCTGTGCGCGCGGATGGGGGCGACGCGTGGCTGGTGCCGGGGTGGCCAGATCGATGCAGAGTGGCGCACGCTGCGGCAGGGTGGGGGCTTGTGCCTGCAGTGAGGTGCGCGTGGCGAGAATTTCCAGCCGATTATTGAGCCAGGCTTGTTGTTTGAACGAATACTGCGCCGGGTTGGCCATATTGAATAGCAAGGCGTGCAGAAATATCGATTCCGGTGTACTGGTGCCGCTGATGGGGATCAGGCTGTCGCGCGCTTTGAGTTTTTCAATATGCTGGGTTTTGGCCAGCTCGTAATAAGCAAACAATTGCCGCCATTCTTTGTCTCCCGGTTTGCGGTAGATATGCGCCAGATGTTGCAGATTTTTATTGGCGTAATACAGCGTTCGCTCGGCCAGGAGCGGCAAAAATTCGGCAATGCCCAGCTGATTCTTGCACGCAGCATGCCAGGCGCGTGCATAGGCTGTTTCAAGCAAGCGCCACAAATTGGCAATCGATTGCCAGATTTTCTCTTCTTCGTCGCTCAGGGGCAGCGCTTTGCCGATCAGTTTACTCAGTGTCGCGTCTTGCAGTACGTGCACTGATTCGCGGAACTGTTCGACAATTTTCAGGCTTTCCAGCGCGGCCAGATCGCTTTGGTTTAATTCCGATAGTGCCTGGCTAATTTCGGCATGGGCAATCGGCACATTGATCATCGGGAGTAATTTGAGCCAGTCACGGGCAGTTCGCACATCGTCAAATTGGGGTGTGCTACTGCCGCCCACAGCGGGGAGTGTGCGCTGAATCAAAACCTCGATCATGGCTTTAATTGCTCAAGTTGGTGTTGCAATTGTTCAAGAAGAGCTGCTGCCGGGGTGTAAACCTGACGATCCGGATTTGCGCTGGCCCAGATTGGGGCAGGAAAGTGCAGATCATCGCGCCAGCGCGGGATAATGTGCCAGTGTACATGCGGCACCATATTGCCCAAGCTGGCTAGATTGATTTTAGCCGGATTTAAAACGCTGCGCTGAATGCTTTCAACGGCCCAGACGATATTCATTAATTCGGTGCGTTCTGCGACGGACAGATCGGTCATTTCGGCCGCATGACGATTCAGAATAACTCGGCAAAATCCGGGGTAATCAGGCTCATCCGCCAGCACGACGCGCGCCAAGTCATTGCGCCAGACAATTTTGCCGCCGTCTTGCTGGCAGAGTGGGCACTGGGTAGGCATGGATGAAGTCCGTCAGCTAAATAATCTTTTGATTATATTACGCGCAGGCGGTATTGAGCGGCGATTCTGCTCGAAGACGACCATTTTGCGTGAAGAAGATTACAAGATAGCGACAAACGGGAGTTGCTTAAAGGCTGAAAAAACAATGGCGTCAGAATCCTTGCAGATTCTGACGCCATGATGGCTTACGGAAATAAGCTGAAATTACAGCAGGACGCGCTCGATACCGCCATTGCCTGCTTGCTTGACGTATTCGGGCATCCAGTTCTCGCCCAGCACGGTCTTCGCAATTTCAACCACGATGTAATCGGCTTCAGTGCCCGAATCGTCGTTATAACGGCTCAAGCCCTGCATACATGATGGGCAAGAAGTCAGGATCTTGACTGGTGCTTTAGCATCGCCCGCATCGGCGCGCAGTTTAGCCGCGCCTTTTTCCATCTCTTCTTGCTTACGGAAACGCACCTGAGTCGAAATATCAGGGCGAGCAACGGCAAATGTACCCGACTCACCGCAACAACGATCATTCAGGTCAACGCGTTGGCCCATCAGCTCGTTGGCTACTTCAATGCCTTTGTACGTTTTCATCGGTGTATGGCACGGCTCGTGATACATATACTGGGTACCGCTCACACCTTCAAGCTTGACGCCCTTTTCAAGCAGATACTCATGGATATCCAGCAGGCGGCAACCCGGGAAAATCTCCTCGAAACGATATTTGAGCAGCTGATCCATACACGTACCGCACGAAACAACGACGGTCTTGATGTCCAGATAATTCAAAGTGTTGGCCAAGCGATGGAAGAGCACGCGGTTTTCCATCGTGATCTTGTCGCCTTTATCTTGCTGGCCGCTCGAGGTTTGCGGGTAGCCGCAGCACAGATAGCCTGGTGGCAAGACGGTCGTCGTGCCGACATGCCACAGCATCGCTTGTGTCGCCAATCCGACCTGACTGAACAGGCGTTCCGAGCCACAACCGGGGAAGTAGAACACGGCTTCGTTTTCTTCGTTCAGCCGTTTCGGGTCACGAATCACCGGTACGATATTGCTATCTTCCACATCCAGTAGTGCACGCGCAGTTTTCTTCGGCAGGCCACCTGGCATCGGTTTATTGATGAAGTGAATCACCTGCGTCTTGATCGGCGCAGTGCCGAGTGTCGACGGTGGCTGTTTGGTGACTCCCTTGAGCAGACCAAAGCGTTTTGCCAGCGAATGACCTAAACGCTGGGCTTTGTAACCCCAGCCTATCATCAAGGCGCGCATCAATTTGATCGTGGCCGGATCTTTTAGCGTCAAGAAAGTCATGCCCAGCGCCGAGCCCGGGTTGAATTTCTTTTTGCCTTCTTTGCGCAGGAAGTTGCGCATCGCGACCGACACATCGCCAAAGTCGATCTTCACCGGGCAAGGATTTACGCAGCGGTGGCACACGGTACAGTGATCTGCCACATCACCCAGCTCTTCAAAGTGCTTGAGCGAAATGCCACGGCGAGTTTGCTCTTCGTAGAGGAAAGCTTCAGTGAGCAAACCCGTCGCCAGAATCTTATTGCGCGGCGAATACAGCAAGTTCGCGCGTGGCACGTGCGTGCTGCAGACAGGTTTACATTTGCCACAACGCAGACAGTCTTTGACCATATTGCTGATGCTGCCAATGTCCGATTGCTCCAGAATCAGCGACTCGGTGCCGAGCAGGCTGAACGATGGCGTGTAAGCATCGGTCAGATCGGCACCCGGCATCAGTTTGCCTTTGTTGAAGTGGCCGTTTGGGTCGACTTTTTGTTTGTACGCTTCAAACGGCGCAAGCTCGTCACGCGTCAAAAATTCGTACTTGGTAATGCCAATGCCGTGCTCACCCGAAATTACGCCATTCAAATCACGCGCAACTTGCATAATGCGTGCCACGGCGTGGTGAGCGCGTTGCAGCATTTCATAGTCGTCTGAATTGACTGGCAAATTGGTATGCACATTGCCATCGCCGGCGTGCATATGCAGCGCAACCCAAGTGCGGCCTTTGAGCACCTTTTGATGCAGGGCGTGGATCGCATCCAGAATTGGCTTGTCGGTGCGGCCGCTAAACAGCGTTTCCAGCTCGGTGAGCAATTCGCGTTTGTACGAAATACGCAGCACAAAGTCGCGCAGCGCGTGGAATACGCTTTGCGGTAGCTCATTGGCATCCACTGCTTTTTCCAGTGGCATACCCGGGAAAGCAGTCTGGTATAGCTCGAAGGCGTCGTCCAGATTGGTGTTAATCCATTCCCAGTGTTTGCGCGTTTGCGCAATAAATGCCAGCGCCGACTCGCGACGATCGCCAATCAGCACATCGTGGCTGACGGGGGCATCGCTGGTATCGAAAGGCAGGCGGCCTTGGGCGAAGAAATCGCTCAGATGATCGAGCAATTCGAGTTTGTTATGAATCGACAGCTCGATATTGATGCGCTCAATTGCGTCCGAGTATTCGCCTAGCCGTGGCAGCGGAATCACCACGTCTTCATTGATCTTGAAGGCGTTGGTGTGCTTGGCAATCGCGGCCGTGCGGGCGCGATCGAGCCAGAATTTTTTGCGCTGCTCAGGCAGTACCGCAACAAAACCTTCGCCGCCACGGGCGTTGGCCAGCTGCACCACATGGCTGGTCGCTTCGCCCAGTGCTTTTTCATCGTCCGATACGATATCGGCGATCAGCACCATTTTCGGGCGGCCTTTGGATTTTGCCTTGGTCGCGTAGCCGACGGCACGCACATAGCGCCAATCGAGGTGTTCCAAGCCCGCCAATTGCACGGTAGGGTGCGCATCCAGATAGTTTTTGATTTCAACAATCGACGGTACAGCGCGGCTGACTTCGCCGAAAAACTCCAGACAGACAGTACGGATATGATCAGGCATGCGGTGCAGCACAAAGCGTGCGCTGGTGATCAAACCATCGGTACCCTCCTTCTGTATACCCGGCAAACCCGCAAGGAACTTGTCGGTCACGTCTTTACCCAGGCCTTCTTTACGGAAGGTGGTGCCTGGAATCACCAGCGTCTCGACGCCCAGCGCGGTTTTGCCGTCGGGTTTGAATTTGCTGATGCGGAAAGTGGCTTGCGCCGCATCGTGGATTTTGCCCAGATTGTGATCCATCCGCTCGATGAACAACCAGTTGCCATCGGGGTCGACCATTTTCCAGCTGACCAGATTGTCGAGCGCAGTGCCCCACAGAACGGCTTTTTTACCACCAGCGTTCATTGCGACATTACCGCCGATACAGGAGGCATCGGCTGAGGTTGGGTCAACGGCAAAGACGAGGCCAGCTTCTTCAGCCGCTTCCATCACGCGGCGGGTGACGACACCGGCACCGCACTGGATCGTTGAAATTTCGTGGTCAACACCGGGAATATGCATTTTCTCAACGCCCTGATGGCGATCGAGTTTTTCAGTGTTAATCACGGCGCTCAGCGGGGTGAGCGGCACAGCACCGCCGGTGTAACCCGTACCACCGCCACGCGGGATAATCGTCAGCCCCAGCTCGATACAGGCCGCTACCAGCGGCGCCATTTCGGCTTCGGTATCGGGGCATAGTACGACAAAGGGATATTCAACGCGCCAGTCGGTGGCGTCGGTAACATGCGATACGCGAGCCAGACCATCAAACTGGATATTATCCTTGCGCGTGAGCGAGCCCATTTTGCGCATCACTTTTTTACGCAGGATCGCTACATCACGGAATTCGCGCTCAAACTCATCAACGGCCTGGCGTGTCCGCTCCAGCAGCACATTGACGCGCTCGTTTTCCTGACGGCGTTTTTCAATTTCGGATAGCCGGTGATGCATGGCCTCAACCAGCAGCTTCAGGCGCTTATTGTTTTCCAGCAAATCATCCTGCACATAGGGGTTGCGCTTGACGACCCAGATATCACCCAGCACTTCAAACAGCATGCGGGCAGAGCGGCCTGTTTTTCGTTCCTGACGCAGCTCATCCAATACGCGCCAGCCGTCTTGGCCAAGCAGGCGAATCACGATTTCACGGTCGGAAAATGAGGTGTAGTTATATGGGATTTCACGCAGGCGTTCTTGCGTGTGGGCGAGGGGCGCGGCAGTCTGGTCGGCCATGAAGGGCATCTCCGGCGGGAAATACGACTAAAGACCGAATTTTAACGGAAAAACGTCAGGTAAAACTCGCAAATTTAATAAGGATATGGCGAGTAAAGCGGAAAATATTGATTTTTAGCTAAATTTGCATCTAGTTCACGCTTAAAAAACAATCTGATTACGACCCGCTTGCTTGGCTCGATATAAATTCTGATCAGCACGCTGGACGAGCTGCATCAACTGGGTGTCATTCTGATAGTGCGTCACGCCAATGCTGATGCTCATACTCAGCCCATGCTCGATTTTGTCCCACGACCAGTTTTGCACCATCAGGCGCAGGCGCTCGGCCACATCGCGCGCAGGCATGCCATTGCGCGACGGTAGCAGGATCAGGAATTCTTCCCCGCCCCAGCGGCAGACCAGATCGTCCTGCCGACAGCCGGATTTGAGCAGGGCAGCGACCTGGCGTAGCACATAATCGCCGACCAGATGACCCCAGCGGTCATTGACTGCCTTGAAAAAATCAATATCCAGCATCAGTAGTGCCAGTGGTTCACGGTGTTCCGGGTTCGACTGCAGTAGCGCGTGCCCACGCTGCTCGAAGCCACGGCGGTTTAATAACCCGGTCAGCTGGTCTTGTGATGCGATATGGTCGCTGTAAAGGCGTGCTTTGCGTTCCTGATCGTTTTGCGCACGCAGGTGGATGTTTTCCTGTCGGGTTCTTTCGGCCTCCAGCTTGGTTTCCATGGCATGCAGACGTTGCAATGAGGCCTGACGCAATAAATGGTAGTGGTGCTGATAGGCTTGCTGGTGCAGTTTGAGTGCCAAGGCAAAGTTGCCGCTGTATTCCTGGGCTTCGGACAGGGCAAATTCCAGTTGATAGATCAAATGGCCTGCACTCATCTGTTCAGCCGCCTGCAGGCTCAGATTGAAAAACTCGATGGCCTTGTCGAGCTGGTTTTCCCTGCGCGCCAAAAGCCCGAGGTTATACAGATTGTGCGCCTCTCCCCAGCGGTTTTCGTGGCGCTGGTTGATGCCGCGTGCCCGCTCTAGGTAAGAGCGTGCGAGCGGTAGATCGTTCTCCGCCAGTGCCACACGACCTAGTGTGCCCATGGCCGCCGCCTGATATTCCAGATTGTGCGCTTGCTGAGCATAAACTAGGGCGCGTTTGAGTGTGGCTTTGGCGCTATCGAGTTGTTCCAGTTCAAATTGGTCGGTGCCAATATTGATTTCAATTGCGGCCAGAATGTTCTGATCCTGGCATTGATAAGCGTGATCGCGAGCTTTGAGGTGGTGATTGAGCGCATTATAAAAATCGTCATGCGCAAAATACAGCTGGCCCAGGCCAATCTGCCCCTTGATATAGATGTCTTTGGCGTCAATGGCTAAAGCCGCATCCAGACACAGCGCCCAGGTATCCAGTGCATTATCGTAATCACCCATCGTGTAGCAGGCTCTGGCGATTTCCTGCAGGCAATCGGGAGTTAGCGTCTGAAACTGGTGCAGATTGGCCATATACAGGGCGTGGCGCATCAGGTGCAGCCCTTCGGCCACATTGCCCTGCAAGCTCATAATGCTGCCCTGAATGAAGATGGCCTCGGTAAAGCCAAAATCATAGTTGAGCTGGATGGCGTAAATGGCCGCTTGCTGCGCACAGGCCAGCGCTTCGGTTGGGTGTTCGCGCGAGAGGGCACGTGCTCGCTGGTTCAGGTTATTGACATCGTGTTCTGTGGTCATACGGGCATCCCTGCGTCAGCGCTATAGCAGTTCCAGACGCAATTCCATGGTTTCCAGATCACTTTCCAGCGTGCTGGCCAGTAGCTGATTGCGCAAAGTCTTATGTAATAAAACATGCCCTTCGGCGATATCGCTTTTACCCAGCTTTGAATAAATTTCAGCCAGCGCCAAATGGGCATTGTATTGCAGATGAATTGCCCCCAGACCGCAGGCTTTGTTCAGCGCCTCAACCAGCTGCTCTCGTGCCATCTCAATATGACCGCTGGCCAGATAAACTTTCCCCAGCGTGAGCATGGCACTGGCTTCGCCCCACTGATTGATGTGCATGCGGTTGATTTTCAGCGCCACAAGCAAACTCATCCTGGCTTTGTCATAGTCGCCGCGAAGCAGCTGGATTTGCCCGATCAGTGCATAAATCTCGGCTTCATTCCGGTAATTGTGATCGGCTTTGACTAGCGGCAGCGCGCCTTTGAGTACCACATGGGCATCGCTGAGCTTGTTACAGCTGATCAGATCGGCGGCAATATTGATCAGGATGGCTGCTTGCAACTGGTAGTCGTCCGAGCTGGCGGCCAGCTCTTCGGCTCGGCGATGGTGAGCCAGCGCCGATTCGTAATGCTCGTGTGCGTAATACAATTGACCCAAGCCAATATGCGCCTTGATTCGCGTGTCCAGAATTATGGCCGAGTCGGGCAGGGTGAGGCAGCGTCGCCAGTAATCGCTGGCCTTAGCGTACTCGCCCATCGTGTAGTAGGTGCGCGCATAAGTTTGCAGCAGCTCGCCTTCCTGTTGCCCAATCTGATTCTGGCTGGCCAGCTGGTCGATTTGATCAAGGTAATCGAGCACTTCGGCGTAATGGCCAAAGTCATAAACGCACAGGGCAGTGATGCACAGGGTATTGGCTTCCAGCTCGGGTAATTGCAACGCTTTGGCGTGCTTGCGAGCATCCAGAACGATGGCCAGTGCTTCGGTGCTTTGCGAGTGGAGGAGTTTGCGCGCACGGGCGATTTGGCGCCTTAATTCTGCCTCGTTCATGGGTCTGCTGTCGGTGAAAGGCTCAAAGCGCAAGAATACCACTGTGTCCTGGCTTACACCGCAATCGCCTATGCCGCTGTCAGCAAAATGGCACGGCAATCGTCGGGTGTCAGATCCTGATTTTCTCCCAGCTTCAAACGCTGATGCCGGATTAGCTGGGCGGCAACGCCATCGGCGGCTTCTTGCGCGTCGATGCCATAATCGCCGAGCCGGGCAGACAAGCCCATCTGGGCAAAAAACTGGCTGGTCGCTTCAATGGCTGCAGCAGCCACCGTGGCATCGTCGCCGGTCAGCGCCCAGACTCGCCGCCCGTATTGCGCCAGCTTGGCCTGCTTGGCGGCAAAGCGATAGCGCCATAAAGCGGGCAGCACAATAGCCAGCGTGCGCGCATGATCCAGACCGAACAGCATGGTCAGCTCATGCCCCATCGCATGGGTGGCCCAGTCTTGGGCTTGCCCCAAACCGACCAGACCATACAGAGCCTGATTGGCCGCCCACATTAGATTGGCGCGGGCATCGTAATTGTCCGGCTCGTTCAGTGTCACCGGGCCGATTTCGATCAGTGTTTGCAAAATGCCTTCGGCCAACCGGTCTTGCACGCGGGCTTCGTTCGGGTAGGTGAGGTACTGCTCCAGCGTGTGTACGAAGGCATCGACTACGCCGTTGCCAATTTGCCGTGCGGGCAGCGAAAAAGTCAGTGTCGGGTCCAGAATCGCCAGTTTGGGAAACACGAGCGGATTTTTGAATGACAATTTGTCATTGCTTTCCCGTCTTGAAATCACCGCAGCAAAATTGCTTTCCGAGCCGGTGGCGGGCAGCGTGAGGACGGCCGCCAGCGGCAGGGCTGTTTTCAGTGGTGTGCGGTTGCCGATAATGAGCCAGCAATCGCCGTCATGCGGCACGGCCGCGGCGACAAATTTGGCCCCATCAATGACCGAGCCGCCACCCACCGCCACGATGTAATCAAGCGCATGCTTGCGCGCAAACTGTACCGCCCGCATCAGTGTTTCAAACTCGGGGTTGGGCTCGATGCCGGAAAATTCCTGCCAGTGATGTTGTTGTAATGCCGAGCTGATCTGCTCATAAGCGCCGTTACGTTTAATGCTGCCACCACCGTACAACACCAGCACCCGGGCCTGTACAGGAATCAGGCTACCCAATTTGGCGATCTGGCCTGCACCAAACTCGATCTGACAGGGATTATGAAAGCTGAATGCGTGCATGTCGGCGTCCTTTGATTAAGGCGGGGTAGGGGTATTGTGCTGCAGGTATTATATGGGTTTGTTTGCCAGTAGATACTGGCCTAGGTATTTTCAAGCTGCGCTTCCAGCTGCTGCAGGCGGGCAAAAATCTCGGGTGAGCCCAGCCGATTGAAGTGTTCCTGGTACAGGCGTTGGTGTTTTTCGGCCAAACCATGTTTGCCTACCTTGTCGTAGGCGCGCGCCAGTACGGCGTGCACGACATGTACTTTGCTATTGCATTCGTACTGGTTCGCCAGCGTCAGCGCTTCTTCAAATGCGGCAATGGCCTCATTATTGCGCTCTTCGGCTTGCAGGATTTTGCCGGTCACGATTTTCCAGCTGATTTCACCCCAGGCCCAGTAGCGCTCCATCGTATGGCCACGCTCCAGTAGCTGGGTGATTTCATCAAGCCGGTCTTCTTCCAGCAGAATCAAGGTGCGGTAGCCCAGCGCTTCGCCCAGATATTCAAAATGCCGGATTTCTTTGGCCAGCGCTTCGGCCTCGTCCAGATACGGTAGTGCCTGCTTGTGCTGCCCCAGCTCGCAATAATCTGCGACCAGATTAATCAGCAGGCGCACGTATAGATCTGTTGCGATTTGCTCGCTCACCCACTTGAGTGCACTTAAGTGGTGGCGCAAGGCGTCGGCAGGCATATGAAAGGCAAAATACAGCTGGCCCAGCGAGATATAGGTATTGATCCGCGTGGCGGCTGAAAAGCCCTGATTTTCCAGATTCAGGCAATCGCTCCAGTAGTCTATCGCGGTGCCAAAGTCGCCAATCGTGTAATGCGCAATCCCGATGTGATAGAGCAGCTCGCCGCGTTCGGCTTCCAGGTTTTCGGTTTCGGCGATCACCAGAATCTGATGTAATAAAATTAGCGCTTCATGAATGCGGCCAAAAGCGGTCAGCATTTCCACTTGCTGATAAATCACCGCAACGCGCAGTGCCGGTTCGTCTTCCGGGCTCAGCAAGGCCACCGCCTCGTCGATCAGTCGCAAAGATTCTGCCGAGTCGACATAAATCAGCTGTTTGCTTTGCTCGTAAAGCTCGCGGATGCGCTGGAGATTGGGGTTCATGGCAATGGGAGCGAATGGATGCGTTACGATAACGCTTTCTGGAGGCGGATTCAATGAATATTTCATTATCCTGACACAATAACCCGCAGCGCTGTTGGGCGCTGCGGGTTCGGGGTATTACTGATCGCTGCTGATCTTGTGACGAAGAAGATCAGCAGATCGAGCAGAGCTTACTTCGGTAGTGCCTTCAGCGTGGCTGAAGTTGGTTTGGAGAAGTTGTAGCCGTCTTTTTTGTCCCAGTTGATCGACCACGTCATCACGCCGCGATAATCCGGGTAGGCTTGTTTAGGCTTTACCATGCCGCAGTTTTTCAGCTGCGTCAGGCAAGTGAGTGCATCGCTCACCACTTGATTGCTCACAAAGCCAGTATTGGCCGAGCTGCGACCACTTGGTACGCCAAAAGCGACTTGATCAGGGCGCAGACCTTTGAATTCCCAGCCGGTGCCGCCGACGGTTTTAAAGCCTTCGATTAGCATCAGCGAGCCGCCAACTAGGCCATCGACTGTGCCTTCATTGAGCGCGCCATTCGAGTACGGTGTCCACAAACCGCCATTGTTGTAGTACTGCACATGGATCATGTTCAGATCGTCGCGCAGCGCGTCAATAATCGGCAGATAAGCACCCCAGATGCCCGAGTAGGCCACGTAGCCACCTTGCACATACGGATGCTCCGGTGCCATCGACAGATAGAAGCTTGGGCCCACTTTGGCTTTGAGCTGTTTCACTGCGTCGATCAGATTATTGATAATCGGCGTACCCAGTACGACACCGGCACCGCTTTCCAGATCCAGATCGATACCGTCAAAACCGTATTTAGTGATGATGGCGTGCAGACTGTTGACGAAGTTGGTGACGTTTTCCTTGCTCGACAGCGTCATGCGGCCTTCTTGGCCACCCAGCGACAGGATGACTTTTTTGCCCTGCGCCCGTTTGGCCGCCACGTCGGCAATAAATTCAGCCTCGGTGCCACCATTCTTGTCCAGATTAAACGCCACCGCACCATTGCCCGCATCGTCGGCAAACGAAATCATGATCACGTCCCATTCCGGCGCCACGTCGCGAATACGATAAGTGTCACCCGATGGATTGGTGAAATTATGCCAGTAGCCAATGAGCGCATGTTTAGGCAGGCCATCCGGGCTTGGCGTAGTGCCCACCGGCGTCGGGCTTGGTGTCAGTGCTGGCGTGGCCGTCGGGCTCGCTGTTGGAGCTGGGGTTGCGCTCGGTGACGGGCTTGGTGGTGGGCAAGTACTGTAAACCGCTGCTGCAGGATAACCAGGGCAATTTGGACGAATTGGAGTCACGACAGGTGTTACCACTGGGGTGACTGCAGGAGTCGCAGTGGGCGAAGGGGTTGGTGTGCATTCCGGTGTGAAGCCTGGGCTAATGCAGCTGCCGATTGGTGATGGTGATGGCGTCGGTGGAAGTGGGGTTTGCGCGGTTCCCACTAATTTCCATGGACCCCATTCGCTGGCTCCTGGTGTGTCACCCTGATTCCACCATTTGGCTTCGTAAGTCGCGCCATTGTAAGTAACACGCTGACCGCCTGTGTACACCAGTGTTTTGTCCCAGCTACCGTTGACTGGTGCTGGTGTCAGCACTGGCTTGCTAGTCGGTGTTGTCGTTACTAGCGGGGTATTGCTGGGGGCGAGTGTAGGTGCTGCAGTAACGTTGCTGCCGCTTTCTTTCCACAAAGTCGGGGTGGCGGCCGGATTCCAGTTGGCACCGGCAAAAGCCGTGTGCGTGACCAGTGCGGTATAAGTTTTGCCGTTGTAATCGACACTACTTCCCGCTGTGTAGCTTGTACCTTCTTGCCAGTTCGCAGCTTGTACCGTTGCCGCTAGCAGCATTGAGCTGAGCAGTAGCGCAAGGCGGTTTGCCTTTCCTGATACATGTTGACTCATTTGAGTTGACTCCATCCTGTTGTTTTTGGTGGCGGTTTGGTGATTTGCCGCCATTGTTTCCTGACGTTGCATTCAGGAATCGCCATGCTAGGACGATTTTAGGTCGATGACAATGAGCTCAATCTCAGTGTAAGTAAATGATGTTTTGCTAATAAAGAGGGTGGCAGGATGTCTCGATATGGCTTCAATATCTACATGGGGTATATGTCTAGAGTTATTGATTTGATTGATTCAGGTGGGTATACCCATGCTTTGTTTGCGCCAATAAAAAAGGGCAGCGAAGCTGCCCTTGTGCTTACTGTTGCAATTGTGCTGATCAGGCTCTTTTGCCTTCGATCGCCAAGCGAATCTCGTCCATATGGTGTTCCAGATAATGAATGCTGGTGCCACCTTTGATAAAGGCTTTATCCAATAACAATTGCTGATGCAAGGGAATATTGGTTTTGATGCCCTCCACCACCATCTCTGACAAAGCAATGCGCATCCGCGCCATCGCCTGTTCGCGCGTATCGCCATAAGTGATGATCTTGCCGATCATACTGTCGTACGTTGGCGGGATGGTATAACCCTGATACACGTGTGAATCTACGCGCACGCCTGGGCCACCTGGCATATGCCATTTGGTGACCTGGCCGGGGCTAGGAATAAATTTCAAAGCGTCTTCGGCATTGATCCGGCATTCAAACGAGTGACCTTTCAGCTTCACATCGTCCTGCGTATAGCGCAGTGGCAAGCCCGCGGCAACGCGGATTTGTTCTTGCACAATGTCGATGCCGGTGATCATTTCAGTCACTGGATGCTCAACCTGCACGCGGGTGTTCATTTCAATGAAATAGAACTCGCCGTTTTCATACAGGAATTCAAACGTACCTGCACCACGATAGCCGATCAAACGGCAAGCGGCGGCACACGCTTCGCCAATGCGCTGGCGTTGCTCTTCGGTCACGCCCGGTGCTGGCGCTTCTTCGATTACTTTCTGATGGCGGCGCTGCATTGAGCAATCGCGCTCGCCCAGGTAAATCGCATTGCCGTGCTGGTCGGCCAGAATCTGGATTTCAACGTGACGTGGCGTTTGCAGGAATTTTTCCATATACACCATCGGATTGCCGAAGAACTGATTGGCTTCCTGCTTGGTCAGCGCCACGGATGACAGCAAATCTTCTTCAGCATGCACCACGCGCATCCCGCGACCACCACCGCCACCGGCGGCCTTGATAATCACCGGATAGCCCACTTCACGACCGAGCTTGAGGATTTCTGCCTCGTCGTCGGGCAAGCCACCTTCCGAGCCAGGTACGCACGGTACACCCGCTTTTTTCATCGCGTCTTTCGCGGCAACCTTGTCACCCATAATGCGGATTGATTCAGGTTTGGGGCCGATAAAGACAAAGCCGGATTCTTCAACGCGCTGCGCAAAATCAGCGTTTTCCGATAAGAAGCCGTAGCCGGGGTGAATCGCTTGTGCGCCAGTGACTTCGGCAGCAGCAATCAGGCGCGGTACGTTCAGATAGCTTTGTGCGGATGGGTTTGGGCCGATACACACCGATTCGTCGGCCAATTTGACATATTTGGCTTCGCGATCGATTTCGGAATGAACGACCACAGTTTTGATGCCCATTTCGCGGCAGGCGCGCAAAATACGCAGCGCGATTTCACCACGATTGGCAATGAGTACTTTTTCAAACATAGCTTCACCTGTGAGGTGTGAGGTGTGAGATGTGAGGTGTGATAAAAATTCAGTGAAGAGCTCTGGTTTTACCCCTAACTCCTCACTCCTCACGACTTACCCGATAACAAACATCGGTTCGCCATACTCAACAGGTTGGCCGTTTTCTACCAGAATCGCTTTGATCACGCCTGAGTGTTCTGCTTCGATTTCATTGAGCAATTTCATCGCTTCGATAATGCACAAAGTGTCGCCTGCATTCACCGACTGACCGACTTCGACGAAAGATTTCGCGCCCGGGCTGGATGAGCGGTAGAAAGTGCCGACCATCGGTGATTTTTGTACATTGCCTTCAACCACTGGTGCAGCCGCTTCGGCAGCAGGTGCTGCAGCGACAGGTGCTGGTGCTGCAGCTGGTGCAGGAACGTGGTATTGCATGGGGGCTTGCATATAGCCTTGGCTGGCTACGCTACGAGTAATGCGTACCTTCTCTTCGCCTTCGGTTACTTCGAGTTCGGCGATGCCCGATTCTTCAACCAGGTCGATGAGTTTTTTCAGTTTACGCAGATCCATTGATGCAATCCTCTCTGTAATAAGGTGGAGATCAAAGCTTTTATAAGCTTATTGGTGTTATTGGGTTTTGAGCTTCTTGATCGCGCAGGTGAGTGCAAACTCATACCCTTGCGCGCCCAAGCCGCAGATCACGCCGGTGGCGAGATCGGAAAAATAGGAGTGATGCCGGAATGCTTCACGGGCATGCACATTCGATAAGTGCACTTCAATAAACGGGATTTTCACGCCAGAGAGCGCGTCGCGAAGTGCAACGCTGGTATGGGTAAAAGCCGCCGGGTTGATCACGATATACGAAACACCTTCGGTGTAGGCGCTGTGGATGCGCTCGATCAATTCGTATTCGCGATTGGATTGGAAAGTGCTGACTTCGATTTGATGGCTTTTGCCCAGATCGACCAGATTCTGGTTGATTGAGTCGAGTGTAACGTTGCCGTAGTGCTGCGGCTCACGCAGCCCAAGCAGGTTCAGATTGGGGCCGTGCAGAACCAGGATTTTGTCGTTGGACGACATAAAGCAATCCTTATATTCCCTGTGAATCGTCGGAGTTTGCCGCAACTTCGGCGAACTTGTCCAGAAAAAGCCGCGAAAATATTTAAATGGCTTATTGCTTACTTCTATGAAAGGTTTTGAAAAATTCTGTTACATGAGGATTGGCGCGGGTTACATGGCGTTTTGCTGATATAATCGCGACGATTTTTTATCTTGGCTTACGGCGTGCGCGCGCGATGCAAATTTCAGATTTTGACTATGAGTTACCCGAACAACTGATTGCCCAGTTCCCCCCGCAAACCCGGGGTACCAGCCGACTGTTGCATGTGGCCGGTGCTGCGCTCGACGATCGGGTTTTTACCGAACTTCCGGCGCTCTTGCAAGCGGGCGACGTGCTGGTGTTTAACGACACCAAGGTGATCAAGGCACGGCTATTTGGTGAAAAAGCCAGTGGCGGCAAGATCGAGGCCTTGATTGAGCGTGTACTGGGCGAGCATCAGGCGTTGGCGCACATCAAGGCGTCCAAAGCGCCCAAGCCCGGCAATCTGCTGCATTTTCAAGGCGGTTTTATTGCTGAAATGACCGAGCGCCAGGGCGATTTGTTCAAACTTGATTTTTCTGCCGCGCATCCGGATTTAACCGTGCTCGATATTCTGGAGCAGTCCGGCTTGCTGCCCTTGCCACCGTATATTACCCATATACCGGATGAGGAAGACGCCAAGCGCTATCAAACGGTGTACGCGCGCGACCCTGGCGCGGTGGCTGCGCCAACGGCGGGCTTGCACTTTACCGATGATTTGCTTGAACAATTGCGCGCAATGGGCGTGAAAACCTGCTTTCTCACCCTGCATGTTGGTGCTGGTACTTTTATGCCCGTACGCGTGGATAATATTGCCGAGCACGTGATGCACCACGAGCGCTACCGGATTCCGGCTGACACGCAAGCGGCGATTCGTGAAGCCAAGGCGCAGGGGCGGCGGGTGATTGCGGTGGGCACCACCTCGCTGCGCGCGCTGGAAGCGTCGTCGCAAACGGGTTTGCTGGCCGAGCCGGAGGGCGATACCAATATCTTTATCAAGCCCGGCTATCAGTTCAAAGTGGTTGATCGCTTGATCACCAATTTCCATCTGCCCAAATCGACTTTGCTGATGCTGGTGGCGGCTTTTGCTGGTTTTGATACGATGCGTGCGGCCTACGCCCACGCAGTAGCACAGCAGTACCGCTTTTTCAGTTACGGTGATTCGATGCTGCTTGAGCCTGAGCAGGGCGCCTGAGGCGAGTATTGAAGGCTTAAGGTGTTGCCGACCAGCGGGTGAAAATCTGCTGGTCTTCGCCTTTTTTCTGCATGTCCTGCCAGCCCTGATCAAAGCTGCTCGCCCATTGCTGCGCTTTGGCCGCTTTGGGATTGAACGCAATATACAGTGCCGACTGATCTATCTGGCCCCAATCGCGAATATGCTTCAATTCGGCCTTGTCCAGCTGCTTGCTCAATGTCGCCAGCGTGCCTGCCGAGAGCAGCATAAATTCAATATTGCCTGCCGAGAGCTGGCGCAAATTGGCCAGCTCGCTGCTCGATTCCACTTTCAGTAGGCCAGGCTGGCTGAGCATTTTATCGGGGTATTCGTATCCAGCCGTTAATCCGATTCGCTTGCCGGTCAATACCCCGTAGTGCAGCTCGCTAGGTGCCGCAAGCTTGCTATTGGCAATCAGGTGTAGCTTCATGACCAGGTACGGGTATTCTGGCCAGACAAATTGCGGAGTGCGCTCCCGGTTTTTGCCGACATCCAGCATCGCGTCGTACTGGCCCGCCAGCGTCAGCCGCAGGCAGCGATTGTAGCTGCCGCTAATAAAACTGGTTTCCACGCCGACTTTTTTAAATGCAGCCCGCACCAGATCGACCGAAGCGCCCACTGCCTGGCCTTTTTGACTAAATGAAAACGGCGCCCAGTCATTTTCAGCGCAAATCCGGATGGGCGCAGCTTGGGCTGTGGCGGTGAAGGCGAGAAGGACAAGGGCAGGGAGCAGGCGCATTGTGTAGCAAGACTCTTAAAGAACAAACGCAAAAAAGGCTGGGCGCTAGGGGAGCGATTGCTGGCAATTTTAGATTATTTCGCTATTTTTAGCCTAATGTTTTGTTTTTATTGAGCAATATTACGCTTGCCATCGGCCGTGTGCGCCGTTAATCTTGCCGCCTCGCGCTGGACTGTGTCTCCGGCTGCTTTTTCAGGATGTTTTTCATGCAATTCGAACTCAAAACCACGAGTAGCGGCGCTCGCCGTGGCACATTGACGCTCAATCACGGCGTAGTGCAAACCCCCGTTTTTATGCCGGTTGGCACCTATGGCACCGTCAAAGCGATGACGCCGCGCGATCTGAACGATATTAAAGCGCAGATTATTCTGGGCAATACATTCCACCTGTGGCTGCGCCCGGGGCTGGAAGTGATTGAGCAATTCGGTGGTCTGCATCAGTTTATGGGCTGGGATAAGCCCATGTTGACCGACTCGGGTGGTTTCCAGGTATTTAGCTTGGGCGCGATGCGCAAGATCACCGAAGAAGGCGTCAAATTTCAAAGCCCGATCAATGGCGATAAATTATTTTTAACGCCGGAAGAATCGATGCGCATTCAAAAAGTGCTCAACTCCGACGTGGTGATGATTTTCGACGAATGCACGCCGTATCCGGCTGATCATAAAACGGCAGCTGAATCGATGCGCTTGAGCCTGCGCTGGGCCAAACGCTCGAAAGACGAATTCAATAAGCTGGAAAATCCAAACGCGCTATTTGGTATTGTGCAAGGCGGGATGCACGAAGACTTGCGCAATGAATCGCTGGCTGGCTTGAACGAGCTGGATTTTCACGGCATGGCGATTGGCGGTTTGTCGGTGGGCGAGCCAAAGGAAGAAATGGAGCGCATTCTGGCGCACACCGCGCCGCAATTGCCGGTGAATAAGCCGCGCTATCTGATGGGCGTCGGTACGCCGGAAGACCTGGTGTTTGGCGTTTCGCAAGGCATCGACATGTTTGACTGCGTGATGCCAACGCGCAATGCGCGCAACGGCATGCTGTTCACGCGCTACGGCAATGTCAAAATCAAAAACGCGCATTACAAAAAAGACACGCGCCCGCTCGACGAGAGCTGTGATTGCTACACTTGCCGCAATTTCAGCCGTGCGTACCTGCATCACTTATTCCGCAGCCAGGAGATTTTGAGCTCGCAGCTCAATACCATCCACAATCTGCATTACTACCAAGTGCTGATGCAGGAAATGCGCGATGCGATCGAAGTCGATCAATTCCCGCAGTTTGTGGCCAAATTCAACGCCGACCGCGCGCGGGGCGCGGATTAAGCCAGAATAAAACCAAGCAAGACCAATCAGACGGCGACCCTAGGGTCGCTGTTTTTATATGGGGTATATCTCTGTGGCGTTTACTCTATATTTTCTACAGAGCTATACCTGTGGTATGTATTTGGGTGGGGCAAATACGCCTCGATTCGTCTGGGTGCAATTGTCTATTCTGGAAACTTCAACAAGCAAGGTGCGTGTATGAGCGAATCATTGAAACTGGCCGAACTCCTGGGTGCATTCTCTTACGCGCTGGATATGACCGAAGGTCAGCCCGAGGGGCATTGCGTGCGTTGCTGCTGGATTGGCGTGCATATCGGCAAGCAGATCGGCATGAGTGAGCAGGCGCTGTGGGAGCTGTATTACACGCTGCTGCTCAAAGATCTGGGTTGCAGCAGTAATGCGGCGCGCATTTGCGAGCTGTATCTCACCGATGATCAGAGCTTTAAACGTGATTTCAAGCTGGTCGGCACCAATCTATCGCAAGTGCTCGGCTTTGTATTCGAGCACACCGGGCGCAATGAAAGCTGGACCAAACGCCTGACGGCGATTCTGAATATCATGCGCAACGGCGACACGATCGCCAACGAGCTGATCCAGACGCGGTGTGATCGCGGCGCGCGGATTGCGCGGCAATTGCGTTTCCCCGAATCGGTGGCGCAGGGGATTCATTCGCTGGACGAACACTGGAATGGCAGCGGCCGCCCGGACGGTTTGCAAGGCGAGCAGATTCCGCTGTATGCCCGCATTGCTTTGCTCTCGCAGGTGATCGACGTTTTTCAATTTTCGCATGGTAAAGAAGCTGCGCTGAGTGAAATCCGCCAGCGTGCCGATTTCTGGTTTGACCCTTTGCTGGTGGCCGCATTTGAAAAAGTCGCCGTTGACGAGGCGTTCTGGCACACGCTGGCTGATCCACAGATCGCCAAAGCCGTGCTCGAGCTCGAACCCGCGCAATTTACCGTGCCGCTCGATGATGACTATATGGACGAAATCGCTTCGGCTTTTGGTCAGGTGGTCGACGCCAAAAGCCCGTTTACCGCCGGCCACAGCGAGCGCGTCGGTTTTTATGCCGACCTGATCGCGCAGGAGCTGGGTTTTGATGACCGACGGCGTAATTGGGTCAAACGTGCTGCGCTATTGCACGATGTCGGCAAGCTGGGCGTGAGCAGCGCCATTCTGGAAAAACCGGGCAAGCTGACCGACGACGAGTTTCGCGCCATTCAGCAGCACGCGCGTTTAAGCGAGGAGATTCTGGGCAAAATTGCCCAGTTCGCTGATCTTGCCTTTGTCGCCGCTGCGCATCACGAGCGGCTGGATGGTAATGGCTATCCACGTCGCCTAAGTGCGCCCGAGATCCGGCTGGAAACGCGGATTATCACCGTGGCCGATATTTTTGACGCCATCAGCGCCGAGCGCCCGTATCACGCGGCCAATTCACCGGAAAAAACCATCGAAATCATGTCCGGCATGGTGGGCAGCGCGATCGACCCCGCCTGCTTTGCCGCGCTCAAAACCGTGCTGGAGCGCGAGCTGGCGGGCGTGTTGTAGCACGGCCTTGCAGCGAAATGTGTTGTGGTTCAATGATTTCGGACACCAACTTAGGTGGTAATCTCGCCACCATTAACGAGGTGTTTCATGAGCAAAGTTCGCAGGACATTTACCCCGGAATTTAAAGCCGAAGCCGCCAGTCTGGTCGTCGATCAAGGCCACACGGTGTCACAAGCCAGTAAGGCGATGAACGTCGGCGAGAACATACTGCGTCGCTGGATTAAGCAGCTGAAACAGGAAAGACAGGGCATCACGCCGCAGGCCAGAGCACTCACGCCAGACCAGCGTCGCATTCAGGAGCTCGAAGCGCGCATTGATCGGCTGGAACGGGAGAAAGCCCTGTTAAAAAAAGCCACAGCTCTCTTAATGGCGGACGAACTCAATCGTACGCGCTGGTAGACCAATTAAGTGAGCATGAACCCGTAGAAATGGTCTGCAGCACCTTCGGTATTTGCCGTTCCAGTTATTACCATTACCGGCATCGACGCCAGCATATTGATCGTGAACGAATCGAGTTGCGCGCCAAAGTACGCAATCTGTTTAAGCAAAGCCGAAATGCGGTAGGCAGCCGCAGTCTAGTCTGGATGCTGGCGGTCGAAGGCATTACGGCTGGCCGATATAAAGTGCGCCAGCTCATGCGAGAAGCCGATTTGCAGTGCAAACAGCCAGGCGCGCATCGCTACAAAGTCCACAAAGATGAACGTCCAGACATTCCGCACTTATTGCAGAGGGCGTTTAATCCGGAGCAACCGAATCAGGTCTGGTGTGGCGATATCACCTATATTTGGGCGGGTAATCGCTGGATTTATCTGGCTGTGGTGCTGGATTTGTTTGCCCGTTGCGTGGTGGGCTGGGCGCTTAGTGAGCACCCGGATGCCGAGGTAGTCAGCCGTGCGTTAGATCATGCCTGGCAACAGCGTGGCCAGCCACTGGGAGTGATATTTCACTCGGATCAGGGTAGCCAATATGGCAGCCGGTTGTTTAGGCAACGGATATGGCGCTACCAGATGCAGCAAAGCATGAGTCGGCGCGGGTGCTGTTGGGATAATGCGCCGATGGAGCGGTTATTTCGCAGTCTTAAAACAGAATGGATACCAAAGCCTGGGTATGAATCTGCAGAAGAAGCCAAGCTGGATATTGGCGTTTACCTGATGGCGTATTACAACTGGCAGCGGCCACACACCGCCAATGGCGGGCTAGCCCCTGCTATTAAGGAAAGACAACTTAATTTACTGTCCGAGAATTGTTGACCACAACAATGGGCTGATCTGGCGCTTTGTTTGACGCAAATCAAAATGGTGCTTGGTGCTCTGGGCAGTATGCAGGCTACACAATAGCCAGCGTTGACTGGTAAGGAGTACGAGTATGAGTCTGCTTATCGAATGGAATGAATCATTATCGGTTGGCATTCAGGAAATCGACGAACAACACAAAGTATTGGTCAATCTGCTCAATGAATTGCACGATGCGATCCGCCACCATCACGGCCGCGATGCCTCGATTGCCGTGCTGCAGCGCCTAGCCGATTACACCCGAACCCACTTTACGGTGGAAGAGAGCCTGATGCGCATTTTGGGCTACCCCGAATACGACACGCACAAAGCGCATCACGAAGACCTGATTAGCCAGATGAACGATTTGCAAGCGCGGCTCAATAATGGCGAAGCGGTGTCGTTCGAACTGCTGCATTTTCTGCGCAACTGGCTGACCAATCACATCATGGAAGGCGACCAGCGCTACGTGGAGCATTTCCTGTCGCGTGGCGCGCAAAAAAGCTGGCACAAGAAAAGCTGGCTGGAGCGCTTTTGGTCTTAATAGGGTATATGGCTACAGGTCAATCTAGTATTTTCTTGTAGCGATATACCTGCCTTGATTGGCATGGAAAAACGCCTCGGTTGTCGGGTATTGCAGCCGCCAGCGCAATTCACGTTTGGCGCGCTGATTACTGAGCTGGCGCGATTCGTTCATATACGACCACATCGTCGGCGAGAGCTGGCTTTGTGCGTCTTCGCGGCTGAGTTTGGCCACGCGGGGCAGGGCGGTGAAGTCGGATACTTGGTCAAACCATTCGCTCATCGTGTGCGGCGCATCGTCGACAATATTGTAGCTACGCTGCGGCAGGCCGCGAAACAGCGCCAAGCAGACCGCATGCGCCAGATCATCGGCGTGAATATGATTGCTCACGCTGTCTTCGCTGGCGATGATGCCCGGCTCGCCGCGTGCAATGCGGGCGGTAGGCAGGCGATCAAGCGCATAAATCCCCGGCGCGCGCAGCAGGCAGACGCGGCGCTTGGCTGATTGAGCACGTGCCCATTGCCGCAGCTGATTTTCCGCGCTGATGCGGCGCAACGCCCGGCCGGTACTGGCCAATTGCGGCGAGGTTTCGTCAATCCACGCACCGCCATGGTCGCCGTAAACGCCACTGGTGCTGATATAGACGATGCTGCGCTGTGCTAAAATCGCGTTTTGCGGGGCGAGCGCGCCGCAGGTTCGCGGCTGCGAGAGCGCGGCCAGCAGGCGGCGAGTACGCAGGTCAGCTTTGCCTTCGCCGGGCGGCGTGCTGTGGATGATCAGATCAGCTAGGCCTGCCAAGCGCGCTAAAGTCCGGCGCTGATCCAGATCGGCGACGATGGGGTGGATGCCTAGGGTATGCAGCTGTAGCGCTTTATCGGCTCTGCGTGCAGTGGCATACACCTTGAAACGCTGCAGTAGCCAGGGCAGTGCCCGCCGAATAACGTCACCGCAACCAATAATTAACAAGCGTTTTTTTCGCACAAGTCGGAAATCCAAAAGAATGAGCAAGCAACTTATCATTGAACCTTCAGGTCAGCAACTGAGCGTGTTTGACGGTGAAACCCTGCTGGATGCAGCGATGCGCGAGGGCTTTAATATGCCCTATGGCTGCAAAAACGGCTCATGCGGCGCGTGCAAAGGGAAAGTACTCAGCGGCGAAGTAGCGCACGGCGATCATTCGGCCAGCGCCTTGACCGCGAGCGAAGTAGCGCAAGGGCTGGCGCTGTTCTGTTGCGCCACGCCGGTGAGCGATAGCGTCAGCATCGAATGCCGCGAAGTCACCGCCACCAAAGACATCCAGATCAGAACGCTGCCTACCCGCATCGAAAAAATCGACAAGGTGTCGCACGACGTGGCCGTGCTCACGCTCAAGCTGCCGTCGACCGAGCGGCTGCAGTTTCTGGCTGGCCAATACATCGACATCCACACCAAAACCGGCAATAAACGCAGCTTCTCGATTGCCAATGCGCCGCATCAGGAAGGCTATCTCGAATTGCACATCCGTCATGTGCCGGGCGGCGAGTTTTCCGGCTATGTGTGGGAGACAATGAAAGAGCGCGAAATTTTCCGCTTCACCGGCCCGCTGGGTAGCTTCTTTTTACGCGAAGACTCAGACAAGCCGATTATCTTTATCGCCACCGGCACCGGCTTTGCGCCGATCAAAGGCATTATCGAACACGCGCTGCACCACAACACCCAGCGCGAAATGGTGCTGTACTGGGGCTGTCGCTCGCTCGACGATTTGTACATGCCCGCCGTGCCGTCCGACTGGCAGCAGCAACACCCCAATTTCACCTTTATTCCAGTGCTCTCTGCGCCCAAGCCGCAAGACCAATGGCAAGGCCGCACCGGCTTGGTTCACGAAGCGGTATTGGCTGATTTTGCCAATCTGGCGCACTACCAAGTCTATGCTTGCGGTGCACCCGTGATGGTCGAAGCGGCAGTAAAAGGCTGCGTCGCCCAAGGCCTACCGGCCGAAGAGTTTTACTCGGATGCGTTTTTTAGCAGTAAAGATTTAAAATAAGCGGTTTAGTGCTTGCGCATTTTAATAAATGGTGTAAAATGCGCAGCTCTTAGCCGATGTAGCTCAGTTGGTAGAGCACCTGACTTGTAATCAGGGGGTCGCGAGTTCGATTCCTGCCGTCGGCACCAAGAATATAAGGGTTCCAGCTTTTTAGCTGGAACCCTTTTTTCGTTGGCGCTCGGAAGAGCCGTTTTATGGTTACAATTATGGCTACACTTGGCGAAGGCTAGCAGATCGCTTTTTACGCTTTAGCAGCTAAGCGCTGCCACTCAGCACCAAGACACAGCCGTTACTGCAATCGTGGTGGTGAGTGAGGTGTCTTGTTGCTTTCAGCGCTTGCTGTCATTAAATCTGTTGCCACAGCCATCGGCAAACAATCAGTACCAGTAAAAACCCCCACCAACTGAATTTGCGTTTTTGCATGCAATAACAGACCCAGACAATACTGCCTGCCGAGAGCAAGTAATTGAGCGATAGCAAGCCGATCAGCATTAACGCCAAAAACGCTACGGCGATTTGCAGATAAACGCTGACCGGTGTGTCGGCATGGGCAGCCAGTGGCGGTGCTTGCTGCTGTTCGAGTAGCACCACATCTGGATCGACTGGGGGCACTGCGCGCTGGCTGTTTGGCTGCTGCGCTGATTGTTTGGCCTGCTGGTGCTGCTCTTGAGTTAGCTCAATAATGGGTATTGCACGCTGTGCCATTTGAGTAATGCCCTTCGGGGCAATACCCTTGCTGCTGGACGTGCGAAAATCGCGGTAGTAGCTGCTGCGGGCTGTTTCTGGTGCAGACCATTTCAGTTGCGCGGCACGTACTCGGGCCAGTAGCGGGCGGCCTTTTTCAGCATCGACCATCACGATAAACTGCGCGTAGCCGGCTAACGCAGCCAATACATTTTCGTTTCCATTCCAGTGCTTGCCGGTCGGCCCCGTTTGCTCAACTTGAAACAGCACCGCCCGAAAGCGGCGCAGAGTTTCGCGGCAGACCGCAGGCTGCTGATTGACGACAATCCCGGTGACTTCTTGCCGTTTATGGCGGCGCATCACTTTTTGTTTGTCGGGGTGCAGCGTAAAGCCTTCTTCCCGAATCACTTGCTTGGCTTGCCATAATAGTCGCGCTAATTGGTTATCGTCTGCTGCAGAAAAAGTCATGTCGTCGGCGTAGCGGGTATAGCGAAAACCCAAGCGCTGCGCCAGCGCACTAAGCCGCGTATCGAGCCTGCGGCATAGTAAATTGGTCAGCGCCGGGCTAGAGGGCGCGCCTTGTGGCAAACGCCGCACGCCGGTTTGGACAAAATAGTGTGCGCCGTCGACTGCCACTTCATCGCAGGGCGTTTCGCTGCAAATCAGCGCCAAAATCGTCGCCAACTGCTTGGAATAGCCCATAGACTGGAATAGGCCCGATACGCGCTGCCAGTGTATAGATGGAAAGAAATCTTGTAAGTCGAAGTTGACCACCACCGCCTGTCCGGTGTGTGGCGTGGCATTGCTAACGATCGAGCGTCCAGCGACAAAGCCTTGCGCTGCGGCGTGCACTGGTAATTTCAGCAAAATTTGCTCCAAAATCCAGTATTGCAATCGTTTCAAGCGCGGCATCGGCGCAGAAATCAGCCGCACCCCGCCGGTTTTTTTTGGTACAGTAAAACGCCGGTAGTGACTGATTCGCGTGACATTGCGGCTAAAGCTCAGAAAACGCAGCTCGGCCACCGTCACCCCCATCGCTTGTGCCAAGACGGCGACGCTGCTGAAATGAGGCAGGCCCTTGCTTGCCAGCCGCGCTTCATCGCAGCGCGGATCAGCCAAGCCTTGCGATACGTCTTCACCCAAATAAGTAATATCGTTTTGCTGCTGCGTATGCCAAGCAAGCGCGCGATCATAACGGCGTTGGGCTTGCTGGCGGCGGGTGACTTCGCGCTTTTCTCGCGCTAGGCGCATTCGCTCCTTCCGCATGGCTTTCAGTGCCGCTTGCGGATCTTCCACTTGATGCAGCTGCTGGCTTAAATCGTGCAAAGCACGCACCAGCTCACCTTCACGTTCGATCAATGCAAGGGCAGCTGCTTGCTCGGGGGACGGCTCATCTTTGGGCCAGAAGCCCTGACGGCGCATTTCTTCTAGAATCACCTCGTCCTTACTGCTATCGCGCATGCGCTGCAAAATGGCTTCGCGGCTATTGGGCGGCAGGGCAGAATTGGACAGATTCGGATTGGACTGGCTCGGCTGGCTCATAATTTAAGCCGGGACAAGCAGTACACCTTAGTGTCTGGCTCGAATGAACTACCCGCCGTCGTCATTCCCGCGTAGACGGGAAACGAAAAGCACGGCCAGTATCACCGATAAAAACCTTCGGGGATGACTGACATTTCAGGAGTTTACTTCGAGTCAAATCCTAGATACCGCTTACATCAGCAACTCGGAAGGGTGTGGCAGGGTTCTCATCGAAGAGCCTGTAAGACTGGACTGGTCCACTCGAAGCCGGTACGTGCTACCTGCGACATTGGGCTTGGCACAAGCCGCACCGTCATGTCGCAGGTAGCACGTACCGGCCCAGTGAAGAACAGGCCAGTGACGCGTGGAACAGCAAAAGACAAGGCTGGCGATACACCAGCCGGGTTGCAAGAGCCTCCCCACCACACCAAAACGAGTCTAACAGACCCGGAAATCCCCCTTCAATAAAGCGTTAATTAACAAGCGTCTTTACAACAGCAACATCACAAGCCGTCAGCTGAGTTTAAAGCTAGGTCACCGACACGGCGCTTTTCGTTTTTTGCCTTACCATGTCCCGCTGTGCAGCCAGCCGGGTGGCGATAATGTGTTCGCAAGGCCCACGGTACAAGCGGTTCTGGGTATAAAAATGACACTGGCAGCCAGCGTCGGTCATTCTTTCGTCTACATCAATTCGACAATATGGGGTATAGCTCTGGCCATTAACATTAATCTGTGCGGTAACGCTATACCCAGATTCACCCTGCTCAATCTGAATCTTTTTGACTTGCCCAGCCACGACCAGCGCAGCCGCGGTGTTTTCACGTTCGCTGACTAATTGGCTGATCTTCAGCGGTTCACGGCTCAGCTCGCGCAGGCGGTAAGCACCTTTGCTTAAGTCGTAAATCACGCGCCCATCTTGCGATAGCAGCAGCAAACCGGATGCCACGACCTCTGGATCAAGTGCACACTGCTGCGCGAGCTGAGCCACCGTCGCGGTGAACTGCTGCGCCAGAGTTTGCAAAATCCGCTCGCAAGTCGCGTGATCGACGCTGTGCCGCGCGCCCAGCAAATCAAACTGACCGCAACGCGACCAATCATTCGCAGTCCAGCCAGACAGTCCCAGCGTAAATTCCCAGCCGGGTGCTGCCACTTGCCAGAAACTGGGCATGCCGCTACCTAGTAGCAGCACGTCCACGGTGGTAGCCAGCGGAATCAAGCGCTCCAGCTGCAACAGACGGCGGCGGCCCCATAAGCGTATTGTTTGCGTTTCGGTGGCGCTGTGGCTGGAACGTGGGCATTCCAGCACGGTATTCCACGGCTCGAACACCATTTTGACTGGCTGCTCCGGCGCCAGCTCAACGCGAATTGAACGCGGTCCGACGCGCTCTTTGCAGCGTTTGAGCAAGTGGCAAATATTGTGCAAATCCATCGGATCTAGCTTTAATTTGATGCCGGGTTGCGCCATCGCGCTGCTGACTTGCAAAAAGCCGCGCACCCAGCTGTCGGGTACGTCGATTTTATGTTCGACAAATTGATCCGCTGCGGCGGTTTGCACGCTTAAGCCCGTACCGGCGATTTCCAAGCGAGTGGGGTGATAAGGCCGGATGCGTTGAAATTCGTCGTACAGTGCCTGCGAATAATCGATATTGGTCGTGCCATACACCGTTTCGCCGTGCGCTTCAAAAAACGTGTGATCAAACGACAGCCGCGCGTAGGCCGATTCGTCTTGACTAAAGCATTCAAAGAACACCAAATCGGGATGCACGGTAATCACCGGATCGAGCACGTACCACCATTCACGATTGTGTTGGTACAGATGGTCAAAATAAGCGCGCTGTGCTTTGAGGAAAGGCGATAAGACCGCGTCTTTTTGCTTGCGCAAGGCCTTTAATTCATCCTGCAGCGCGGCGACCTGCTCTTTCAGTACGCCCGCTTGGCTCATGAATTCGGCGAGCAAATTGCTTTCATTGGCTTGCAGCCATGCTAAGTAAGCCGTGTGGTCGCGGCCACGAAAACGCAAATCGGCCAAGACCACGCGATGCAAGGCCGACATGGCTTCGCGAAACGCAACATGATGCCTAATCTCGGCGATAAACTGCACCGGCGCGCGCAAGGTATCGGCAGCAAAAGAGACAGCCGTGGCACCGTCTTGCTGACTAACGGCGCTTTCACCGGCATATTGATATTTGAATTCCATCAGGCGACTCCGCGTACTGGCTGTCGATGTTCGGACTGTCGGTGTGTTGGCGGACAAATTTGCAGGCCGGTTTCGATGTGCGGATAGTGCTGGCGGATTTTGGCCAGCGCTGCAATGTATTGCGCCTTGTCGGCGATAGCGACGGTGAGTACCAGCCGCTGATACAAGCTGGCGACTTCCTGCGCCAGACTCTCCGATTGCAAGGATAGCGCCGACAGTAATTTAAACAGCGCCTGCTTTGCGGCGCGGCCTCGATTGACTTGCGATAGCACCGTCAGCAAAAAGTGCCGGTACTCGGCCAGCTGCAGATATGTTGCTTGCGGGCTTTCTTGCTGGACGTCGTACGCCGCCGACTCGCCCGCGTCCAAGACCTGCGCCAGCCAGCTCGCTACAAAACGCTGCACCTGCAATGAAGGATGCGCTGCCAGCGCCAGCAAGCAATCTTGATTGCGGTGCTGTGCCAAGCGTTGTTGCAGTAAGTCGCAGCCCAAGGCGCGCACTTCGGGGTATTCGTTATCACACAAGGCAATCATTGATTCAGGCGACCATGCGTCGGGGTCGACCCGTTCCCGCAGCCAGCCCAGCGCCTGCTGGCGCGTATCGGGCCAACGGCTTAACAAGACGGGCAATACGCCGTAAACGCCAATTTGCGGCCAATTCGTGTCTAGCACCTGCATCGCGCGCTGCCGCACCGCCAGCGCCTCGTGCCGCGCTAGCCTAGACCAGTCGCTTAGCGCGACTTCATGATCCTGACTTTGCTGCAATAGCCAACTGCCATACGCTTGTGCGCCACGACTGCGCGCCAGCAATAAGCGCAACATTGTGGCCTGATCGGCGCGCAAATGCATAAATTCGGCCAAGGTGGCGGTGAGTAAAGTCAGCAAATCTGCGTGCAATCCCTCGCTGCTTTCAGCGCGAAACAAGGCATCAAATAGCGGAGCCAGCGCATTGGCGGGCAAGCTAGGCGCAATCTGCTGCAAGGCCTGCTGTGCAGCTTGGCGCACTTGCGCTGCGTCGCTGAGGCAGAAATTGAGCAGCATGCTGCTTTGCGTGAGCAGGACATCGGTTGGCAATGCGGCCAATAAACGTACGCCAGCGGCTTGAATCTCTGGCTCTGGGCTGGATAACAAGCGCTGATACGCCGTTGCTGGGCAATTTTGTGCCGGATAATGCAGCAAAGCGCCAGCAGCCAGCAGCACAATCGGCTGCGCTGTATGCTGTAGCAAGGCTAAAAACTCAGGGTATACATCGGTAGTTAAGGTTTGAATTAGCGGATTAGCCAATACCCATGAGAGGTTTTCGCAAATCTCGGCCAACGCAAAGCTATGCTGATCACGCAGCCTTAGCTCGGATAGCAGTTGCGCCAGCAATGCCGTCAACAGCGCTGACTGGCTGGCAGCGATCTGACATAGTACACGGCCAAAACGGCGCACTTCCGGCGTACGCGCCAACACCACTGCGCTCAGTGTGGCTAAGCTGCCTGTTGCGGCTTGCGGGTTTTGCTCGAGGATTGTTAGGCCAGCTTGCGCGACCGCGGGATGGCGACTTGCCAGCAGCAAGGCCAGCCAGTGCTGTGAGTTGTCGCTACTTACTTTCGGCAAAATCCAGCGCATGGCCGCTTCGGCGGTGACCGCCATCGGGCTGTTAAGCAAACGCGCCCAATAATGTTCGTCCAACTGTTGCAGATACATTTGCTGCGGGCGGGTCGGCTCGCCGTCTGTGCTTAGCAGCAAGGGCGCGGCAAACGCATGCACCAGCTCGGCGCGGCTGGTCAGCAACAGGTGTAGCAAGGCGTCGGGGCGCTCGGCCCACATAGCGGCAAACGGCACAGGCTGCTGCGTCAGCTCGCCGTGCCACGGCGTCGCCGACCACCATAATTCGCTATTGCGTCCGCAATGTATCGAGCCAGACGCCTTAAGTAATAAATGGTTGAGCAGCATACTGCGTGAAAACGGATGGCAATAGCGGGTTTGCATTTGCCAGCGACCTTGCTCAAATACCGAGGCATTGTGCTGGGTGTAGCCGCTCAAATCGGTGCGGGCATCGTCGTATTGCAATAAAGCGGCCGCCGCCAACGGTACAAATTCTGCACTACCCTGCACCGCCAAGCGGCGTAAATAGCGCCAGCCGCGCCGCACCAGATAGGCGCGGGTGCGGTTGGAATAAGCCAGCCGGCTATTGTTACGTGGCAATTCCTCGTTTGAACGCAGCCATTCATTATCAAACGCCACCCATTGCGTGGCATGCGAGCGAGTAAATTGCGCCGGTGTTTGCTCAAAACGGCGCTGCAGCAAAGACCAGACCGCCGCGTCGCCACGTAGCTCGGCGGCTTTATAAATATGTCGCGCTGCACGGAATGTACCCCCGAGCAATGGTAAAGTGCTCAAAGCCTGCAATAGCAAGGGCCGCGCCCAGTTGGCGGACAAACTCACTCGATCAAATTCTTCTAGCCAGTCGCCGTACGGCTGGCGCAGCAAGGCTTGATCCCACTCAGTTGGCGCACTGAGCCGCGCTTGCAAAGTGGCAATATCTTGCTGCTGCCAAGCTTCTCGCAAAGGCAGCGCCCAATCGGCGATCTGGCGCTCGGCCCATTGGCTGCGCTCGGACGCGTTCGCCAGAGCCAGCCAAGCATCGCGGGCGATACGCTGCGCCGCAGGATGAGTCGCGCAGCGGCTTAGTTCATCAAGCGCCGCCATTGCGCCGCGATCATGGCAACGCCCCAAAGCCCAGGCAATACAATAATCGAGCAGACCGTGCTTCGTTTTTTCGCTACCGAGCAATTCAATGAGCCTTGGCACTGCAGCGGCGGCGCGCACTTCACCGATGCGCCAAACCAAGCGAGTGCGCTGGCGAGCACTGAGTAAGCGCCAAGCATCGGCGTGTAAATCTTTGATTAAGTGGGTTTCAAGTTCGGCTTGCTGTGAGGTACGGCGCGGATCAGGCGATGTGGTGGATTTCGAATCGGTTTCTGTGTGGACAGCTGGAATAGCGGTATCGGCTTGCAAAAAACCATCGGCCAGTCGGGCGGCCAGTACCTGCTGCTGCGCGGCCAAGGCGGCAGCGTGGTTGGTAAAGCGTGCTAGCACTTCAGGCGCGCTAGCTGAGTACTGCTGCAATAACAGCCAGTCATCTTGCTCTGGCTGCAGCCAAAGGCTGAGTTCCGATTCACCGGGTCGGTAAAGCTGATCTTTGCTCGCAGTCATACTGCTGTCTCTTGTGCTGACTTGGCCTGCAATCATAAGCGACAACTATTGATTGTTTCCATGCTTACTATGAGTCAGGTAAGGTAATCAGCATAAAAACAACGAGTTTTTGTAATGTTAGCATGGGCAGATTGCGCGCATCACGGCCAAGATTGGCTACGGATATCGCGCCAGCGCGACCGTTAACCCAACGTCAGCAGACCCTATACAATAATCAGGGACGATTCAATCTAAATTGGCGAGCTGCAGCAGGCTTTCAACCATGCCAGTGGCTTGGCGCAATGTGAGGCCGAATAGGCATTTGATAGTGAGGCAAAACTGAATGGCGTCGTCGCTGAAAGTAGGGGCTCGTCCACGTTTGCCAGTCGGTTCAGCAACCCATTTCAGCTTTGCATCGAGCCAAATCATCAATACGCCACGTGATTTCAAAGCAGCGTGATACCTTGGCCAGTGGGTGGTTTTGTACTTGTTAGGTGCAGGTTTGCTCATACAGCCATTCTACCAGCGGCACTGCGCCGCTGATTTGTGTAAAAAGCCCGTTGCCTGCTGAGCTCACCAGTTAATTCTGCCTCATTATTCAGATGCATGCCTACGTATTGCCAGCTAGGACAGTGCTGTAAACGCTTGCATTAATATACCCTGCCAATGTTGCTCTGCAATGCCCGCTCAGCAGCTGTTGATCGCCGGGATGATCAATGCGCGCAATCGGGCATGTGCTTGTGCCTGTTTATTGCTTACTCAATCACCGCTTTGAATTTGCTACTTTCATGCTGAATTAGCTGGCTTTCGTAATTCACGCCCACCGAATAGGCGGCGATTTTGCCTAGATGCGTGTAGGGCAGGCCGGTTTCATCGGCCCAGTCATTAAATAGCTGCTGGATTTTATTTAAATCGCGTTTGCTCGTTGGTTGATCGGGAATATCCAGTCCTGCCAACTGCAGCGCCAATACCACATCTTGCGTTAAAACAAACGCATCTTTCCCGATGTAGCGCAGTAACCATTGCCCCGTTTGTCCGCCCAAGCGGCTGCCGTGGCTTTTGAGAAACGCCATCAGCTCGACTTGTCGCGAGGCAGGGTATGTGTTCAGAAAGCGCGCAAAGCTGCCGTGTTCATGGCTATACGCCTGCACGAAACTCACGTTTTCCATCAGCGCTTTAATCTTCGGCCAATGCCGCACCACGCGCGTGTCGTTGCAATATGCTTCCCATTGCTCGGCGGATAGCATCGCCAGCTTATCAACATCAAAACCGAAAAAAGCCTCCTCAAACTGCGGCCATTTATTGCTAATCACTGTCCAGTTAAAGCCGGCCTGATTAATGGCTTTGCACATCATTGCCAGAATTCGGTGATCGGGTAGCGCCAAAAACTGTGCCTCGCTCGCCACCGAGGGCAATAAATCCTGCAAAGCTTGTGCGCCACCTTTACGCTCAATGGCACGGGCTTGGATTTCAGCGAATTTTTGCATGTTGACCTCGGGTTTTGATTGAGTCCTGGCAGTTAATCTCGATGTATTGCCCGCTAAGCCTTGCGTACGAATGCTTGCAGTCAAATACATCGCGGCGGTATCAGCAGGGCGAATTTTATCCCATTGCCTTGCTTGCGACTAAGCCTAGGCAATTCACAAGTGGCGTGCATAAGAAAATGTATAGGCTGTGGGTAAGTGGGCTAAGCGCTTGTCGCAATGGGGTTTTCTTGCGCTGCCTATTTTTTGATCTATTATCCCGCCTTTTCCCCACTTATCCCGTGCCGGACAGGACAGTTGCTGGGGTAAGTTGTGGATAAGCGGCTTAAGTGATTGTATCTGATGGCTATTCTGGTGCTGATTATATTTTAATCAGTATTTAATCGGTTTCAGTGCTGGTTTGGGTGTCGTTGCTGGCTTGATTGCTCGCTTGCCGGTCTTTCTGCCATTGGGCGATGCGGCGGAATATCCAGCTTTGTGCCTGCTCTTCGCCGGTGCGGATATAGTCGAGCAGGGCAATGCTTTCCTGCACGGCACTATGCGCCAGACGGGCGTGGTGGTCGCCAATAAACAGCAGCTCGTCGCCAAATTGCAGCAGCGTTTCGCTGCCGGGCAGTAGCTGGTCGTGGCCCGCATGTCGGTGTAGTAGCGCCAGGCAATGCAGCGTATTGCCGTGGTTCAGTGCGTCGTGCGTGTAATGGCCGATGCGCAGCGGCGGCACGGGTTGCGCCAGCATGGCGTGTACCGAGCTGGCATTCTGGGCGTTGAAGCGGATGCGCCAGATTTCCGGCACTTCACCGTGGCACAGGTTGAGCAATTGCGGCAGTAGGCTTTGCGCCCATTCTTCGCTTTGCTGCTGGATCAGCGCCATGGCGTCGGCCAGTAGCGGGTTTTCCATGGCGCGCAGGCATTCGTGCGCGATGATTTCGGCGCGGATCGACGTGATATTGGGTTTGAACGCTTCAAATAGCAGGTGATTGTGCGTCAGGTTTTGCCGCGCTACGGTAAATAGCGCTGGGTTGATTTCGCGTGCGGTGGCCAGCGCCGAGAGATTGTTGGCGTCGTGATCGTGACTGACCAGCAGCCCTACGGCGCGCTCGATGCCGGCTTGGCGCAGCGATGCGGCGTCAACGCCCAGCGCGAGGATAAAGTGATCATGATCCAGATCGCTTTGCGGTTCGGGGTCGATCACCGTGACGGTGCACCCGGCAGCCAGCAATGATTTATGCACCGCAGTGCCAAAGCGCCCGTAACCCACAATCACCCAGTGGCCTATCGGCGGGCTGGGCTCCTCGGTAATGGTTTTGCCGGGAAAATCAGCCAGAATGTCGCAAACGCGCGAAATCATCGGCTGCTGCAGGCGGCGGCTGAATTTGCGCCCTACGGTTTGAAACAGATTGATCACCTTGTTGGTGCCAAACGAGGCCATGTTTTCGGCTACGGCCTGATTGCGGCTGCGGCAGATCGACAGCAGCTTGGGCCGCAAGACGTAGGCGCTGATGGCAATGGCCAGATTGGCTTCTTCGTTGCCGGTAATACCCAGAATGCCAATGCAATGTTTGTGCTCGATACCGGCGATTTTCAATAGCTCGGGGTTGGATGCATCGCCTGCAAAGCTGGGGGTGTCAAATTTGAAATTGGCCAGCGCAATCTCGTTCACCCGCTCGGCGCGCTGCTCGACGATGACAAAGCGAATGTCCAGATCATCGAGCACCTTGCACAACAGCCGGGCAGTCTGCCCGTAGCCGCAAATCAGATAAAAAGGCTCGCTAATGCGCTGTACCTTATTGCGAAAGCGCGCCTGCGCAATGGCTTTGCGCAGCGATTCATCGCGCATCAGGCCGAAGATCGAGCCTATCGTATACGCCCACCCGGTCACCGCCAGATAAATACAGCACAAGACCCACAGCCTTTGCTGATAGGTAAACGGGTTGGGTATCTCGCCAAAGCCGATTGAGGTGGCGGTGTAGCTAATGAAATAAAACGCGTGGAAAAAATCAATATGATAGGGCTGGCCATTGGCATCAATGCCGGGGATCAGCACCAAGCCCAGCACGGCGATGCCGTAAATGGCAATCAGCGTGACAATCGGCGCGCGTAGGCGCCGTAGCATCAGAAAGAATATGCCGTCCATCTTTAGCGACGATGCTGCAGGGTTTCACCAATCAGCAGCACCACCGACACCAGATTGGCGGCCAGTGCGCCAGCGGCAAACGACACCACCATCGACGTCACGGCTGGGGTCATGCCCACGCCGGAGACATACACCGCATGTCCCCAGACCAGCGATGCGGTAATCAATTGCAAATCGGCGACCAGACTGGTGGCCAGGTGCAGCGCGCCCACCTGGGTGCGGTCGCCAAACTTCAGCGCCGTGGCGATAAAGTTGATCACTATCGCCAGAAATAGCTCAAACACATCGTGTTGGTGCGGTACATCAATTTCACCCAGCACAAAACCGAAATTGAGCGTAAACGCCAGCAGGATAAAAAATCCGAAAATAACTTTTTCAATATTCATGATCAGGCCCGGTGAAGTGCAGGGATTGGGTAGCGGGTGAATGGCGGTGTTCCGCAGCAGCAGCCGATTACCCAAGGGGGTATAAGGCTGCAGCGCCGTTAGCAGGGCGTTGCAGCGCTATACATGCCATACCGATTGTGGCTTAGTCCACAGGCGAGTTCAAGCCGATTGCGCTCTTATCCACCCATGGCGTGGATAAAATTGCGGCGCACTTGTGGATAGTTGGGCTAACTGGCTGATCTGCATGGCAGTTTGCCGATTGCTGCAAAAAGCAGCAGCAGCGGGGCAATTGGGGCATCTTTTCCACGCATTGCTGGCATAGCTGGGTGGGTAAGCTGTGGATGAATGCGCTAAGCCCCTGTTCTGACGGGTTTAGTTGTTGCTGATTAAAAAGTAATCAATATTTAGGCCATTTTGAGCAATGAAATACCAATCGCCACCATCATCAGCGCAATCAGAGCTTCCAGTACGCGCCACGCTGCGGGTTTGGCAAATAGCGGGGCCAGTTTGCTCGCGCCATAAGCCAGCGAAAAAAACCACAAGCAGGAAAAGCTCACCGCACCCAGCACAAAAATAGGCTGATTGGCAGGCGCCTGCTGCGCGCCAATGCCGCCGACCAGCACCACTGTATCCAGAATCGCGTGCGGATTGAGCAGCGAAAAGCCCAGTGCGGCGACGACCACGCTTTTGGCTGTTCTGGCGCTGCGGGTTGCATCGTCGATCTGCAGCTGGCCGGGGCGGATGGCTTTTTGTAGCGCTTGCCAGCCAAACCAGAATACAAATACCGCGCCTGCCAGCGCCATCCAGCTTTGCAGCTCGGGTAGCGTTTGCAAAATCTTGCCCATGCCCAGCACGCCCGCTGACATCAGCAAAAAGTCGCAGCCAATGCAGGTGATGACCGCAATAAACAGATGCTGGCGGCTAATGCCCTGGCGCAAGATAAAGGCATTCTGCGCCCCAATCGCCATAATCAGGCTGGCGCATAAAGCCATGCCCTGAAAAAAAACGCTGTTTGCCATGTTAAACCTTCACGTATGTATTGATCGTCAATGTGGATGGAAAGGGCCCTGTTGCGCCCACGTAATGCTGAAAAACTTGGGTCTATTGTGCTAACTGCCGCTTGCCATATAAAGAATATTTAAATTATCTTTGCTAGATTAAAAAATTCTTAATATTGGGTGCGCCATGCAGTTTGACTACAAACACGCTGAAGCTTTGCTGGCGGTGATCGATAGCGGCAGCTTCGAGCAGGCGGCTAGCGCGCTGCATCTGACCGCTTCGGCGGTGTCGCAGCGGGTGCGCCAGCTGGAAGTGCAGCTGGGTGTGCCGCTGCTGGTGCGCTCGCGCCCTTGTCGCGCCACCATGGCGGGGCAGCAGCTCTTGCAGTATTTGCGCCGCGCCAGATTGCTGGAGCAGGATTTTCTGGCCAGTTTTTCTGGTGAAGCGGCTGCACCGCTAACGGTGCCACTGGCGGTGAATGCCGACACGCTCAGTACCTGGCTGCTGCCGGCGTTGAGCGATTTTTTGATTGCCGAAAATGTGCTGATCAGCCTGACGGTAGACGATCAGGATCACACCTATGCGCTGATGCAGGAAGGGCAAGCGTTGGCCTGTGTCTCGGCCGAGCCGCATGCCATGCAAGGCTGTGTGGTGCATGAGCTGGGTATTTTGCGTTATCGCATGCTGGCCTCGCCGGCGTTTCATGCGCGCTGGTTTGCCCGGGGTTATACGCGCGATGCGGCCCGACAGGCTCCGGTGATGGTGTTTAACCGCAAGGATGCTTTGCAGGCGGGCTTTCTGGAGCAGCAATTTGGCTTGCGGGTCGGGGCATATCCCGAACATCACGTACCGGCCAGCGAGCCGTATCTGCAATCAATCCTGCTGGGGCTGGGCAGCGGGATGGTGCCGCATCTGCAGGCCGATCCCTTGATTGCGCGTGGTGAGTTAATTGATCTGGCTCCGCAGCAGCCCACCGATGTCACGCTGTACTGGCACCACTGGAAGGTGCAATCGCCGCGTCTGGAGCGGCTTTCGCGCCGTCTGGTCGAGGCTGCGCGCGGGGCTCTGCTGGCGCGGGCTTGAGTTGGGCGCTACGCATGATGGCGCGGCGAGCAGGAGTCGAATACATGGAGTGGGTATTGCTCGCTCAGTCATATTGTTACTTGTTTACCTGTGTATACCTATTTATTTCATGATTCTTTCATTTTTATTTCCATGGTAAAAATTAACGCCTTACGACGTGAATTGTTAACAGAAATTCATTGCAAATGAGAATGGTTGCCAGTAACATGTGGGAATGATTCTCGATAGCAAAAAAACTGTAGCCGGGGTTGTGCTGGCGCATGCCGCCGCCTTTTATCTGCTCGCACAAGCACAGCGCCCGCAGGCGCCGCAAGAGCCGATTTTTATGCAGGCCGTGCCGCTGGCCATGGGCGAAGTCGCCCCTGAACCCAAGCCCGAGCCACAAAAGGCGCAGCCCAAGATCAAGCAGAAGATCAAGGAAGTGCGCCAGACGGTTCGTCAGAAAGTGCAGGAGCGCAAGGTGCGAGCGCCGAGTGTGCAACAAGAGGCAACGCCAGAGCGCAGCGCAACGATGGAAGTGGCCGCTGCCAAAGCCACGCAAACCGAAGAAGTAGCGGATCGCAGCAGCAAAACGGCCAATGATTCGGCGGCTGCCCCGTCCAGCGGCGGTCAGGAAGGGCAGAGCCGACAGGCCGAGCCGGTGGTGAGCGAGCCGAGTTTTCATGCAAATTATTTAAGCAACCCCAAGCCGCCTTATCCGCCAGCTTCCGCTGCGCTGGGTGAATACGGCACGGTGTTGCTGCGTGTGCGGGTCAATGCTGCCGGTTTGACCGAGCAAGTAGAGATCACCAAAAGCAGCGGTTATGCGCGGCTGGATGCCAGCGCGGAAAGAACTGTACAGCGTTGGCGCTTTGTCCCCGCCAAACGCGGTGATGTTGCAGTAGCCGGTACTGTCATAGTGCCGATCAAATTTTTGAAACCGAATACTTGAGGTTAGTGATGGATTTATCGTTGGTTTTGCATTCGGGTGATCCGATTTTGCAATCGGTCTTTGCTTTGCTGGTGCTGATGTCGGTGGTGAGCTGGGTGGTGATTATTGCGCGCTCGCGTTTGCTGTGGGTGATGAAGCGCCATCAGCAGGGCTTTATGAGCTCATTCTGGGAGGCGAGCGACTGGCAGGAAGCACTGAATCTGGCCGCCAAACACCAGGCGCCTGCAGCCAAGCTGGCGCGTGCCGGTGCCGAAAGCCTGCGTCACTACCGTGCGCATGAAGGTGGCGGTCTGGGTAAGGCGGTGTCGCTGGATGATTATCTGGTGCGCAATCTGCGCACCAAGCTGAGCCAGGAAACCGCCAAGATGGAACGTGGCCTGACTTGGCTGGCAACCACTGGCTCGGTTGCGCCATTTATTGGCTTGTTTGGCACGGTATGGGGTATTTATCACGCGCTGGTGGGGATTGCTACCAGCGGTAGCGCCTCGCTGAGCACAGTGGCGGCGCCAATTGGTGAAGCACTGGTGGCTACAGCGGCGGGCCTGGCTGTGGCGATCCCAGCAGTGATTGCTTACAACGCTTTTATCCGTACCAATCGCCGTTTTGCGCAGGAACTCGATGGTTTTACGCATGATCTGCATGCCCAGTTGCTAACGGAGGGCGGTCATGGCGTTCGGTAGTTTTTCTTCTGATGATGCGGCTCCCATGGCCGAGATCAATACCACCCCGCTGGTTGATGTGATGCTGGTGCTGTTGGTGGTGTTTATTGTGACTGCGCCAGTCATGACTCATGCCGTACGCGTTGAATTGCCCAAGGCCAGCACCACGGTGGTTGAGCAAACCAAGCAGCCAATCAAGCTGACGCTGCAAGCCGAAGGTGGCCTGCTCGACGATCAAAAGCCGGTACAGCCAGAAAGCCTGGATGCGCGTTTTGCCGCTGCCTTTGCCGCCGATCCGCTGACCGAAGTGCACTTGTACGCTGATAAAACCGTGCAGTACGAACGGATCGCACAAACCATGGCCGCAGCGCAGCGCGCTGGCTTGACCCGCATTGGTCTGATGACCAGCGGCGAGGGCACGGCTAAATAAAGAGCACGCTTGAACGGCGGGATCAAGGCCGTGGATTTGTTAAATCAGGAGTCTGCCTCTGCAGCAGTGTTATGAAGCTCATTGGAATATTGAACACAGTTTTTGACCGAACTGGCTGCAGGCCTCGCGCCTGCTGCTGTTCTGGCTTTACGCCCTGAATACGATTTTGATCTGATTAACAAGCACACGGCGGGTTGATCCCGCCCTTTTTTTGCCCAATTTTTGTCGATTAATTTTTGTCAACACACTAGAGAAAACCATGAGAGAGATACACAAAAAGAAAACTGGTGTTCGCCATCTGGCGAAATACCCGGCTGCAGCCGCGCTGTTTGGCGTGGTAGCGGGTGGCGCGCACGCCGCCGACGCTGTGCTGGCACCGGTTGAAGTGGCTGCGCCCGTAGCAAATAAAAATGGTACTGCCGATACGTATGTGGCGCCAACCGTTTCTGTAGGCCGTACTAAGCAAGATACCCGTGATGTACCGCAATCGATCACCAGCATCACGCAGCAATTGATGCACGATCAGGATGCCAATACCGTGAAAGAAGCGCTGCGCAATGCCGTTGGCGTAACATTCAATGCCGCCGAAGGTGGTAGTAGTGGTGACGGCATCCGTATTCGCGGTTTTGCTGCTTCTAACGACCTGTACGTCGATAACTTCCGTGACTCGGCGCAATACAACCGCGATACTTTCCAGACCGATTCGGTAGAAGTATTGCGCGGCCCGGCTTCGATGATTTATGGCCGTGGTTCAACGGGCGGTATTGTTAATCAGGTGAGCAAACAGGCCTTCCGTGGCGATCTAACGCAACTGACCGGCACCATTGGTACCGATGCTTTCTACCGCGGTGAAGTAGATGTCAATCGCTCAATCGGCGAAACCGCTGCGGCGCGTGTGGTGGTGATGGGTCAAAAAGGCGGCAGCTTCCGTGAAGGCGCGGAAATGAACCGCTACGGCGTAGCACCGAGCGTGAAATTCGGGATTGGCGAACAAACCGAAATCACCTTGAATGCTTTGCACTACCGCGAAGACAATGTGCCTGATTACGGTGTGCCGTACTACAACGTCAGCGCATCGGTGCATGGCACAAACACGCCGATTGATCGGGTGAATACCTTCTACGGCCTGAAAGATTTCGACTCGGAAAAAACCAAAACCGACGTACTCGGTGCGGTCATCCAGCATCAGATCGCGCCCAATATGCAGCTGAAAAACAGCACTCGCTACGGCCAGTATGATCTGGATTTGCGCGCTAGCGCACCGAGTCTGCGTTTTGCCAATCGCAATGAAGCGCTGAGCGACAGCACCGTAATCGGGCGTAGCTTCAAATTGCGTGAACGCGAGCAGGAAATTCTCTCCAACGTCACCGATCTGATTTGGGATTTTGAGACTGGCACCATCCGTCATGATGTGCTGGCCGGTGTGGAGCTGACCCGCGAAGAGTTGGTGAGTTTCAGCCGCGTTCAACGCAACACGGGCGCTACCACCAGCTGCACCGCGCCGACCACCACCGTGGGCAATCCTGTGACCAGCGGTCGCCCTAAGTGTGATGAGCCAGTGAGAACCCAAGCTGATACATCAACGGCCAATACCGCCGCAATCTATTTCCAGGACATGATTTCACTCAATACCCAGTGGAAAGTGTTGCTAGGCGCACGTTACGACAACTTCAAAGCTGAAACCAAGCGCAAGAGCCTGACCGCAACGCCGCCAAATCAGCCTGATGTGAGCCGTACTGATAATGTGTGGAGCTGGCGTACCGGTTTGATCTACCAGCCTGATGCGCAGCAGTCTTACTACGCTTCATACGGCACATCGTTCAACCCATCGGCCGAAGCGTATTCGACCGATGTGCGCGGCTCAATGACGCCGCCTGAGAAAAACGCCAACTACGAAGTGGGTGCAAAATGGACGCTGCTGGGCGGCGACTTGGCCTTGCGTACTGCCTTGTTCCGCACGATCAAAACCAATGAGCGCCAAACTGATATCGAAGTGGGCGTGATTAAACCAGCTGTACTATCAGGCCAACGCCATACCGACGGTATCGAGCTCGAAGGCGCGGGCCGTATCACGGACAAATGGCAAGTCTTTGCCGGTATCGCCTATATGGAAGCGAAAATCGACAAAGTCGGCCCATTGGCATCGCAACAAGCCAATCTGGGTAAGCGCCCGGATAACGTGCCTAGCCACACTGCCAACTTCTGGACTACCTACCAGATTGACGGCAACTGGAAAGTGGGTGGTGGCTTTAACGCCATGGGCAAACGTTATACCAGTCTGGCCAATGTGACCAATCTGCCTGCCTTCGTGCGCTGGGATGCCATGGCCGAGTGGAAACACCGTGATCTGAACGTACAGCTGAACGTTTACAATCTGTTTGATACCAAACACTACGAAGGCCTGTACGGCGGCTTCGCAGTACCGGGTATGAGTCGCTCTGCTCGTGTAAGTGTAGGGTATAGCTTCTAAGCTTATATATTAATTGAAGTTCAAGGCTATGCCCTTAAGGGTATAGCCAATTAGCAACAGGGGATGTCATCATCCCCTGTTTGTTTTCATGATGGATTGAAGCGCGCCTTCGATTCATGATGAAAACACCATACGGAGACTTGAAATCATGTTATTGCATATTCCGCAAGTATTGAGCCCGGCTGAAGTTGCAGACTGTCGCCAGCGCCTCAATCAGGCGCAGTGGCTGGATGGCCGGATTACGGCGGGTAGCCAGTCGGCCAAGGTAAAAAACAATCAGCAGCTGCCCAATGACGATGAACAAGCCGTGGCGGTACGCAAGGTGATCCTGGTGGCGCTGGAAAAAAACGATTTGTTTTTTTCTGCTGCGCTGCCCAAGCGCATTTTTCCGCCGCTGTTTAATCGCTATAGCGAAGGCATGACTTTTGGCAATCATGTGGATAACGCCATGCGGCGCATTACCGACACCGGCGAATGGGTGCGCTCAGACCTTTCGGCCACGCTGTTTTTCTCCGACCCTAGCGAATACGACGGTGGCGAGCTGGTCATTGAAGACACTTTTGGCCTGCATGAAGTGAAATTGGCCGCTGGCGATCTGATTCTGTATCCATCCAGCAGTCTGCACCGTGTCGAGCCAATTACGCGTGGCACGCGACTGGCCTCGTTTATGTGGCTGCAGAGCATGGTCAAGGATGTGGGCGAGCGCGGCTTGCTGTTTGATCTGGATACCAGCATCCGCCAGATTCGCGCCGAGCTGGGCGATACGCCGACTGCAGTGCAACTGACCGGTGTTTATCACAATCTGTTGCGTAAATGGGGTGAAATTTAAAACCTGCTACGCAGGATCTATGCCATTGGTATTGGCGCTGTGGCCTTGTTCTGCCTTGATTTAACGCGAATTTTTACGCCTTGCTAGGGGTAAACCCTAATCACTGCAGGGGTTTTATTCCGCTATAAAAGTGATTTTGATCCCGAGCTAAGCCATGCACGTTGCCACTCGCTTGCCTTGCCGCCCCTTGCTGGGTTTGCTGCTGCCATTAACGATGGCACAGGCTATGGCGCAAGCGATGGCCGAGCCGCTGGAAATTCTGGTTGAAGACGCTGCCGAGCCGTTTTCTCGCGCCGATGGTGGCGGCTACACCAATGAGCTGGTCGTTGCGGCCTACGCAGCGGTGGGTATCGAAGTCAAACTGGGCGTGGTGCCGTATTCGCGCTGCAAGGCTATGGTGCTCGATGGCAGCGTGGCGGCGTGTTTCAATATGGCTTGGGAAAAAGCGCTGGAAGGGCGAGTGAAGTTTGCCGACGAGCCTTTATACAAAGCTCACGGCGTTTACTTTCAGCACAAAGCCAGGCCGCTGGCGGCCAGAAAAGAATCCGAGCTGGGTAAACCGCTGCGCATCGGCACGGTGAAGGATTATGAATATGCCGATTCGGCGCTGCAGGCCAGAATGCGCGGCGCTGCTTTTTTCCCCGGCCGCAGCGAGCAGGTTAGCCTGAAACGGCTGGCGCAGGGCAGGCTTGATGCCGCGCTGGTGATCGGTAACGATTTGCAAGGCTCGCGCTACTGGGCCGAAAGCGCTGGCGTTGCCGATCAGGTCGAGCTGGCTTTCCCCAGTACGCCCACGCTGGTTTACATTGGCTTTAGCACCAGCCATCCGCAGGGACAGTGGGCGCTGGATAAATTCAATCAGGGCTATAAATTGCTGCGCGATAATGGCTATGTCGGGCAACTGCGCAAAAAATGGGTCGCCCAGCTGAGCTTGAATTAGGGTATTGCCCTGCAGCCCTTTTCAGTGTTTGATTGCGGCAATATACCCAATCCATAGCCCGTCGTTTTTCTGCACTCGCCGCCGCATTGGCATCCCATAATTGTCCGCCGCTTGTTTTTGCCGACTGTGGCACAATATCTGCTACTTCTTCATTACCCAATCAAATCAATGGAAATCTTTATATTGCTCGGGCTGATTCTGCTCAATGGCGTCTTTGCCATGTCCGAGATTGCGCTGGTGACTGCGCGAAAAGCACGTTTGAGCAAAATGGCCGAGGCGGGCAATACCGGCGCCAAAGTGGCGCTGGAGCTGGGCGCTGATCCGACCAAATTCATGTCCACCGTGCAAATCGGGATTACTTCCATTGGTGTGCTAAGCGGTATTGTTGGTGAATCGGTACTGGCCGCGCCGTTTGCCGACTGGCTGATGACCTTTGGCCTGCCAGAAAACCTCAGCGATACCAGCGCAACAGTCTGCGTGGTGGTGTCGGTAACCTACTTTTCGATTGTACTGGGCGAGTTGGTACCCAAGCGCCTAGGGCAGATTAGCCCTGAGCTGATTGCCACGCTGGTATCGCGTCCACTGCAAATGCTGGCGCTGATCACGCGACCCTTTGTGCGCCTGCTGAGCATGTCAACCAGCACCATTTTGCGTCTGCTGGGCGCGAACCAGAATGCCATGCAAAGCGTAACGCAAGATGAAATCGACGCCATGCTGGCCGAGGGCTCCGAAGCGGGCCTGATTGAAGAGCACGAACACACCATGGTGCGCAATGTGTTGCGGCTGGACGATAGGATGGTGACCTCGCTGATGATTCCGCGCGGCGACATGGTCTACCTCGATCTGGCCGAACCGCTGCAGGACAATCTGGCGCGCATTGCCCAGGCTGATTATTCGCGCTTTCCGGTTTGCCGTGACGGGCTGGAAAATCTGCTGGGTGTAATCAGCACCAAGGAAATCCTGAAAAAAGTCCTGAAAAGCGAGCCCGTCGACTTTATCGCCCAATTGCAGCCCTGCGTGTTTGTACCCGAAACACTCACCGGCCTAGAGCTACTTGAACAAATGCGCTCATCGGGCGTCGAGATGGTTTTTCTAGTCGACGAATACGGCGAAGTGCAAGGTCTGGTGACATTGCAGGATGTGCTGGAAGTGCTCACGGGTGAATTTACCCCGCAAAACATGGAAGACGCCTGGGCGGTGCAGCGCGCCGATGGCTCGTGGCTGCTCGATGGCCTGATTCCGGTGCCTGAGCTGAAAGACAGGCTGGCGTTCACCACCATGCCGGACGAAGACAAAAACAGCTATCACACCCTGAGCGGTATGGTTATGCTGCTGCTCGGCCGCATGCCGCGTACAGGTGATGTGACTTACTGGGAAAACTGGTCGCTGGAAGTGGTGGACATGGATGGACACCGCGTCGACAAGATTCTAGCCGCCGAACATGTATCGGCTGATGCGATCGAGAAAAACGGCTAAGCAATTTCTCAATTCTTGCCAAGCGGCGATTGTGGCCACTGTTGATAAAAGCCGGGGCGATGATTTCATCTACCCCGGCTTTTCTGTGCTTATCCCGCCTCTGCCGTATATATACCAAGTGTGTAATCACACTCGAATCTCTGTGGATAGCTTGCATCTGCGAGTAAGCTATCCTCGGCAGGACATCGCGCTGATCAAAGCAGCCAGCTCCTAGCTAGTTAGCAGCATGCCGCGCAGCATGAAGTACAGCATGGCGGCGAGTAGGGCGGAGATGGGGACGGTGACAACCCAGGCCGCGGCAATCTTCATGATTTGCGAGCGTTTTACCAGCTCCTGGCGGTACACTTTTTTCAGGCCTTTACGTTCCATTTTTGAAAAATGAGCCGGGTCAAGCTGCTGTTTGGCCTTGGTTTTCAGCTCGGCCAGCAGCACGGCTTTTTCATTCACGCCGGCCTTGTTAAAGCGCAGCATAAACGCGTCAATTGCGGCCTGATCGTCCTCGGGGTGGTGGGCCTTGATTTCATCGATGGTGCGGGCGTGATTGGCTTTCAGGTATTCACGCAAAAAGCCAACGCCAAATACGCCACCCACGGCAATATGCGTCGAGCTCACCGGCAGCCCCATCTGGCTGGCCACAATCACGGTAATGGTTGCTGCCAGTGCAATGCAGAAGGCGCGCATCTGATCGAGCTCGGTAATTTCCGAGCCGACGGTGCGAATTACTTTCGGGCCGTACAGCGCCAGACCCAGCGAAATGCCGATCGCACCAATCACCATAATCCATAGCGGAATGCTGGCTTTGTCGTGCAGGCTGCCATCGCTGCTCATCAGCGCGTCATTAATGGCTGCCAGCGGGCCGATGGCATTGGCGACGTCATTGGCACCGTGGGCAAAGCTCAGCAGGGCGGCAGCAAAAATCAGTGGAATGGTAAAGAAGTTGTTGACGCTTTGCTTGGTGTTTTGCACCTCGCTAATGCGTGCTTTGATCATCGGCAGCAGTACTGCGCATACCAGCGCACCAACGGCAAAGCCAATGCCCACGGCGACGGTAAAATCCACTTTCCAGATTTTATTGAGCCCTTTGAGCATCAGGTAAGTGGTGAAAGTCCACGCCATCAGCCCCACCAGCAGCGGCACCATGCGTGCAGCAGCGGCGATCATGTTTTCCTGATAAGTAATCGTGCGTTTGATCAGGTACAGAAACAGCGCGGCAAAAATACCGCCCAGCAAGGGCGAGATCACCCAGCTGGCGGCAATGGTGCCCACTTGCGCCCAGTCGGCAATGCCCATACCACCCGCAGCCACACCCGCGCCCAACACCGCGCCCACGATGGAATGCGTGGTTGAGACTGGCGCGCCAATTGCGGTGGCTACATTCAGCCACAAGGCTCCCGCCAGCAGCGCGGCCAGCATAATCCAGATGAAGGTCTGTTTATCTGGAATCAGCGTCGGGTCAATAATCCCGCTGCGGATGGTGGCCACCACGTCGCCGCCGGCAATGATCGCGCCAGCGGCTTCAAAAATACCGGCAATCAGCAGCGCGCCGCCCATCGTCAGCGCTTTGGAGCCCACGGCCGGGCCGACATTATTGGCGACATCGTTGGCACCAATATTCATCGCCATATACGCACCAATCACCGAGGCCACAATCAGCATCAGGCTGGGTGTGGTGCCACGGGCGGCGGTATAGAGCACGATGCCGACAATAAACAGCAGGGCAATGCCTAGCCGAATCAATTCAAGGCGGCCGGAATTAGCCGCATTGTGGATTTTGTTAATTTGCTGGTGATTCATGGTTTCACTATCGCGAGTTTTGATCGGTAACAGCACTTGGTCAGCGCTGCAGTGTAAAAATTCACAATTTTGCAATATTTTTGTCATTTTATCGTGACCTCGCTTGCTTGTCCGCGATCTGGTGTTCTGGCCTTAAGATGAGCAGTATTGGCTATTAATTGAGAACGAATCTTGTTTGTGTTATCGTTCCGCTGATTGCGGGCCTTTGCTGCGCCGCCTGTTTCATCCCTCACTGCATGTATTGATTGGAGCTGTAGATAATGAAAAAAATCGCGATGGCATTGCTGCTCGGCGTTGCTGTATATTCAACAGGGGTATTTGCCGCTGATGTAGATCAGCAGCAGGTTGTAAAGCAATACTCTGTGCTGGTATCTGCAAGCTACCAGGATAGCCTGAGCAGTGCGCGCGATATGCAGGGCAAAATCAACGCCTTTCTGGCTGCGCCAACACCGGAGACGCTAAAAGCGGCACAAGCAGCGTGGCTGGAAGCGCGTGAATGGTATGGTCAGACCGAAGCATTCCGTTTTTACGGCGGGCCGATTGATTCGGAAACCGGGCCTGAAGGCTTTATCAACGCCTGGCCGCTGGATGAAGCCTATATCGACGGTGTGAAAGGCAAACCCAAAGCCGGCATTATCAATGGCAAGTCCGCGATTACCGAGGCCAAATTGCGCAGCCTGAACGAGCGCGGTGGCGAGGAAAACATCGCCACCGGCTGGCATGCCATCGAGTTTTTGCTCTGGGGCCAGGATTTAAGCCGCGATAGCGCCGGCCAGCGCCCATTTACCGATTACACCACCGCACCGAACGCCAAACGCCGTGGCGAATACCTGAAATTAGTTACGCAAATGCTGGTGGATGACTTGGCTAGCGTAGAAAAAGAATGGCAGCCCAATCAGCAGAATTTCCGCGCCCAGTTTGAGCAGGGTGGCAATGACAGCATCAAGAAAATCTTCACCAGCCTGGGCACGCTCAGCCGTGGCGAGCTAGCAGGTGAGCGCATAGAAGTGGCGCTGGATACGCAAAATCAGGAAGACGAGCATTCGTGCTTCTCGGATAACACGCACCGCGATATTGTCAGCAATGCCAAAGGCATCCAGAACGTGTGGGAAGGCCGCTTTGTGCGTCGCAGCGGCGAAGTGGTGGCCGGAGCCAGCCTCAAGCAGCTGGTCGCGCAGAAAAATGCGGCAGTTGCCGATGCAGTTAGCAGTGATATGGCAACGAGCGTCAAAAACGCCGAAGCGATTGTGGCCCCGTTTGACCGCGAAATCATCGGCAAAAAAGACGCACCAGGCCGAAAACGCGTACAAGCCGTGGTCGACGCGCTGAAAAACCAGACCAAAAATCTGGTTGAAGCCGCCAAAGCACTGGGGATCAAACGCTTGAATACCAGCGTTTAATTTCACTACAGTTATCGCAGAAAACCCCAGTTCATCCGAGCTGGGGTTTTGGCGTTCAAGGATATGAGTATGAACAAGACATTCGGCCTGATTACCTGCCTGCTGGCAGGCTCGGTGCTCGCTTTCGAGGGCGCGGCTTTGCTGGCGCTGTACGATCCGGCCGAGGAAGCGCCCGGCGGTGAAGTGGGGACGATTGACGATCATGGCAAAAATGCCTTTTCACTGCCGTACCCGGGGCTGTCGGATCGGCAAAAAACCGATTTTGTCGTTGGGAACTCATTTTTCAAAAAGGCCTGGGTTGAAGCGCCGTCGTCCACGACCGCACGCGATGGGCTGGGGCCGCATTTTGTGGCGCAATCTTGCGGGGCCTGTCACGCGCTCGATGGCCGTGGTGCGCCGCCTGATTTTAGCCGTGGCCTGCAAACCGATCTGCGCAACCCGGCCGAGCAGCCGATGTCCTTGCTGATTCGGCTGTCGATCCCGGGTCAACCGAATCCGCAGCCTGATCCGGTCTATGGCGGGCAGCTGAATAATCGGGCGATTCCCGGTGTCAAGCCGGAAGGCAAAGTGCATATCCGCTATGAGCCGGTGCGCGGACAGTTTGCCGACGGCACGCCGTATGAATTGCTTAAGCCGACATACAGCATTACGCAGCTGGCGTATGGCCCTCTGCATAAAGACATTATGCTCTCCCCCCGTATTGCCCCGCAGATGATAGGGCTCGGGCTGTTGGAGGCAATACCCGAGGCTGATATTCTGGCCAACGCCACACGCCAGCGTGCCGAGGGCAAGGGCATCGCCGGGCAGCCCAATTATGTGTTTGATGATTTTGCCAAACAAGAAATGCTTGGCCGCTTTGGCTGGAAAGCCAATGTGGCCTCGATTGCGCACCAGACGGCAGGCGCTTTTCATGGCGACATCGGGATTACT